>CANGLG010000187.1 GCA_947454395.1 Flavobacteriales bacterium
CCTGGTCCATACCTGGTTTCCATTTGGGCATTGAAAGAATTACTTTTATTACTTCCTCATCAAAATTCATTGCTCCTTCAACACTTCGCATAATTTCTGGGTTAGTAATATTTCCATTTTCATCAACAACAAAAGTGGCGTATACGGTTCCTTGAATTTTATTCTTTTTTTCCCACTTTGGATAATGTAAATGTTTACGAACATATTTCATTAATGCATCCGTCCCACCATCAAATTCAGGCATCACTTCCACTATCATTTTAGGTCGTTCAATCGGAATATAAATTTCACCCAATGTAGGAGGCTCAGGAATTAATTCCGGTGGTTCTGGCGCTTCAATTACCATGGCTCCTCCTAGAGGTTGTTGCCACTCTATTCCTCCATCTACAGTTCCCTCAACGGTTTCCATTTTACAATGTGTTTTTTCCACCTCTGATTTCAAATCAATTTCACCCTTTTTTATTTCATTACCATTCTTTGTTCTTTGTTCAATTTGCTGCTTGGGCTTAATTGAATGGTTGCTTTCCTTTTGGGGTTCACAAGACATCAAAGAAAGAGTTGCCATTGAAAGTAAAAAGTAGGATAAATTTGTATTTCTATGGCGCTTTTCCAAGTCCCGAATGACAACAAGCGTTTCCTCATGGCGATAATCCAATTGTGATAAACGAACATGCCCACACACATTTTCATTACGGTGTTCAATTAAGTAGGAAAGAATTTCAAAGCGTGACATTTGCGTAAAATCAATAACGCTTTTTTCGCAAACTCCGCAATGTCTGGATAATTGTCCGATTTTCATCTTGTTCCAATCTTCGGAACACGGTAACGGAATGATTGGTTTCATCGCTTTATGATTGAGGGGACTATACCGAAAGAACGAACAAAAAACGATTTTATTTGACTGTAATTTTGTGAATTAATCAATTGTTTTGACCAAATCAAACAATTCATTGTTAATGATTCCATTTTCTAAGAAAATAGTCATTCAAACATTTTATTACTTTTGCTTCAAATTAAACATCATGGCAAACAACTTACTGAAAGGAAAAAGAGGAATAATATTTGGCGCATTGAACGATCAATCCATTGCATGGAAAGTGGCTGAAAGAGCACATGAAGAAGGGGCTCAATTCGTTTTAACAAACGCCCCGATTGCAATGCGAATGGGTGAAATAAATGGCTTAGCAGAGAAAACTGGTAGTCAAATCATTCCTGCTGATGCAACAAGTATTGAGGACCTTGAAAATTTAGTGACTAAGTCTATGGAAATACTGGGTGGAAAAATAGATTTTGTTTTACACTCAATTGGCATGTCTCCAAATGTTCGAAAAGGAAAACATTATACGGAAAGTAATTATCAATATTACAACCAAACAATGGATGTTTCAGCAATCTCTTTACACAAGACATTAGCAACATTATACAAACACGACGCCATAAACGAATGGGGTTCCGTTGTGGCACTTACATACATTGCAGCCCAAAGAATTTTCCCAGATTACAATGACATGGCAGATGCTAAATCTTTGTTGGAATCAATCACGCGTTCTTTCGGATATCATTATGGAATTAAAAACAAAGTGCGTGTAAATACGATATCTCAATCTCCAACAGTTACTACTGCGGGACAAGGAATCAAAGGATTTACAGAATTTATTAATTTCTCTGAGCAAATGTCACCTCTTGGAAATGCCTCAGCACTAGCTTGCGCTGATTATTGTGTCTCTATGTTCTCTGATTTAACGAGATACGTAACGATGCAAAATCTTTTTCACGACGGAGGCTTCTCTAACACTGGTGTAACTCAGCAAGTTATCGAGAAATTCGGAGAATAATCTCTTAGATTTTAAAAAAAATGTAACGCATTCTTTCCGAGTGCGTTTTTTTTATGTTCCTTTTTATTATTAACTTGAACTAAGTTGAACTAAAATATAAGCTTTATCTATTTTAACTTTGAGAGTAAGGTTTAAGGAAAAATAATTGAGCGAAATAAAAAAAACGGATGATGAATTAAATCAATTCAGTATTAAATTGATTAAAGTAGTGGGTGCAGTGGGAATGGTATTAGGTTTAGGAATACTAATAGCTTTTTGGGTTTGGGTAATTCGCTGGTTGTATCAAGTTTGGTGAGATTACATTTCAAGAACTTAAAAAAGAAGTTGATTAAAATTTGAGAAACATTTGCATGATAAATAATTATTTGCTTTGTGTTATAGAAAATATAGTTTTTAATTATGCTCCCAACTGAGACAAATGTCAAGGTTATGCTGCAAGAATCTTAGACAGGATATTTCCGTTTTGGTTGGGATCGCATAAGTAAACTAATGGTTATTACTCAAAATTTAATTAACAAAATCCTATCTCGAAAGAAAATAAATCTGAATTCTGAGTATTCAAAACCAAAACAATGAATTAAATTCGAGGTCAAATTAACTGACATGAAATTTCTGATAGTGTTTTTTTCTTGCTTCTTTTTTGTAACGACAAAAGCTCAGATTTTAAATATTGACCGTAAAATTGAAAATGACAGCACTTTTCGACGAGTAAGAGCTTCCTTCAATTTTAATTTCTCAAATGATAAACAGAAAAAAAATTTAATTGATTTTTCGAATTCATCAGAATTTGATTTGTTTCTAAAAAACAAATACATGTTTATTTTTCTATCTCAAACCGAACTTTCCCTGAATGGTTTGACGGCACTAGAAAATAATGGTTTTTTTCAATTGCGTTTTCGAGATAATGATTCAAGAAAAATTGCTCCGGATATCTTTACACAATACCAATGGAATGGTGTTCAAGGAATGGAGCATCGAGGACTTTTAGGAATTAACGCTAGAATGCGGTGGCTTGAGAAAAAAAAATCAGATTTATATACTGGGATTGGGATTTTTTATGAATTAGAAAAATGGAATCCTTTCCTTAGTTCATATGCTTTCACCAAAGACTCATTAAGTATCGTTTACAGAGAAATGTTTCGGCTAAATTTAACTTCAAAATTCGCTTTTAAAATCACAAATAATATAGATTTTGCGGGTTCTACTTTTGTGCAATTTCCTTTAAATAGTCATTTTAATACGCCAAGATGGTTTTTTGATTCCAACCTCTATTTTAATGTAAATAAATACCTTGGTTTTAATATACACTACGACCATAATTTTGATACTTATCGTCCATTGCCAATTGATAACTATTATTACTCGATAACCACAGGAATTTCAATTAAAATCTGAATGCCACTGCCCAAATATAAAATATCGGAATACAATTTGGAATGCCTAAAAGCCAAATTGGAAGAGACAATATCCTTTCGCATATTTACAAAACTGGACTGCAAGAAAGCATGTGAAATAATTCAAAAAGATAGTATAAAATCTATATCCGAAAGTACGTTATATCGTTTATTTCTTTGGAATGAGAACAAAAACACACCTTACCTTCACACGCTAGATATCATTGCGCAATATATTGGTTTTCAAGATTGGTTTTCAATGGAAAAAGATATCAATGAAATAACTGATTTTCAGCGTTTGTATGGTGTTTTTCCTGATCAAAAACACTTCAAAAGTTTATTAAGTATCAATATCCAACAGGGTGGGTTGAAACCTTTGTATCATTTTCTAGAACAATTTCCTTCAGATCTGTCTTTTGACAAAAAAATGATTTTAGGTGAAGATATTTACACAAGTTTGAAAAATAATCCAAATGGGAATTTGGAATTCTACAAGCAATTCCATACACTTCCTATTATTCGTGAAGGCTTTTTTGAATTATTTGCAGATCCGGAATTTTCAATTTCAGATTATGAAAGTGGTTTAGGTTTTTATCTGAATAATGTAAAACCACATCAGTCTTTGAAAGCATTGCAAGATTATATTTTTGCTAACTCATTGCTTTTACGTCATCACTTTTTTAAAGCAAATAGAGAACGTGTTTTGAAACTGGGAAAAGAACTTTATTTAGATTTATCTATCACAGAAAAAGAATTAAAAGAAGTACACATATTTCCAAAAATGCGCTATTTCACGTATCGTCTTTTATATAACGAAATCTCAACTGGTTTCAATCAAAATTACCTTGATTGGCTTTTAGATTTTATATTCAAAGAAATACAAAACACAAATCTTATGGAAACGAGAATAATAATTCATACAATCTGTGACACTTTACAAATCTATCCAAAGCTTCAAGAAGAAACATTTAATAAACTTGTTTTGAATTGTCCAGAGGTCTTTACAAAATTCCCAAGTTATATTTATAATTTACCGATGAAAGACCGTTTACATTTTGTAGACCCCAATAGCTCAACGTTTTTTGGAAGAAAAAAATTATAAATATCTGTTCAAATTCAAGGATTAAATAATTTGGGATCAATGCCAATTTAAAACAGAAATTTTATTGAATTTTAACAAAGCCAATTAAACTCAATTCGATTTATCGGTTGGGGCTTTTGGTTTTTTATGTCTCTAAAAAGTATTATATTTAACAACCTACTCCTACAATTTTATTTCATTTATCTATTCATATTGAGCTTTTGCTAATTCTTATCGTTTATTTACTGTCCTTAATTTTAATCACCTTTCTGCAAAAGAAAGATTTGTTCCACCCTATTTTCAAATCGAGTGCAAAAGTTTCCTGGTGGATTTCTGGGCTTTCGCTGTACATGCTTTATCTTTCTGTGGATCAAGGTCAGTTATTAACTGGCATCATAGCGGAACATGGAATGAAAGGAATGTGGATGGTTTGGGCCGGATGGTTAGGGACATTTGTGGTTCCGATTGTATTTGCTC
>CANGLG010000188.1 GCA_947454395.1 Flavobacteriales bacterium
AGTCCGCTGCGCTTGATTCATGTCCACAACGTAAAGGTGTGTGTGTTCGTGTTTACACGACTACGCCAAAAAAGCCTAATTCCGCTATGCGTAAAGTTGCCCGTGTACGTTTAACAAACGGCAAAGAAGTCAACGCTTACATCGGTGGTGAAGGCCACAATCTTCAGGAACACTCATTGGTTCTAGTGCGAGGAGGAAGAGTAAAAGATCTTCCTGGAGTTCGTTATCACATTGTACGTGGTGCTGAAGATACAGCTGGTGTACAAGGGAGAAGTCAAAGAAGATCTAAATACGGAACTAAGCGTCCTAAGCAAAAATAATTAAGCTTTAGAAAAATGAGAAGAAAAAAAGCCAAGAAAATTGCTATTCTACCAGATCCAAAGTTTAACGATGTGGTAGTAACCAAGTTTGTTAATAATTTAATGTACTCTGGTAAAAAAAGTTTAGCATTTAAAATATTTTACGATGCAATTGAAATCGTAGATAAAAAGATAGAAGATCAAGCTGGATTAGATATTTGGAGAAAAGCGTTGGAAAATGTTACTCCAAGTGTTGAAGTTAGAAGTCGCCGTGTTGGTGGAGCTACTTTCCAAATTCCTACTCCTGTTCGTGAAGAAAGAAAATCTTCATTAGCAATGAAATGGCTAATTGGTTATTCTAGAAAAAGAAACGAGAAAACAATGGCCCAAAAGTTAGCTTCTGAAATTATTGCTGCATCCAAAGAAGAAGGAGCGGCATTCAAAAAGAAAGAAGATACATCAAGAATGGCTGAAGCAAATAAAGCATTTTCACATTTTAGATTCTAAGAAATGGCAAGAGATCTTAAATACACAAGAAACATTGGAATCGCTGCTCATATTGATGCAGGTAAAACTACAACTACTGAGCGTATTCTTTTTTATGGTGGTGTTAGTCACAAAATTGGAGAAGTACATGATGGTGCAGCTACAATGGACTGGATGGAGCAAGAGCAAGAACGTGGTATTACAATTACTTCTGCTGCAACTACTTTAAATTGGAATTATAGAGGTCAGACTTATCATGTTAATATTATTGATACACCAGGACACGTTGACTTTACAGTTGAAGTAAATCGTTCGTTGAGAGTTCTTGACGGTTTGGTTTTTTTATTTTCAGCTGTTGATGGAGTTGAGCCACAATCAGAAACAAACTGGAGACTTGCTAACAATTACAACGTTCCAAGAATTGGTTTCGTTAACAAAATGGACCGTCAAGGTGCAGATTTCTTGAAAGTTTGTCAACAAGTTAAAGATATGTTGGGTAGTCACGCACTTCCTTTACAAATCAATATTGGTGATGAAGATAATTTCAAAGGAGTTGTTGACCTAATTAACTTTAAAGGCATTGTTTGGAATGACGATGATATGGGAATGACTTTCAAAGAAGTTGAAATCCCTGCTGATATTATTGATGAAGCGCGTCGTCTAAGAAGTGAATTATTGGAAGCTGTTGCTGAATTTGATGAATCTTTAATGGAGAAGTTCTTTGAAGATGAAAATTCATTAACAGAAAGAGAAATCCTAAATGCATTAAGAGAAGCTACTATCTCTGGAAAAGTTGTTCCAATGATGTGTGGTTCTTCTTTCAAAAACAAAGGAGTTCAAGCAATGTTGGACATGGTTATGGAAATTCTTCCTTCGCCAATGGACATTGAAGGAATAACAGGAATTAATCCTAAAACCGATGAAGAAGTTATTCGTAAACCATCGTATGACGAACCTTTTTCAGGCTTGGCCTTCAAAATTGCTACTGACCCATTTGTTGGTAGACTTTGTTTCGTTAGAGCATATTCTGGTAAATTGGAAGCTGGATCTTATGTGTTAAATACGCGTTCCGACAATAAAGAACGTATTTCACGTATTTTCCAAATGCACGCAAACAAACAAAATCAAATTAGCGAATTAGGAGCTGGTGATATCGGTGCAGTTGTTGGATTTAAAGATATTAAAACCGGAGATACCCTTTGTGCTGAAAATGCCCCTATCGTGCTTGAATCAATGGTATTCCCTGATCCTGTTATTGGTTTAGCAATTGAACCGAAAACTCAAGCGGATACAGATAGATTATCTATTGGCCTTTCTAAATTATCAGAAGAAGATCCTACATTCCGTGTTAATACAGACGAGGAAACAGGACAAACAATTATTTCGGGAATGGGTGAGCTTCACTTAGAAATCATTGTTGACCGTTTGAAAAGAGAGTTCAAAGTTGAAGTAAATCAAGGAGCTCCTCAAGTGGCTTATAGAGAAAATATTTTAGGTTCAACTGAACACAGAGAAGTTTATAAAAAACAAACTGGTGGTCGTGGTAAATTTGCGGATATTTTAGTAAAAATATCTCCACAAGATAATCCTGAAAAAACTGGTTTAGAATTTATAAATAGTATCAAAGGAGGTAACATTCCAAGAGAATTTATTCCTTCGGTTGAAAAAGGATTTAAAGAATCAATGAAGAATGGTGTTTTAGCCGGATTCCCTGTTGAGGCAATGAAAATTGAACTTATTGATGGTTCTTATCACAACGTCGATTCAGATTCATTATCATTTGAACTATGTGCAAAAATGGCATATCGTGCTGCTTTAAAATCATGTTCGCCAGTTCTTTTAGAACCAATCATGAAACTTGAAGTTGTTACACCTGAAGAAAATATGGGTGACGTTGTTGGTGACTTGAATAGACGACGTGGAATGATGAAAGGTATGGACGATAGAAATGGAGCAAAAGTTTTGAAAGCAGACGTTCCACTATCTGAAATGTTTGGTTACGTGACTCAATTACGTACTATTACATCAGGTAGAGCAAATTCTTCTATGGAATTTTCACATTACTCTGAAGCACCAAGAAATATATCAGATGACGTTGTTGCGAAAGCTAATGGTAAAATCACAGCATAATAAATTAACGAGATGAGCCAAAAAATAAGAATAAAATTAAAATCATACGATCACAATCTGTTAGACAAATCAGCAGAAAAAATCGTTAAAACCGTAAAATCAACTGGTGCAGTGGTAAGTGGTCCTATTCCCTTACCTACCCACAAAAGAATTTACACCGTTCTTCGTTCACCACACGTGAACAAGAAAGCACGTGAACAATTTGAATTGTGTGCTTACAAAAGATTAATGGATATCTACAGTAGTTCTTCAAAAACTGTTGATGCCCTTATGAAATTGGAGTTGCCAAGTGGAGTTGAGGTTGAAATTAAAGTGTAATTAATTAAATTAAGTAAATATGCCTGGAATAATTGGTCGAAAAGTCGGAATGACTAGTATCTACAGTGCTGAGGGTAAATCTTTACCATGCACAGTGATAGAGGCTGGTCCTTGTGTTGTGACTCAAATCAAAACACAAGACAGAGATGGTTACGAGGCCGTTCAATTGGGTTATGGAGATCGTAAAGAAAAAAACACTCCTAATGCTTTGAAAGGTCACTTCAAAAAGGCGAATACCTCACCAAAAGCAAAATTGGTGGAATTCAAAGGTTTTGATAACGTAAACGTTGGTGATACTATTGATGTAGCTATCTTCGAAGCAGGAGAATACATTGATGTTATCGGAACAACAAAAGGTAAAGGTTTTCAAGGTGTTGTAAGAAGACATGGTTTTGGTGGAGTTGGTCAATCAACTCACGGTCAGCATAACCGTCTTCGTGCACCTGGTTCAATTGGAGCTTGCTCATATCCTGCTCGCGTATTTAAAGGAATGCGTATGGCTGGTCAAATGGGTAACAAAAGAAGATTGGCTTCTAATCTTCAAATTTTGAAAGTTCTTGCTGATAAGAATATATTAATTGTAAAAGGTTCAGTGCCTGGAGCAAATGGTTCAACTCTAACAATTAGAAAGTAATGAAAGTAAATGTATACGATTCAAAAGGAACTGTTACTTCAAAATCAGTAACTCTTTCTGAAGGTGTGTTTGGTATTGAACCTAACAACCATGCTATTTACTTGGATGTAAAACAACATCTTGCAAATCGCCGTCAAGGCACTCACAAATCGAAAGAAAGAAATGAGATTTCCGGTTCTACGAAAAAGTTGAAAAAACAAAAAGGAACTGGTGGAGCAAGAGCGGGTAGTGTAAAATCAGGTACTCGCGTTGGAGGTGGTAGAATTTTTGGACCACGTCCTAGAAATTATCACTTCAAACTTAACTTGAAATTAAAAAGACTTGCAAGAAAATCAGCTTTCTCTTTTCAAGCCAAGAATGATGGTATCATGGTTATTGAAGATTTGAACTTTGACGCAGCAAAAACAAAAGATTTTAAATCTTTAATTTCAGCGTTAAACTTGTCAAACGATAAAGTATTGGTTATCCTATCGGATAAAAATGACAATGCTTATTTGGCATCTCGTAACCTTGGAAAGGTAAAAGTCGTAACAGCTGATTCATTTAATACTTTTGATTTATTAAATGCGAAAAAAGTTGTTTTGGCAGAGAATTCATTAGATAAAATTGAAAAGATTCTTAACTAAAAAGCTATGCAAGCGATTATTAAAAAGCCTTTAATTACAGAAAAAGCAACTAATGCCAGTGAGCGTTATAATAGATTTACTTTTGAAGTAGACAAAAAGGCGAATAAAATTGAAATTAAAAATGCCGTCGAGAAAATGTATGGAGTGCATGTCACAGATGTTCGTACATCCAATTATGGCGGTGGAAAATCCTCTGTGAAATACACCAATAAAGGTATTGTTGAGCAAAAAAGCAAACAATGGAAAAAGGCTGTAGTAACGGTAGCAGATGGTGAAACTATTGATTTGTTTA
>CANGLG010000189.1 GCA_947454395.1 Flavobacteriales bacterium
ACCCTGTTGTAATGGAAGTCAATGGTAAACTTGTTAAGAAAAGTGAATTTTTACAGATTTATTTGAAGAATAACAATAATCCTAAATTTGACAAAGCTACAATGGATGAATACCTTGAAATGTTTAAGAAATTCAAATTAAAAGTAGCAGAGGCAGAGGCTTTGGGATATGATACGATTCCCAAATTAAAAAAGGAATTGGAAGGTTACAGAAAGCAGCTTGCAAATCCTTATTTAATAGATTCCGCAGAAAATAAAGCACTTGTGGAACA
This sequence comes from Flavobacteriales bacterium, assembly GCA_947454395.1. Taxonomy (GTDB): domain Bacteria; phylum Bacteroidota; class Bacteroidia; order Flavobacteriales_D; family Crocinitomicaceae; genus UBA952. The sequence continues at coordinate 272 of CANGLG010000189.1, forward strand.
GGCATACGAACGAATGAAAACAGAAGTGCGAGCATCTCATATTTTGATAAAATTAGATGCTTCAGCAACTCCAAAAGATACCTTAGCAGCATACAATCGAATTTTAGTTTTGAAAAAACGAATCGAAAAAGGTGAAGACTTTGAATCGGTTGCAAAAATGAAAGGCGGTTCAGAAGATCCGTCTGCCTCGAGTAATGGTGGAGATTTAGGATATTTTACTGCTTTTCAAATGGTCTATGATTTTGAAGAAAAAGCCTTCTCGACTCCTGTGGGAAGTATTACGGATCCTTTTAAAACCAGATTTGGTTATCATATTTTGAAAGTTACTGATAAGAGACCCGCAAGAGGAACAATGAAGGTTGCTCATCTAATGGTTGCCACTGGTAAAGAGGCAAAACAAGAAGATATTGCCAATGCCGAGAAAAAAATAAATGAACTATATGATAAATTAATGCAAGGTGCAAAATGGGAAGAACTTGTAACGGCTCATTCAGATGATGCTGGATCCGCAAAAAAAGGAGGTGAATTACCTGCTTTTGGAACTGGAACTTCTCAACGTATGGTTCCAACTTTTGAAGAAGCTGCATTTGCATTGAAAAAAGACGGTGAAATGAGTAAGCCGGTAAGAACAGATTATGGTTTTCACATAATAAAAAGAATTGAATGGAAAGACATTCAGCCTTTTGAAACAATGAAGAAAGAACTTCAAAATAAGGTAAATAAAGATGACAGGGGTAAGAAAACACAAGATTCTTTTGTTGTAAAATTGAAAAAACAATACAACTATAAAAAAGCTCCGAAAGCGAGTTATGAATTAAATTGGTTTGTGGCAAATTTAGATTCAACTTTTTACATGGGTAAATGGAAATCAGATAAGTTGGTAACTAACAATGAGCTTTTCAATATGGATGGAAAATCATTTACACAGAAGCAATTTGCTGCATACCTTGAAAAATCTTTCCGAAACGCTCGAAAAGAAGATTTTAAGAAATTGGTCGAGGATCAATACAATAACTGGGAGAAATCTGCAATTTTGGAATACGAAGAGTCAAAATTGGAAATAAAATATCCTGATTATAAAGCGTTAGTTCAGGAATACCACGATGGTCTTATTTTGTATGATGTTATGTCTGATAAAGTTTGGAACAAGGCAACAAAAGATACCTCAGGATTAAGAACTTTCTTCGAGTCAAATCGTGATAAGTACATGTGGCCGAATAGAATTGATGCTGAAATTTATGAATGTAATTCAGCTGAAAATGCAGATGTGGTATTTAAAATGTTGAAAAAGAAGAAAAATACTTCGAAAGAGATTATTGAAAAAGTTAATGCGACTTCAGAATTAAATTTAAGAGTTAAAACAAATAAGTTCGATCCAGAGCAAATAGCATACTTGAAAGGTCTTAAATTCGAACAAGGTAGAAATAAGCCATACAATTTTGAAGGAAAGTATTATGTAATCAAGTTAAATCAGTATTTGCCAATTATGAAAAAAGAGTTTGCTGAAGCGAGGGGTGCAGCTACATCTGATTATCAGAATTATCTTGAAAAAACATGGCTAGAAGAATTAAAACAAAAATTTCCGATTATAGTTAATTACGATGTTTTATATAATCTTGGTAAAAATTAATTGATGACAAAAAATATCTTTTTCCTGGCCTTTATTTTTTATTTTGTTCAAGTTTTTGGGCAAGGAAAAGTGATTAATAAAGTCATCGCACAAGTTGGTGATAATGTAGTATTATTATCAGACTTAGAAGTTCAAAAATTGCAAGCTACATCGGAAGGAACCGAGATGAATTTTTCAAAAGAATGTGCTATTCTTGAACAGTTACTTATCGAAGAATTATTATTAAATCAGGCGATTCTAGATAGTTTAGTCGTAACTGATCAAAGTGTTGATGCAGAAATGGAAAATCGACTTCGAATCCTTGAATCTAAAATGGGAAGTCGTCAAAAATTGGAGGATTTTTATGGTAAATCAACTACGGAAATAAAACAAGAATTTAGAGTTCAAATAAAAAATAAAATGTTGGCTCAAGAAATGGAGCAAAAACTCGTTAGTGATTTGACTGTAACTCCAAAAGAGGTCGCTGCATTTTATGGAGGTATCCCTAAAGATAGTGTTCCCTACATCAATATGAAATTAGGTTTCCAACAGATTGTAAATTATCCGGTAATAACTAAGGCAGATAAAAAAAGAGCCTATGACGCTTTGGTTGAAATTCGGAATGAAATCGTTGTAAATGGAAAAAGTTTTGAGACTATGGCGAGAATTCACTCAATGGATCCTGGAAGTGGTCCCCAAGGTGGTCGAATTGAAGCTAAAAGAGGGATGATGGTTCCACAGTTTGAATCAACTGTTTTTTCATTGAAAATAGGAGAAATATCTGAAATAATTGAAACGATTTACGGATATCATATTATTAAATTGATATCTAGAAAGGGAGATGACTATGTTTGTTTGCATATTCTAATAATGCCTGAATTTAGTCCTGAAGCAGTTAATTTGTCGGCAATGAAAATGGATTCATGCTATGCAATGTTAAAAGAAAATAAAATTACTTGGGATGATGCGGTTTTACGTTTTTCAAATGACGAGTTAACAAAACAAAACAGAGGGGTTATAACAAATCCAATCACTGGTGAACCAACTTGGGATATGGAAGATTTGAATGAAGTAGATCAGCAAATTTATCTTTTGACTGATGCCATGGAAAAAGGGGATGTTTCGAGACCTGCTTTGTATGTTGATATTTATGAGCGCAAACAAGGCGTTAGAATCGTTCGATTGATGGAAAGATATGATCCACATGTTGCAAACTTAAAGGATGATTATGCACTGATAAAAAGAGCAGCTGAAAATGATAAAAGACAAAAAATTGTTACAAATTGGGTAAATTCGAAAATCCAAAATGCATTCATTCGTGTTGATGATGATTACTTAAACTGTGATTTTAACTCAAACTGGGTGAATACAAAAAATTGAAATTATGTCAGATAAAGAAGCAATAGATCGTTTGGTTTTACATTATCATGAATTAAAAAAGGAAATTCATAAGGTAATAATTGGTCAAGATGAAGTTGTTGATCAAGTATTGATTTCAATTTTTTCAAGATCCCATTGCTTGCTCGTGGGTGTTCCTGGGTTAGCAAAAACCTTATTGGTAAATACTATTGCAGAAACATTGGGTTTATCGTTCAATCGAATTCAATTTACCCCGGATTTAATGCCTTCAGATATTGTAGGCTCTGAAATTCTAGATGAGACTAAAAATTTTAAGTTCATCAAAGGACCTTTATTTTCAAATGTGATTCTTGCAGATGAAATAAACAGAACTCCCCCTAAAACACAATCGGCGCTGCTAGAAGCCATGCAAGAACGAAGAGTTACTGCTGCCGGTACAACGTATACATTGCCGTCACCATTTTTTGTTTTAGCGACACAAAATCCAATTGAACAAGAGGGGACATATCCTTTACCGGAAGCACAACTCGATCGTTTTATGTTTAATATTTGGGTTGATTATCCTTCTTATGTAGAAGAATTGGCAATTGTAAAAGCGACCACCGCTGACACAAAAATTGAATTAAATAAAATACTCAATGCGGAAGAAATTATTGAGTATCAAAATCTAATTAGAAGAATTCCTGTTGCAGATAATGTATTGGAGTATGCTGTGAAACTTGTTGGTAAAACAAGAGTTAATTCTCCGGGAGTTCCTCAAATTACAAAAGATTTTATTACTTGGGGAGCTGGTCCTCGTGCATCACAGTATTTAATTGTTGGAGCGAAATGTCATGCTGCATTACGAGGTAAATACTCACCTGATATTGATGATGTGAAATCTGTCGCAAAGGCAATTCTAAGACATCGATTGGTACGTAATTACAGAGCAGAAGCAGAAGGATATTCCATGGATCGCATTATTGAAGAATTGTTGTAGTATTTTACATGAAGATTCGTATTGTTTCCATAATCTTATTGTTGAGCGTTTTCATTTTGAATACGCCAAAATCTTGGTGGCACAATTGTAAGCATAAAATTGAATCATCAAAGGTAATTGGTAAATCACTTTCAGAAAAAACAGTTGATTGTGATTTCTGTGACCACGATTTAAGCGCTTTTACGGTTCATTCTTACGATTTTTTCCAAATTCAAAAATCAGTTGTTTCAGTCTTTAAAGACATCCTTTTTGAAGGAGTATCTATCCCTTCATTTGATCTAATTGCCCTTCGCGGCCCACCTTCTCTAACAATTTAATTTTTTCATTTATCCTCGATATTTTTTGAGGGTGAAAATGAATTGATTCCTTATTTCTAAGGAATTACAGTTGTTATTAAGAAATAAAATTTTCAAAGAAGGTAATCAATGAAAAGTATTTTATTAGGCTTTATACTCCTTTCTTTCGGAGTATATGGTCAAAAGAAATTGACAGGCGTTATAAAAAACAAGGAAACAAACCTCGGAATTGACGCCGC
>CANGLG010000190.1 GCA_947454395.1 Flavobacteriales bacterium
AATATTAATACAGCAATTAGCAGATTACTCCCTGCCGTTATAATCCAATGATTTATATCTTTATAGTTGATTCCTAAAAATGCACTTGCCGGTTTCATAAATAATTATTTACAGTGGCAGCAAAAATAAGGATAGTATTTTTCAATTTAAAAACTAATTTTTTATGTTTTTTCTTTTATCAAAAATATTACTTTTCATTCTATCTCCATTTCTATGGTTTTTAACCTCACTTTTTCTTTACATGTTCTTAAAAAATGAGTTATGGAAAAAGCGATTTAAGTATATTACATTATCCATTTTAATTTTCTTCACAAGTGGATTACCGCTTGGTTCATTAATAAAAAGTTGGGAAGTTTCAGGAAAAAAAATCAGTGCTGTAAAAAATTATGACATTGGAATTGTTCTGTCAGGAATGGTTGAATACAATAGAGAATTAGAAGTCCTTTCTGTGAGAAGAGGAGCTGATAGAATTTGGCAAGCTATTACATTGTATAAAAGAAAAAAGATTAAAAAAATTCTAATCACTGGCGACAGTGGCTACGTCGTTCGCGGAGGGTTACACGAAGCAGATCAAATCAGGGAATTATTGATTCAATGGGGAATACCAAAAGAAGATATTCTAGTTGAGAACAAATCCAAGAATACTTACGAAAATGCAGTTTTTACATCAAAACTTTTAAAAAAAGATTATCCAAAAAAACGTTTTTTACTCATTACAAGTGCTTTACACATGAAAAGGGCTGCTGCTTGCTTCAAAAAACAAGGCATGCAATTTGATGTTTTTACTACAGATCATTACACGATGAAACAAAAAAAAGGAGAATTTACGCCAGATGCCCTTTTGCCAAGTTTCAATGCATTTGTTCTCTGGGAAGTATACCTTAAAGAAGTTGTTGGATACAATGTTTATTCTTTTCAAGGATACCTTTAATATGTCTGAAAAAATATTTCTCAAAAATGGTACACTTACCTATTTCCCCTCGTTTTTAAATGAAAAGGAAATAGCAATTTACACACGATTTATCACAGAAAAAATCAAATTCGAACAAGGAGAAATTTCAATTTTTGGAAAAAAACACCCAATTCCCAGACTTGAATCATTTCATTCTAAAGAAAATCAAACTTATTCTTATTCAGGTAAAATTCTAGTTGCAAAACCGTTTACAAATGAGCTTAATTTACTTTGTGAGCGCATTGAAAATACAGTAAAATCTAATTTCAATTGCGTATTAATTAATTATTATCGAAATGGCTTGGACAGTAACGGTTGGCACTCAGACAATGAAAAGGAACTGGGAGAAAATCCTGTGATTGCCTCTTTAAGCCTCGGTGAAACGCGCAGATTTGATCTAAAACATCAATTCGAAGCTGAAAAATTTTCCATTTTACTTCATTCAGGAGATTTACTTTTAATGGACAATCAAATTCAAATGTTCTATAAGCATCAAATAGCCAAATCCAAAAAAATTATGAATCCACGAATAAATTTAACGTTTCGATGGATTTATTAATCTTAGTTGCTGCTTGTAAAAGAAATTTATAATATCATTTCAGTTAACTTTGTGTTATGGAGCATGAAAAATTCATGAAGCGTTGTCTTGAACTTGCCGCTCTTGGAAAAGGAAATGTTGCTCCTAATCCAATGGTGGGCTGTGTGATTACTTTTGACGATAAAATTATTGCAGAAGGTTACCATGCGTTTTATGGTGGTCCACATGCGGAAGTGAATGCGATTTCAAAAATCAATGATAAAGAATTACTTTCAAATGCAACTGTTTATGTTTCACTTGAGCCTTGTGCACATTTTGGAAAAACTCCTCCTTGTTCTGATTTATTGATTTCATCCGGCGTAAAGCGTGTTGTGGTTGGCTGTAAAGATTCTAACCCTACAGTTGGGGGAAAAGGAATAGAAAAATTAAAAAGAGCCGGAATTGAAGTAATCGAAGGTATTCTCGAAGAAGATTGTAGAATTTTAAACAAGCGTTTTTTTACTTTTCATGAAAAACAAAGACCATATGTTGTTTTAAAATGGGCGCAAACCATTGATGGATACTTGGATAAGATGAGAGGAAAGAATGAGCACGGAATAAATTGGATAACCGCTGAAACAACGAAGTCCTTAGTACACAAGTGGCGAAGTGAAGAACAGAGCATTCTCGTAGGAAGAAACACCATAATAAATGACAATCCATCACTAACGGTTCGTGAATACAATGGTCGAAATCCCATTCGTATCGTTATTGACAGCCAACTTCAAATAAGTGGTGACTTAAATATTTATTCTGACGAAGCACCTACGATCGTTTTTAATCGCGTTAAAAACGAACAAAAGGAAAATGTGGAATGGGTAAAAATAAGCGAAACGAGTACAAGTAAAATATTAGAAGAATTGTATAAACGTCAAATCACCTCTGTTTTCGTAGAAGGAGGAAGTCGCACATTACAATACTTTATTATCGACAATGTTTGGGACGAAGCGCGAGTGATTGTTGGAAATACAAAGTTCCACGAGGGTGTTAAAGCGCCAATCATGAACAAGATTCCGACAGACTCATTTAGCTTTGGTCAAGATAAAGTTTATATCTATTTTCGAAGATGATTGAACTAATTCTTGCCATTCTTTTTTCCAGTTGCATTTTTGTTATTTTCAAACTGTTTAAACGATTTGAAATTGACACTTTTCAGGCTATTGTTTTCAACTATTTTACTGCTGCCATATGTGGATTCGGACTATATTCAAGTGAATGGAATTCAAATAATTTGATCAATACTCAATGGATTCCTTTTGCAATTACAAGTGGGATATTATTCATCTCTCTTTTTGTAATAATGGGATTAAGCGCTCAAAAAAATGGAGTTGCTATCACCTCTGTCGCAACAAAAATGAGCATGGCAAGCGGTATCCTTGGAATGATATTTCTATATCACGAAACCGTTGGTTTTTTAAAAATTTCAGGAATTATTCTTGCTTTCATTGGCGTAATTGCAGTGTCATGGATGAAATCAGATAAAAATGATGGACAAAGTTCTTGGTGGATGTTACTTGTATTATTTTTTGGAAGCGGGCTGTTAGATATTATTCTAAACTATGCTCAAAAAAATGTACTTGGCACACTGACAACTTCTTTATTTTCAGCAATTGGATTAGCAATAGCGGGAATTTTCGGGTTAATCATTTTTATTTTTCAATCATTTCAAGGAAAAACAAAATTTGAACTAAAAAATCTGATAGCAGGAATTGTTTTGGGAATTCCAAACTACTTTTCCATATATATGTTAATTAGTTCTTATCAAACAACGGGATGGAGAGATTCAACTGTACTGTCAATAATTAATGTATCTGTAGTACTTACCTCCACCCTACTGGGGCTTTTGCTTTTCAATGAAAAAATTAACCGGCTTAAGCTTATAGGACTTATTTGCTCGCTCTTAGCAATTGCTTTATTGTATGTAGCAAACTAAAATTATTACTTTATTCTTAACTATATTTGGATATGAGAAAAATGCTTTTTATTGTTTTATTTCTGCCTATTGTTGGTTTTTCTCAGGGAACATATCAGTTGGCGGTGTTAAAATACAGTGGTGGTGGCGACTATTATGCCAATCCTACAGCATTACCGAACTTAATTTCATTTTGTAATAAAGAATTAGGCACCAATATTTCTAAGGATGTTCCTTATGTTGAAGTTGGAAGTAAAGACTTGTATTTGTATCCAATGCTTCACATGACGGGACATGGAAATGTGGTTCTTTCAAGGACAGAGGCTGAGAATCTCAGAAATTATCTTTTAGCCGGAGGATTTTTGCATATCGACGATAATTATGGAATGGATGAATTTATCCGTATTGAACTGAAAAAAGTATTTCCAAATAACCAATTGGTGGAATTACCGTCCAATCATCCAATTTTCAATCAAAAATTCAAATTCAATGGATTACCAAAAATTCATGAACACGACGGAAAACGTCCACAAGCTTTTGGCATTATTGAAAATGGAAGATTAGTATGTCTCTACACTTACGAAACGGATTTAAGTGACGGTTGGGAAGACCCACAAGTACACAACGATCCTGCTGATAAACGAAAACAAGCGCTACAAATGGGTGCGAATATTCTGATGTACGCGTTTATGAAGTAAAATTAGAAATTACCTTATAATTTCTAATTTTCAATGCTTGTGCCCATCATGTTCATCATGCTTATGCTCTTCAGGTGCATTTGCAGATGGAATCAAATCCAAAATTTCTATATCAAAAACTAAATCTGAATACGGAGGAATAGCACCCGGACGACCATTTTTGCCGTAAGCTTGAAAATACGGAATAAACAATTTCGCTTTTCCACCCTTTCCTACTAAAGCCAATCCTTCTTCAAATCCTGAAATCATACGTTGCTCTTGATAGTTAAAATCCATTGGCTGATTTCGATCTTTGGAAGAATCGAATTTTTTACCATCTGCTCGAAATGTACCTGTGTAATGAACAGAAAGTTTTGTTCCTTTTACTACTTTAGTTTTACCGCCTTTCTTCTCAATAACATAAACTAATCCACTTTTAGTGCGTTTTGCTTTTCTGAATTCCTTTTTAACTTCTTTGTACATAAATTCTTTGTACTCATCTTCTGACATTGCAGAAATTTTAGCAAAAACTTCATTTTTCTTTTCTTCTTCAACCTTTATCGAAC
>CANGLG010000191.1 GCA_947454395.1 Flavobacteriales bacterium
CCTTTATTGATTTGCATGGAAACAGCATCAAGCGCAAACTTCCTGTTAAATGATTTTGTGATTTCAGTTACCGTTAGCATACTAACGTAAAACTAAAAAAAGTCTTTGAATTAATTTCAGGCATTCCATTTTTCTTTCAACGAATGCCACTTGTATTTTTTATAGAAAATGAAGAAAATCAGTGGCAACACAAGCAAGATACAGATTAAAATATCCAAGGCCATTCCAGGCTGACTGTTATCAATGAAAAGAGCATCCGTTTGAAATGCTTGCCAGTTGTTTGTAACGATGATTGCTCCAAAAATATTGTTTGCAGCGTGATAACCGATGGATAATTCAAGGCCGTTATCGTACATCGCGACCAATCCTAAGAAGATTCCTACAACAATGTAATAAATCAAAATATGGTAACCAATCACTTGAATCTCAGGATTTCCAATATGAATAGCACCAAACATGATTCCTGAAATAATTACTGAAGCTTTATTGCTTTTTAATCTATTTTTAAGTCCTTGCATTAAGTACGACCGAAAAAGTATTTCCTCACAAGTGGTTTGCAACGGCAGCATCAACAATGAGATAATTAAAAGGGGAATAAATTTCTTAATATCAAATTGAAAATGCAAATCCAATGTGAACCAACTTTGAACAAGGAGTGAAAGCAATAATATACCAAAAAGTAAAAAGAAAGAAAAAAAGACCCTTTTACAATCAAAGTTTTGTTTTCCGGTAAAAAGCGATAAAATGGGGCGCTGATGCACTTTTCGAACATGTAAAATAATACTAACAAGAACTAATGCAAAAGGAACCGTCAGCCAAAAAAGAAATTTTGTTTGACCAATTAAATCGACGATTTTAGATTGAGTTAGATTCTCCAATGATTCATTCGGAAAACTGAATTTCAAATCAAACAAGAGAAACATGTTTCCCAAATAAAACAAAGCAATGATGACAACTATTCCTAAAAGATAGCTTAGAAAATTGTTTTTCCCTAAGGAAGCGCTGTCAATGAATTCCATTAAGAGAACATGTCACGCATGCGTTTGAAAAAACCTTTTGATTTTTCATCCGCACCGGGAATGAAATTTTCGCTAGATTTCAATTTTTCAATGAGTTCTCTTTCTTCTTTGGAAAGTTTTGTCGGCGTATAAATGTTGATATGCACAAATTGATCTCCGGTTGAATAACCTTGTAAGCTTGGAATTCCTTTTCCTCTCAAACGCAATACTTTTCCACTTTGTGTTCCAGGATCTACTTTAATTTTTGCTTTTCCTGAAATAGTGGGTACTTCAATGGTGTCTCCTAAAACTGCATCGGCAAAATTGATTACAGCGTCATAGTGAATATTATCACCATCGCGTCGCAATTCAGGATGTTCGGATTCTTCAATCTGAACAATCAAATCACCAGCAACTCCGTTGAATGGACCAGCGTTTCCTTTTCCCTGAAAACTCAATTGAATGCCTTCATCTACTCCAGCTGGAATGTCGATTTCAATAACGTCTTCTTGTCTTCTCAAACCTTGAGCATCTGCATCTGAAGGTTTTTTGTCAATCATTTTTCCGGCTCCTTGACAAACATGACAAGCGGATTGTGTTTGCATTGCTCCTAAAAATGTTTGAGCAACCCGTGTAATTCTTCCAGTTCCGTTACAAGTTGAACAATTCTTATATGTAACACCGTCTGCATTAACTAATTTATTGACTTTGATTTTCTTTTTAACACCGGTTGCAATTTCCTCCAATGTCAATTTCATTTTAACACGCAAGTTGGTTCCTTTGACGGTGCGAGATCCACCTCGACTTCCTCCAAAGCTTCCTCCTCCACCACCGAAAGCGCTTCCGAAAATATCACCAAACTGCGAGAAGATATCATCCATGTTCATGCCTCCGCCAAAACCACCTTGCCCTCCCATTCCGGCATGTCCAAAGCGATCGTATTGTGCCTTTTTTTCAGCGTTACTCAATACTTCATAAGCTTCAGCTGCTTCCTTAAATTTCTCTTCGGCTTCTGCGTTGTCCGGGTTTTTATCCGGGTGATATTTCAAAGCTAACTTTCTGTAAGCTTTTTTTATTTCTGATTCGTCCGCATTTTTGGAAACTCCAAGTACTTCGTAATAATCTCTTTTTTGACTCATAAAATTCGTTCAATTTACTGTCCTACAACTACTTTTGCAAAACGGATAACTTTCTCATTCAAGTAATAACCTTTTTCTACATCGTCAATCACTTTTCCTTTTTGGTCTTCTTCAGTAACTGGAATGTTAGCAATTGCTTCATGTAACTCGCTGTCAAAAACTTCTCCTTTGGCTGTCATTTCTTTCAAACCTTTTGAATCAAGGATTGATCTGAATTTATTGTGAATTAAAACAAAACCTTCTTTCACAACATCCACATCTGTCACTTGCTCATTATTCAAAGCAGCACGATCGAAATCATCCAATACTGGTAATAAATCTTTTAGTAAACCTGCATTCGCCGATGAAATCACTTCCAAACGCTCTTTGTTTGAACGTCTTCTGAAATTTTCAAATTCAGCATACAAGCGTAAAAAACGGTCGTTTAATTCAGCATATTTTTCTTCTGCAGTTGGCTCTAAACTTGCTTGCTCTTGATTTTCTACTTGCTCATTTTGTGGTTCTTGAGCATTCATCTCTTCTCTTAGTTCTTCGTTTTCTGTAGACATAAAGCATTTTTTTAATTTCTTCTTAACGTTTTCAAAGATACTGCCAATGTTTATAATGAGACATGCTGTCATCTTTTTTTGTCAAAGTTTGTAAAACTGTCAGTTTAAAAAGACAATTATGGAATAGTAAAATTAATTTGAGTTGTAACGTTCTGAGTTCCTAAAGCGGATAAATTAAAGGTTGCATTCGCAGTACTTACCCAATCTCCTGAGTTAAACGTATTGTTTCCATCTGAATCATACAAAGCATAATAATAGTAGGTTCCTGGGTGCATGTAATTGAAAACATAACTTGAGGTTAATGAAGGTAAAATAATGTATCTGGATTTTGTTTTCAGTGCATTTTGATCCAACGAAAAACCACTAAATATTGGTTGAGTTGTACATAAAATCAAAACATTTTTATTGGGATCCGGAGTGTAACTCGTTGAAAATGTAAACGATGCTGTTGTTTGTCCAAGATATGGTTGTGCTGATTCAGGAAATGGGTCTCCTGAAGGGGGATCAGTAGTGGTAGAAAAATAAATAGATTCAGTCAAACCATCGAAAGTCGTTGAAAAATCTTTAGTAAAAATCTTTTGAGGAAAATTGAAATTCGATAATGCACTTTGATATGCCGTTGAGCATTGCAATTTTGCACTCCATTTCATATGTAGACTCATGTTTGTATAGGAAGATAAATAAATACTGTCATTTCGAAATAAAACTTCCGAATACGCCCTGGATTTCCCTTGGACTGCCTCAGAAAAACGATAATACGATTGTGAAGAAGATTCTGAAACACTATCTGCAAGCAAATAGGTTACTCGTTTCATTCCTGTAAAATTTCCGCCATTTCGAAATGCGACTTTGTAACAATTATTATGTTTCACTATAAAAAATGACAAAAAAATATCGTTCAAAGGATCCAATTCATTTTTTGCAGAAACTTGTCCGGCTGATATTGGACGAAAATCAACTACCCATTCCGAAAAATTACCGAGTGCTGTTGTTGAAGAAACCGGTCCGCTCCAAATGCCATTCAATTTTGAAAGTATTCCATAACCGAGGGTAATTTCAATATTCGGTTCGTTAGAAACAGGTGGATCTGGGGTTTGTTTTTTCTTGCAAGAATAAAGTGAAACAAAACAAAAAAACAGTGTAACCCATTTGACAATTTTCATTTTTTCTTAATTTGTATCAAATATACCGTTTATTGAACATTAACCAATTCTCAACGTTTTAATGACGATATTTGCCAAAATTTAAAGTTTATGTATTCAAACGAATTTCAAGAAATAATCAATTTTAGACGTTCCAACCGTGTTTTCGATTCAAACATTAATGTTCCGAAAGAAGTCATTCAAAAAAGTTTAGAAAGAGCCGTTTTATCTCCGAATAGCAGTAATATGCAATTGTGGGAATTCCATTGGATCAATTCAGAATCAGAACTAAAGAAATTTGTTCCACTTTGCTTGAATCAACAAGCGGCAAAAACGGCAAAAGAAATGGTTGTTTTCGTTACGAGAAAAGACAAATGGAGAGAACGCGCTGCATGGAATTTGAATAAAATCAAGGAAACTGTCGTTGGCGAACCGAATAAACTACAAAAAGGCGGAATGGATTATTACAGTAAAGTAATGAAATTCCTATACATGAACGATCCAATTGGAATCATGTCAACCTTGAGACGCTCGGTAAGTTTTTTCATGGGACTTAGAAAACCTTTTTTCAGAACCGGAGGTAGCTCGAATCAACGCATTATGGTTCACAAATCGTGTGCTTTGGCAGCTCAAACCTTTATGTTATCGGTAGCAGCTGAAGGTTTTCATTCTTGCCCCATGGAAGGTTTTGACGAAAAAAGAGTTAAGAAAGCATTAAACTTACCTCGAGGCGCCGAAATCAATATGATTATTTCCGTTGGCAAAGGTACTGAAGAAGGAATTTGGGGCCCACGATTTAGAGTGCCAAATGAGGAAGTGATTTTTAAGCATTAATTAAAATCTATCCCATCTTC
>CANGLG010000192.1 GCA_947454395.1 Flavobacteriales bacterium
AGCGTAGAACTCTAAAAAGTAAAAATCAGTTTGTATTCAATAAAGTTAAGCACTCCAGTGATCAGGGTATACCGACCGGGTTACGCTGATTGATTCCAACTTACTTATAAACGCTACAAACCTACCTTAAAGCACCAAATCTTGCTGTATAGGCGAAGTTTTATTGCGGTTAGCTAAAATACGAATAATCAAATTCATTCAGCTTTTGGTGTGAAAAAAATGTTTAGACCCATCCGAGAACTTATCACCCTCCTTTTTCCTCCCTCAAGAGAGGCCGACCAAAGAACTTAAATCACAACCTTATCCTAAACGTTGTTCCCTTGTTTATTTCAGAAACAAAGCTGATTTTTCCCTCGTGATTTTCGACTATTTGTTTCACTACGGATAATCCAATGCCGCTTCCTGTGTTTTTTGTTGTGAAATAAGGAATAAAAATCTTTTCTTTTTGCTCGTCGTCAATGCCGCTTCCGTTGTCGGAAACTTCGATGATAACAGCATCTGATTCTTTTCTAACTGAAATAATAATTCTAGATTCTGCTTGGAGACTTGTGGCCTGAATTGCATTTTTAATCAGGTTGTTAAACACTTGAACCCATTGTTCTTTGTCGATTTTTAATAGGAGTTGCTCTAATTCGCTATTCAACGAAATCGTTGTGTTTGCCTCGGATTCAAAAAGCGCAATCGTGTTTTTAATAATTTCAATGATATCGTTTGGTTTTTTATCCGGCTCAGGCATTTTTGCAAAATTTGAAAATTCATTTGCAATTCGTGTCAGACCATCTATTTGCTCAATGATTGAATTTAACACGCGCAATAATTTTTCTTTTGAATTTGGATCCTCTGCGTCATAAACGCGCATGAGGTGCTGAATGCTTAACTTCATTGGTGTCAACGGGTTTTTTATTTCATGCGCCACTTGTTTTGCCATTTCCCGCCAAGCACTTTCCCTTTCGTTTTTTGCCAGTTGTTTTGCTGCTTCCTGCAATTCATCCAATTTTAAATTATAAGCGTTTACAATCGTTCCGATTTCATCTTTTCCACTGTATTCAATTTTAACGTTGTTGCCGAGTTGTAATTTTGAAACACGCTCTTTTATAATTTTTAATGGAGCTGTCAGCCAGTTTGAAACAATTAAAGCAATGGTTGTTGAAAGAATCAGAAGTAAAATAAAAACATTGATTACAGCCAAAATAAAATCCTTTAGTTGTTCTTCAAAGTCTTGTTGTTGACCGAAATGTTGTAGGTTGACATACCCTAATAAAGTTTGTTCTCCATTATAAACGGGTCTATAAGAGGAAACGTAAGACAATTTTCCGATGTTTTCTTTGTGTGAATAAAAACTTCTTTTTTCACATTTGAGTTTTTCAAAAGCTTCTGGATTAATTTGCTCACTAAGTAAGCCTAAATTGAAAACTTTACTTCGTGATGAAGCGATTAAATAACCGGATTTATCATAAATATTTAAATCAGTTTCAAAGACCCTGGATAATTTAGTAAGTGCGCTTTCAAGTGCGTTTCCATTATTCTCAATACTTAATTTATTCAGAGGACTAATTTTTCCTTGCAACTCTTCTTCAATTGAACCTAATTTTTCTTCAATGACTTTATCTGTGGAATTTTGGTATTGTTTTCCAACAAAGTAGCCACTCCCACTAGCAAAAAGGACCAATATAACAATGACCAACAAAACGACAGCATATTGAATTTTAAATGAAAGGGAAAGCATCGATGCTTCAAATATTGGTTTCCCAGAAAACATATTTATTAAAAGAAATAGTATTGAGTAATAACAAAACACAAATGAAAAAGCCGAAGTAAAATTAAACCAGCCTTTATTTTCTGTTGATAGAATTACTGCGCTATTGCCATTTTTTAGAAGGTAATGATTGTATCCGTCAAAATCAATAAATTGCGCATTTTTAATGTTTCCCGAAAAAGCTTTCAGGTTGGTTGGAAAGTGAAATTTTCCATAATTTTTAATCAGTTTGTTTCCTGAATATTTGGCAATCGAATACTTTTCGAGTGAACTCAAAATATTAGAGTTTTTAGAAATCAAAAGCCTTGGGAATCCTATTTCTTCAGGAATTCTTTTGGATTTTAAAGTGACAATGAAAATGTGTTTTCTTCCTTTGATTACTAGATTTTCACGAATTATGTAATTGTATCCACCTATTGAATTTTCAATAAAAAAAACCGATGAATCAACAGCAGAAGGAACACCATTTTTTTTAATTAGGTTTTGAGTTAGATTGTAGTTTTGAGTGTCATTTGTAAAAAAAGCTAGTCCCGACGAGTCACAAAGGTTAAAGATCATTTCATATCCATCCCAAATCCCATTGAAATACTTCTTTTCTAAAATGTCACCAAAATCAGAAAGGCTAAGCGCTTGCGTTTTATTTAAAGCGACTGTTTCTAATAGTGGTTCATTGCTTATTTTTTCTTTAATGGAGGAATAAGCTAATTCAATGTTTATATCTTGTTCAACTGAAAGTTGGTTTGCAAATAGCACTCTATTTTCCTTATCTTTTTCTGAAATGTGATGTGATAAATCTGAAATAAGGGTAAAAGTAAAAGCAAGTAAAGTAAGTATATGGGCCACGATACGTTTATTCAAATCCTTTTTTCCTTTGAACAACAATTTGATTCCTAAAAGAGCAATAGGTAATAATGCAGCAAGTGATGTTTCTTCTTTCAATCCAAATTTCCCAATAAAAATTAAAAATCCAAAGAGGAAATACCCAACAGTTATTTTCGTAGAAATTGTGTTTTTCGTGAATAGTATTAAAGCTTTCTGAAAACAGTAATAAGCGAAGCCAAAAACTAGTAAAACGATGAAGGAATAAGCGTTGAGTTCAAATAAATTTTCCAACGTTAAAGGAATAGTAGAGTTTAAAACAACGATGTTTATTGCCTGTAAAATAAGCCACCAACCAACGTAAAAAAGCGGTATTTGGTAAAAAAGCGGTATTTTTTTAAGGTTTAAAATTTGAATAAGTGATAAAAAGGCAATAGAACCAAAAATGAAGTTTAGGCAGAAATCCAGAAAGGTTGAAAAATAACGATTGTACCCAAACAATTCAGCGGATAAAAAGTATTGATTTCCAAATAGAACAGTAAAATCTAAAAAGAACAGCAATAGTCTTAAAATCGTTGCCGCGATTAAAAGAATCAGCATTCTATTTTGGTTTTTTGAAAAAAGTTGAATAACACCGGTAAACAATGCGATTAGCCCACAAATAAAAAGCAATAAAATAAGAGGTTTTTCAGTATTCTGTTTCGATAAAGGAATAATAGAAAACAGGTATTTACCTCCAAAATCATTTATTTTATAACCATCTGATTGATTAAGAGAAATATCAAAAGCAATATCACTTAATTTACTATTTGAGTGATTTTCCAAAAAGTCATTTTCGTATTTGTATTCTGTTTTTAATTCGATGGTGACAGCGACTTTTTGGTTGTTTTTTTGTTTTGTAACAGTAAAAAACCAGCCATTTTGTAAGTGATTTATTCCATTTGAAGGAAACTGAATGGTGGTGAATTTAGAAACAGGAATCTTATTTGTATTCCAATAAACTAATGAGTCTCCTTTGAAAAAGTGGATTAAAAAATCACTTTCTTCTATACGCTCAAAAGATGGTGGGTGATTTAGTAATTCGTCAGCAGATGAATTCAGTTTTGTTTCAATCCGATGGATTTTATCTTGAAAGAGTTTTTTGTCAAAATGTTTTTCTCGGTTGTTAAAAAGAAGTATTACGACCCCGAAAAAGCAAATAAAGGATAAAAGAAATAATCTATAATCAAGTAATTTCTTTATCCAGAGCTTCATTCAACAAGTGTTTTCAAAAGATTATTTCGAAGTGAATCAAAATCTTCATCAGCGTTTTCATCATTTCGGAAAATGAAGTCGGCATTTGGACGAAAGGGCTCTATGAATTGTTCATAGCACGGTAACACGTGATTCTCCCATTGATATAAAATATCTGAACGTTTGTAGCCTCGAGTTTCTTGGTCTCGGTAAAGCCTTCTGTCTAATTGTATTTTATGGTCTACATCCACAAAAACACTGTAATCCAAAGCTGAAAAAACCTTTTTGTAATAAAAAAGGAAAAGACCCTCCACGATAATGATATCACTTGGTTCTATGGTGATGAGTACGTTTTTATCCGGTGGCGCATTGAAAAAATACTCTTTCACCTCAATGGCTTCTCCTCGAATCAGTTGTTCTAGATCGGAGGTTAATTTCTTTTCATTTAACGCTGTTGGTAAGTCGAAATTTACAATGCCGTTTGAGTCAAGCGCTTGTTTTTCAATAGGAAAATAGTAATTGTCCATGGAAAAAACAGAAGAACTTAAGTTTGTGAAAGATTCCGATAAACGCTTTAATAAAGTGGTTTTTCCGGAACCGCTTCCCCCACAAATTCCGATAACAAAAGGATTTTTAGCCATGACTTTTCTTCTGCAAATATAAAAAAATGAATGCAACATTCATTTTAAAAGAAATCACGAGAAACAGAATAACGTTAAAAGTTGTAACTTTCCGTTTAAATAACGGAAATGAAAAACGTATACTTTTCTTTGGCTTTCTCTTTTTTGGTAGGAACATCATTTGGACAAATTAAAATAAAGTCATCAATGCCGCTTCCAGATATTAAATTGGA
>CANGLG010000193.1 GCA_947454395.1 Flavobacteriales bacterium
GAATGGCAGCCTCATTAAATACCAAATTTGTTCGCTGACTACCTGCCCAATTTTCAAAATCGGCACGAACCACCGGGTGAATCAATTTATTTATTTTTAAGCGTAAACCATCGTCTTTAAATATTTGTTCGGAAATTAATTTTGTATTGAGATGATTTTCTGAGAAAGCATTTGGGCCAAAAAGCGAAATCAAACCTTCACGAATGGTAGGGTTTGATTTCGTTAGTTCTTTTGAACGTAAATCGGAGTAATAAACAGGAAAACCCATGTGTTCCAGAATTCCTGCGATAAAACTTTTTCCTGAGCCAATGCCCCCCGTTAATCCAATTCGCTTCATTGAAGCTAAATTAGTGTTTTTTAGTAACACTTATTCTCCGTATTCTGCCTGATATTGACGGTACAAATCAAAATAGCTTTTCGTTTCAAGAATTACTGCTCCACCAAGTGTATCTCCGTATTTCGCCGGTAATCCACCAGTATAAACCATCATTCTTGCAATCGAACAGCTCGGAACATTAAAAACTTCCGTCGATTTTATCCCATCCAAAACGTAGATCATGTCTCCTTTTCTGGCGCCACGAAACATAAGTTCCCCATCGTCTGAAAGTTTAACTTCTGAACTCATTGTGGTTACCAAAGCTTTGACGTCGAATTTCACAGGGCTCCGTTTGATTTCCATAGCGGTGATCTCCTTTACGGGAATTTCCCCAAATTTTATAGTTGCTTTCGGAGTCACTTTAACACCCTGACGTGCCACTACTTTGGATTCGAACTCAATGATCCCAAGATTGCAAAAAGCTTCGATAGGTACATCAACTTGAATGTTACTCATCGTGTCGCCAAGGTAATAAATCATCATTGTGTATTTTCCAGCAGGAATTGAAGTCATACGAAAACGTCCGTCGACATCTGTTATCGCCTGGTACTTTCTCCCATTGTCTTCAATCAGTGTTTTTGCACCAATGATGATTTGATTGTTTTTTGGGCTAACAACTGTTCCAACAATATCGCCAGTTGCTGCTTGTCCGAATGTGCTTCCTGCCATTGCAAGCATCCACACTGTAAATAGTTTTTTCATAGTACGAAATTTATTGTTTACAGTAAGATGCAAGCACAATTAAAATTCCATAAAATTAAATTAACATCGCACTGGAAGTTTGCAATTCACGGTTTACTTTTTTGAATAACCCTTGAAGTACTTTCCCTGGTCCAACTTCAATGACTTCACTACAACCGTCGTGTAACATGTTATTCATTATCTGCGTCCATTTTACAGGCCCTGTTAATTGCAAAACTAAATTCTTCTTTATTTCGTCGGGGTTAGAAACAGCCTGAGCATTTACGTTTTGGTAAACTGGACATGTTGGATTTGAAAAATGTGTGGCTTCAATTGCTGCAGCTAATTTTTCGCGAGCGGGTTCCATTAAAGGCGAATGAAAAGCACCACCTACTTGTAAAATCATCGCGCGTTTTGCTCCTGCTTCAGTTAATTTAGCACATGCTGCTTCTACAGCCGGAATAGCACCCGAAATAACAAGTTGTCCCGGGCAGTTGTAATTTGCAGGTACGACCACGCCATTTATTTCAGAGCAGATTTTTTCAACTACATCATCTTCAAGCCCAAGAATTGCCGCCATGGTTGAAGGTTCAATTTCACAAGCTTCCTGCATCGCAAGAGCACGTTGTGAAACAAGTTTTAATCCATCTTCAAAACTCAATGTTTTATTCGCTACCAATGCTGAAAACTCACCTAATGAATGACCTGCAACCATATTCGGTTGGAATGAATCACCCAAACATGCAGCTAAAATGGTCGAATGAAGAAAAATAGCCGGTTGAGTAACTTTGGTTTGCTTTAATTCCTCCTCTGTTCCTTCGAACATTATTTTTTGTATGTCAAAACCTAAAATTTCATTCGCTTTGGCAAACATTGATTTTGCTAAATCAGAATTATCATAAAGGTCTTTTCCCATTCCCGTAAATTGAGCTCCTTGTCCAGGAAAAACATATGCTTTCATAAAAATATTTTTGGCAAAGTTAAAAAATGATTTTGAACGTATTAACTATAACTGACCATCGGAATGATAAACACCATTTTTGAATACACGTACTTTTTGTAGAATTCCGTCGTTGTCGTAGTCGAAAACTTTACCGTCCCACAATTGACCATTTTTAAAATCTCCATCCATCCAAATTTCATCATTGTCATTGTAGATTTTATTATAACCATTTGGAATGAACCGTAATCCTTTGGTATTTGGTATCTTTATTTTAGGAGGATAAATAACTGTCGGTTGAGTTTGAACAGTTTCCTGTTTTGGCTTTTGTTTTTGGTCAAAGCTCTGAATATTTTGAGCTTTGCCTGAAGTTGTGACATTAAAACTTTCTTTTAGTGAGCCATCCTCATAGTACCGATTTATCTTTCCAGTGTAAATCCCATTTTTTACGGTGTATTCCAATGCTAAATTTCCATTTTCATGAAAATATTTGACGGTGCCGGTTTCTATTCCTGAATTATTATAGTTCCCTACATACGCTACTTTTCCATTGGGGTAATATCTAATTAACTCACCTTTAAACTGGTCTTTACTAAACGAACCGGATTCTTTCAATTTCCCATCTTTGTGATACCGTTTGTAGTCTCCTTCAGGACGATTATTAGAGTAGTTTCCTTTCAATTTAATTGTTTTACCGTCTTTGTGATATTTTATCCAAACTCCTTCTTTTCGCCCATTCACAAAATATCCTTCTTCTACTTTTCCGTCTTTTGCGACTCCTGATTCGGGTCTGTCCACTCCTTTAAAAACCCACTTTCCGGTTCTTTTCCCGTTTTTATCCTTTTGATTTTGACCAAAAGCAGGAATTATAAAACAAATCAATAAAAGTGCTAACAGTCGATTTTTCATTTAAATGAGCTTGTTTCAAAGTTATAAATTTCGGGTTGAATCTGTGAATAACTACTAAAAAAAAGAGAAAAAACAATCGTGAATAAAACTTAATTTTGGTCAAAAATAATCATCATGCTGACCCTTGATCCGAAAGAACTTCCGATACAAAAGTTACATCAATATCTACTGGGTGCAATAGGTCCGAGACCGATAGCTTTCGCGTCAACGGTTGATACAGAAGGCAACCCTAATCTTGCTCCTTTCAGTTTTTTCAACGTATTTAGTGCCAATCCGCCAATATTGATTTTTTCACCTGCACGTTCGGGAAGACTCAATACCACAAAAGATACATACAACAATGTTAAAGTGGTTCCTGAGGTTGTAATCAATGTAGTGAATTACGACATTGTTCACCAAATGAGTCTAGCAAGTTCTCCTTATGCGCCAGGAGTGAGTGAATTTGAAAAGGCTGGGTTTACAGCAGTTAAATCGGATTTGATTAGACCATTTCGAGTAAGGGAGTCGCCAGTTCAATTTGAATGTAAAGTAAATGAAGTGGTCGAATTAGGTACTGAAGGCGGTGCGGGAAATTTAATCATTTCAGAAGTCGTGAAAATCCACATAAATGAAGCTGTACTCGATGCAAATGGTATGATTGATCAGCATAAAATTGATTTAGTCTCAAGAATGGGAGGCGATTGGTATTGTAGAGCGGACAATAATTCCATGTTCGAAATTAAAAAACCGATAACAACTTGTGGAATTGGTTTTGACGCATTACCTCAAGACATTCTTTCTAGTAAAATTCTAACTGGCAATGAACTCGGACATTTAGCTGGAATTGAAGTATTACCGAATGAAACAGATGTAAATGAATACAAATTATTGGAATTAAGTGATTTATTTGTAACTTTAGAAGAAGAGCCAGCTGAATTGGAGGCAAAACTTCATAAAAGAGCAAGCATATTATTAAAAGAAAACAAATTGGAAGAAGCATGGATGACTTTGCTTTCATTCAATAATTAATAAACAACAAAAACTAGTAACAATGTTTAAATTAACGGGAACACTTAAAGTAATTAACCCAACACAAGTAATTTCTGACCGATTTTCAAAAAGAGAATTTGTAGTAGAAACACAAGATCAATATCCTCAAATGATTTTGTTTCAAGCAACGCAAGATAAATGTGGTCTGTTAGATAATTACCAAACGAATGAACAAGTTGAAGTTTCTTTCAATTTGCGAGGAAGAGAGTGGACAAGCCCACAAGGAGAAGTGAAGTATTTCAATACAATTGAAGCATGGAGAATCGAACGCGTTGGTCAAGCGGCACCAATGCCCGCAGGTGGTCCTTCAGCTATGGATTTAGGTGCAACTCCTTCAGCAGCAAGCAACCAAACGATGAACGTGATTTCTGACAACGATGAGTCGGATGATTTACCGTTTTAATCATAATTGATTTCGAGAAAGGTGAAGTGATTGCTTCACCTTTTTTATTTCCCTAACTTTGTCACATGACATTTGAAAACGATCCAATTTGCGCTTTGGCTACTTCCAATGGAGTTGGAGCAATAGCGGTTATACGTGCATCCGGAAAAGGATCAATTCAAAATGTAACCTCTTTTTTTTCAAAAGACTTAAAAGATAAAAAAAGTCATACTCTGCACTTTGGAGTTTTCATTGACGCCAATGGTAAAGCTATTGATGAAGTACTAATCAGTTTGTTTGAAGAAGGAAAAAGTTTTAC
>CANGLG010000194.1 GCA_947454395.1 Flavobacteriales bacterium
TAATAATTGAAGAAAAACAAATCATTCACGCTTCCGGTAGAGTGAGAATAGATGAACTTACTTGTAATGGTATCTATAACAAGGACTATCAAAAAGAAACTCATAACTTGTGTGTTATAAAAAGAATTATTTAATTTAAGATTACCTTAG
The DNA here is from genome assembly GCA_947454395.1 of Flavobacteriales bacterium. Lineage (GTDB taxonomy): Bacteria > Bacteroidota > Bacteroidia > Flavobacteriales_D > Crocinitomicaceae > UBA952. The sequence continues at coordinate 151 of CANGLG010000194.1, forward strand.
ACTTATCATTCTAATTGAATTAAAGATATTTTTCAGATATTTGTACTTAATAACCTAACGAATGAAAATACTAATTACAGGTGGAGCTGGTTTTATTGGCAGCAATTTAGCTAAGCGTTTAATAGATGAAAATCACGAAGTTATTGTCCTTGACTCCTTATTGAGAGGAAATAAACTAGACAAAGATACTTTCTCTAAAATTAAATTTTACAAAGGAGACGTGCGAAGTAGGCAATTGGTATTAGAAGCATCTCAAGGCTGTGACGTGATTTATCACTTTGCAGCTGTTTTAGGTGTGGATATTGTTGCAGACAATCCAGTTGAAACAATGGATGTCGAAGTTATTGGAACACGCAATGTAATTGAAGCTGCAGAGGCAAATAATGTGAAATACATTTTGTATGCATCAACCAGCGGAATTTACAGCCATTCAGCCATTGTTAAAAATGCATTAAATGAGGAAGTTCTTGTTGATCCACGCACTTCTTATGCAATGGCAAAACGTTATAATGAAATATATCTTGCCTCGCATCATGAAGAAAGAGGTGTAAACGTAGTCTCATTGCGCTTTTTTAATGTTTATGGTTGGAATCAGGATAATCGAATGGTGGTACCTAGATTTTTTGAACAAGCAATAGCAAATGAACCAATCACTGTTTTTGGAACGGGTAATCAAACAAGAGATTTTACCTATATAGACGATACAGTAGAAGCTTGCGTGAGGCTAATTGGTATCAAAGGATGTAATATCGTTAATATTGCCAACGAGGCTGAATGGTGTATTACGGACCTAGCAAATGAAATTAAGTATATTACTGGTTCAAATTCTGAAATTGTTTATCTAGAAGCACCGAAAAACAGATATGATTACGAAGTAGAACGAAGAGTTGGAAGTTCTGAAAAGTTGTTTAAACTTACTGGATACAAACCTTTGACAAATCTTAAATCTGGGCTTGAACAAATTTATCAAATTAATTACACCAATCAAATTAAAATATAATGGCAATAGATACCACTATTTTCAATTTAATAGAAGAGGAAAAAAACCGTCAGTTACAAGGAATTGAATTAATTGCTTCAGAAAATTTCGTAAGTGAACAAGTGATGCAAGCGATGGGAAGTGTATTAACAAATAAATATGCTGAAGGACTTCCTGGAAAAAGATATTATGGTGGATGCGAAGTTGTTGACAAAGTTGAACAACTTGCTATTGATAGATTATGTGAATTATTTGGTGCAACCTGGGCCAATGTTCAACCTCATTCAGGAGCACAGGCAAATGCTGCTGTTTTTTTAGCTTGTCTTCAACCCGGTGATAATATTCTTGGTTTTGATTTGTCACATGGTGGACATTTAACTCATGGCTCACCTGTAAATTTCTCAGGAAAACTATATAAACCAAATTTTTACGGTGTTTCCAAAGAAACTGGATTAGTTGATTACGATGCTATGGAGTCCAAAGCTAGAGAAATTAAACCTAAAATGATCATTTGTGGAGCTTCTGCTTATTCTAGAGATTGGGATTATGCCCGAATTAGAAAAGTGGCAGATGAAGTTGGTGCACTGGTGTTGGCTGATATTTCACATCCGGCAGGACTTATAGCAGCCAAACTATTGAATGATCCATTAGAGCATTGCCATATCGTCACAACGACAACACACAAAACGTTACGTGGACCAAGAGGTGGAGTAATTATGATGCGTCATAATTTTGAAAACCCTTTTGGTTTGAAATGGAATAACGGAAACCTAAAATCAATGGGGGCTTTACTTGATGCAGCTGTCTTCCCAGGCATTCAAGGTGGACCTTTGGAACATGTTATTGCTGCTAAAGCCGTTGCTTTTGGTGAAGCATTGGATCCTGCTTATAAAACATACATGAGTCAAGTTCTAAAGAATGCAAAAATCATGGCAGAAGAACTTATAAAACTAGGCTATACAATTATTTCGGGTGGAACGGATAATCACAGCATGCTGATTGATCTTAGATCCAAAGGAATTACTGGAAAAGATGCTGAAAACACCTTGGTTAAAGCTGATATTACTGTAAACAAAAACATGGTTCCATTTGATACTGAATCACCTTTTGTGACATCTGGAATTCGCGTTGGAACATCTGCAATAACATCAAGAGGTATTACAGAAAATGAAATACCTGCAATTGTTGCGCTTATTGATCGAGCTTTAATGAATAAAGACAATGAATCTGAGATTTTATCAATTCGAAAAGATGTAAATTCATTAATGTCTAATAGACCACTTTTTGCTTGGTAAAAATGCGCTATGAAACGAAAAGAGATTATACATTTTTAGTGATATTTCTTTTTGTTTTTTTGATTTACAGTTGCGTTTCGATTTACTCTGTTTACTATAAGCAAGATAAATCATCGGTATGGGCATTTATTGTTGTTTTGAGCCTAATTACCTTATTTTTAGTGTTAATATACAAAACAACGTTCTTTATTTTAGAAGAAAATGAACTTATATGTAAGAGCCTATTCATCACTCGTAAAATTCCATATCAAAATATTCGAAGAGTTGAAAAGCAAAAAGGCCTTTATGCTGGCTTAAAAATGTCAACTGCATGGAAAGGAATAGTTGTACATTATAATAAATATGATGATCTGCTAATTTCACCAGAACGAGAGGAAGTCTTTATAAAAGAATTGGAATTAAGAATTCGCAGTAAAAATTGAAGCTTTCAATTAATATCCTTTAATCCGATTCGAACTTGCGTGACAAGAGTTACACTCACCAGAAGTTAATGCACTACTCATGTAGGACTTGTGTCCGGTTGGACCGGTAAGAACAGGATATAAACCAGAAATCTCAAAGTTTTCTGTTGTATAGAAATTACCTTTAGAATCAACTTGAATTGTATGAACCAAATTACCAGTTCCATCCGGTCCCGTAAAAAGTTCAATTTTACCAGAAGAAAGTGTATTCGTCGAAAGTGTATCGTAAACAGTTCCTGCAACTACAAAACAACCTTCTCCTTCTCCTCCAGTTTTGTGACACTGCATACAATTTTGTCCCATATTGTGACTTTTATTTCCTCCTGAAGCACTGACATTGCTAGATCCACAACCACCTTCTTTTTCACAAGAATTAAAAGATATAAGCGTCGTTGTAGCAACAAAAACCCCAAATAATACTGAATTAATTATTTTCATTAGTACAAAATTTAGTTAGTCTAAAGTTAAGACGATTTTTTTATTAAAAAGTTGAATTTTATTTAATTATTCTTCAGCTTTATTTTTTAAAGCCATCAATAATCCATACGCACCTTTCATTACAATACTTTGATTTTCAAAATCACTTCCATTAATTACTTGCGTCCAACCATTCTCTGTGTTGCCAATTTCCACTTCTTGTAACTCGAATGAGTTTTTATTAGATGACTTTACAAACAAATAATTTTTGCCTTCAAATGTTAAAACAGACTCCTCCGGGACTGCCAAACATTTTGTATTCTTCAAATCAATCTCAGCGTTCATATACATACCCGGTAGCAACTGATTATCGTATTTATCAAAATGACAATGAACTTCTGCAGTTCTGTCTAAAGCAATGTCTTGACTAATTAAAATTACATTACAATCAAATTTTTGGTTAGGTCTTGAATTGGTATATGCAAAAACTTTTTGTCCTACTTCCAATTGAATTAAATCTTTCTCAAAAACTTTCAAATTTAAATGGATATCTTTCGGATCTACAAGTTCGAAGAGAACATCAGATGGGTTCACGTATTTTCCAATGTTCACATTTACCTTTGAAACATAACCTGAAAATGGGGCAAAAAGCTGTATGCTTTTCGAAATATTGTTTTCGTTTAGATTTTTTGGGTTAATATTTATCAAGCGTAATTTTTCTGCTAGCGCGCTTTGAGAAATTTTTAGGGATTGGTATTCAGACCTTGCTTGTTGATATAACTTATCGCTACTTGCTTTACTTTGATTCAAATCACGTTGACGATTAAATTCTAGTTCAGCAAATTCTAGTTTTGTTTTTGCCGTAAGATAATCTTCCTGTAATTGTATGTATTCTTGATCTTCTAACGTTGCAATAACTTCTCCCTTAGACAAATGCATCCCTGGCAAAAGCTTCGTTGATTTTAAAAACCCACCCATAGGAACACTTACGGAAACAAGATTCTGAGGAGGAACATCAATTTTTCCGTTTACCTTTATTATACTTGAAATTGTCTTTAATTCAAGATTTCCGAATGATAAATCTGCAGATTTTGCTTGAACATCTGTTAATGATATTATATTCGTTGAAGTTTCTGACGTATTTGAAGTATCTTCCTTTTTATCGCTACACGAAGCAATCATTAGGGAAAACATCACTAAAATTAAAAAGCTATTTTTCATTTTATTTTTTTATTTAATTGGATAATTTATTTCTGCACTTTTAAAGTGAATTTGTAAGAAACTGAACATAGATTGTTGTTTCATTTAATGATTTTATAA
>CANGLG010000195.1 GCA_947454395.1 Flavobacteriales bacterium
AAATTGGTTCCTCGATTGTTAATTCCGATGTTGTTTTATTTGTTGATGACAACGTAGATACAGAGAAAAATCCTTGGGAATACAGAACAAAATATGTTGATAGTTGTGGCGAGGATGGAAATTACACAAATGAAAATAAAACCATTTATGTTTCTGGTTCAACCGATGAGTACTACATGATAAATACCATTCAATGGTCTTCATACATTGGTTTTGATGGTGGGATAGTTGAATATCATATTTTTAGGGGAGTAGATGGGGAATTTGATCAAACACCTATTGCCATTGTTCCATCGAACGTTTTAAATTACATAGATGATGTTTCTCAAATACATACTAATGGTTCTATTTGTTATCATGTGGAAGCAAAAGAAGGACTCAATAGCTATAATTTTTCGGAAACAAGTAGATCTAACGATTTGTGTATAAAATATACGCCACTTGTTTTTGTGCCAAATGCTTTTACGCCAGATGGATTGAATCCTATATTTAAGCCTGTTTTATCAAATGTATCGACCTCAAACTATCACTTTTCTATAATTGACCGATGGGGACAAATTGTTTTTGAAACAAATGATAATTCGCAGGGATGGGACGGTAAAATTGCTTCTTCTGGCAAGCCAGCTACCAATGATGTGTTTCTGTATGTTATAAATTTCCAAGATCAAAATAACATAAAGTTCAGCAAGCGAGGATTTGTAACTTTGCTTAAATAATTATTTCAGTTGAAAAAGTTTCTGATTATTCAAACAGCGTTTATAGGAGATGTCATTTTAGCAACTCCATTGATTGAAAACTTAACTTTAAAATTTCCGGATGCTGTAATTGATTTTATGGTAAAGCGAGGAAATGAAACGCTACTTGAAAATCACCCAACATTGAGAAATATTTTAGTGTTTGACAAAAAAAAGAAGGTCAAAGCAATTGTGGAATTAACGCGCCAAATCAGAAAAGAAAAATACGATGCTGTTTTTAATTTACAACGTTTCGCAAGTTCTGGTCTATTAACATTTTTATCTGGAGCAAAGAAAAAATATGGGTTCAGTAAAAATCCATTTTCATTTTCCTATCATGTTTCATATAAACATGAAATAGGAAATGGAGTCCATGAGGTAGAAAGAAACTTAAAAGTGATTTCAGACATTTGTTCTCCTGATTTTGCGAAACCAAAACTTTATCCCTCTAACACTGATTTAAATTTCGTTTCAAATTTTAAAAACAAACCATTTGTTTGTCTTGCTCCAGCATCAGTCTGGTATACGAAACAGGCACCCAAACAAAAATGGGTTGAACTTATTAAAAGATTAAGTAATTTGGAATTAAACATGTATTTAATTGGTGGTCCTGGTGATAAAGATTTGTGTGAAGAAATTATTCTTGAGTCAAGTGTTGATTCAGCTCTAAATCTTGCAGGAAAACTAAGCTTAATGCAATCTGCAGCTTTAATGAAAGATGCGAAAATGAATTTTGTAAACGATTCAGGACCCCTGCATTTTGCTTCAGCTATGAATGCTCCAATCACTGCTTTCTTTTGTTCAACCGTTCCTGAATTTGGGTTTGGTCCTCTATCTGACAAACGTCAAATAATAGAAGTAAAAGACCTGGATTGCAAGCCTTGCGGACTTCATGGTCATAAAGTTTGCCCCAAAGGACATTTTAAATGTGGAAATTTATTGGATATAAGTAACTTTAATCTGTAAAAGATAATTTATGAATTGGAAAGAGATGTTTCAAAAGTATTTTCCCGATGTCTGGCAGTATTTGGTGATAATACTTATTTTTATTATTGCGGCAATCTTTATTTTATAATTAGAAAAGCTGAATTCTTAAAACTGTTTTTATGAAAAAAGCATTGGCATTTATTGTTTTTTTTGGCTTGCTTCTCAATAATTTATTAAACGCTCAACTCAATATTGATTCTATTTCGCACATTGATTATCAAGTGTTACATGGAGCGAATTTAAACGATGTTTGGGGTTTTGTTGATGAATTAGGAAATGAATATGCCATTGTTGGAACCTCACAAGGGACTTCAATTGTAGATGTTACCAATCCATCCAATCCAGTTGAGGTTTTTTGGCTTCCTGGTTCGCAGTCAATTTGGAGAGATCCTTGTGTTTATGGAAACTATGCTTATGTCACAACCGAAGCAGAAGATGGTTTACAGATTATTGATTTAAGCCCGCTGCCACAGTCTAACGTTTTACCAAATACACTTTACACTGGGCCAACAAATAATCCCTGGCAGTCGGCGCATACTTGTTTTGTAGATGCCAATGGATATGCCTATGTTTTTGGAGTAAATCGTGGAAATGGGGGTGCCATTATTTTGGATGTTCATACTGATCCGATGAATCCGATAGAACTTGGTATGTTTGATAATTGGTATGTTCATGATGGCTATGCTCGAAATGATACCTTGTTTTTGGCTCACATACAAGATGGATTTTTTAGTTTGGTTAATGTTGCGGATAAAGCAAACCCAGTTTTACTTGGGACAAAAACAACGCCGAATAATTTTACCCACAATATTTGGCCATCATCAAATGGTCAATTTGTTTTTACTACGGATGAGGTCTCAGGAGCATTTATAGCGGTTTATGACATTTCGAATCCTGTAAATATTACCGAAGTGGATCAGACGCAGAACTCGCCGGGAGCAGGAATCATTCCTCATAATACGCATGTGAAAGGGGATTTTCTCATAACAAGTTATTACTCGGATGGAATTATTATTCACGACATTACTCATCCGAATAACATCATCAAAGTAGGAAGTTTCGATACGTATCCAGGTCAAACAACTGGATTTGATGGTTGTTGGGGCGTTTATCCTTTTTTACCGTCAGGTACAATTTTAGCAGCAGACATTACGAAAGGACTTTTTATATTGCACCCGACTTATTTGAAAGCCAGTTATTTGGAAGGTGTTGTAACAGATCAAACTAATGGAAATACCTTGAGTGGCGTAAAAGTTCAAATTGTTGGAAATGATCAAAAGGAAACTACTTTGTCTGATGGGTTTTATGCAACAGGAATTTTAGGATCTGGAACTTATTCTATTACATTCAACAAAGTGGGTTATTATCCTAAAACCGAGACCTTCCAGCTGAATCAAAGTCAAATTTCAATTTTAAACACACAGTTAATTCCGATTCCTCCTTTTAATTTAAACGTACAAGTTAAAGAGGCTCAAACGGGCAATCTCATTTCAGATGCACAAATAAAACTTGTTCATCCATTAATCGAACATACAGGAATTAGCAATGGAATAGGAGAGGAAAATTTCACTTTATTTTATCAAGAAAACTATAAAATTTTCGTCGGAAAATGGGGATATATCACGCAATGTTCAGAGCAAATAATTGATGCAAATACCCAAACTTTGATTTTTGAACTTGAAAAAGGATATTTTGACAATTTTGAGTTTGATTTTGGTTGGTCATCAACTGGAACCGCAACATCAGGAAAATGGGAGCGAGGAGTTCCTTTTGGAACAAGTACTGGATCCTGTGTGAATCACGATGAATTTTTAGATTGCGGTGAATCTGCCTTTTTGACAGGAAATAGCGCTACATTGCATCCGGATATTGATGATGTCGATAAAGGAACTGCAATGTTGATTTCCCCACAAATGGATTTAACTTCCTATTCAACTCCGTTTTTGAATTATTCAAGAGGTTTTTATTGTTTTTTCGGTCCGTTAAATGTGGATGACAGTTTGAAGATATATCTGTCAAACGGCACTGAGAGTGTATTAATAGATTTTGTTGGCTCACCTCAATCAAATTCGATGCAATGGGAATACAAAAGCATCCCAATTTCAGGGTTAATTCCATTGAATTCTACAATGCAGTTGTTTGTTAAAACATCCGATGAAGACCCAAATGTTAATATTACAGAAGCTGCATTTGATTATTTTTACGTAACTAATTTTAACACAGCTGAAGTGGATGACTTGCAGAATGGAATTAAAATTTATCCTAATCCTTTCGATGAAATAATTCGGATTGAGCAAGCTTCATTGGGAGATGAAATCGAATTATTTGATCAAGACGGACGCATTTTGTTTCAAGGAAAAATAACTCAATTAAATGATTTAATTACAGTTGAAAATTTAAGTAGAGGAGCTTATTTTCTTAAAGTAAAAAACAGTGTTTTTAAAGTTATGAAAGATTAACTGTGAAATTTTCAAAAATAATAAAACTTAATTTCCTTTTATTCCGTTTAATTTTAAACCAAAATTGATTTAATGCTTGATTTATCAATCGTAATACCCTTATTCAATGAAGATGAGTCGTTGACCGAGCTTCATACCTGGATTCACAAAGTAATGAGTGATAATAAATTATCATACGAAATTATCTTTGTTGACGATGGAAGTAAAGATAAATCTTGGGAAGTAATTTCAAATCTCAAACAGATTGATATAAATGTGCGAGGAATTAAATTTCAACGTAATTATGGGAAATCAGCAGCTTTACAAGTTGGATTTCAAGCAGCGAAAGGTACTGTGATAATTACCATGGATGCAGATTTACAAGATTCTCCTGATGAAATTCCTGAATTAAGAAGGATGATAATTGAGCAGGATTTGGATGTGGTATCAGGATGGAAGA
>CANGLG010000196.1 GCA_947454395.1 Flavobacteriales bacterium
GCATTTCTCTAGTGTGGGATAATGGAAATGGCAAAATTGCTCATGATACTATTTCAATAACCAATCACCTTGGATTGGGTGCGAAAGTAAACTTCATCACAAAACCGAGCCCAAAATATTTTGATAGCGATGTCATTTTAGTTGATGGACAATTTGGTTCGCGCCCCTGGAAAGGAAATGAATGGACTGGTTTTGATACCGACAGCATTGTAATCGAGGTTGATTTAGGTAAAAATCAAAAAATAAAGGAAATTGAACTTAGTTTTTTACAAGACGAAGGAAGTTGGATTCATGCGCCCGAAATGATCAGCATTGAAACCATTTCACCGAAAAATGGAATCAGCGTGGGCATGGCTCAAAGTCCACCACTTGACGGATACGCTCCTTTTCCTGAGAAATGGAAATTCGATTTTAAGTCGAAAGTTGAAAAAATACGCATTACGATCTACGGTATCGGAGAAATTCCGATGGGTTTGCCAGGTGAAGGAAGTGCTGCTTGGACTTTTATTGATGAGATAATTATTAAATAAAATTCAGTGAAAATAACATCAACTTTTATCTTCCTTTTGATTTTTAACGCCATTATCATGAATAGCTCACTGGCCTGCATCTGTAATTCTAAGTCATCGATTGAAATGTCTTTCGAAAAATCAAACTTGGTTGTTCATGCTCGTGTTTTAAGCAAAGAATTTATAAACTATTCTGAAACGCTTCTACCAAATTGGTCGGACTCATTAGTAAAATGGTCCAAGGACAAAGGCCAATTATTAGATTTATCAACAATTGCACCGAATGTTATTCGCGTGAAAGTTCTGGTTTTAAAATCGTACAAAAATCAAACACATTTAGATACCTTAACCATTTTCACTCCTCGTAGTTCTTCAAGTTGTGGAATTGCCTCATTTGAAGTCAACAAGGATTATGTGATTTTCAATGGATCTGATCAATTCAAGTTTTTTGAATTCAAAAATTATTACAAAGAAAATGTTCAACTCAAAAATACATTTTGGACGAATCAATGTACTAGAACTTCTGTCGCCGAACGAGAAATTTTGGATTCATTGAATTTAATAACATCTCCAATCCGCATTTTGAATCCTTCCATTAAAATGTGTAATTATTTTTTGGATTCCTTGACAAATGAACGAATTTACATAAACGCAGATATTCAACCGCAATTCAAATCTGGTCAAAGCGATTTGATGGATTTTTATGAGGCGAATTCAGCTTTTTCACCACTTTCGAATACAGATTTTGATACAACATATAATTGCCAAGTTTCATTCATAATCAATCCCAACGGAAGAATGTCACGAATGCGGTTTCTAAAATCAGAAATACCCGATTTTGAAAAATTAATTATAGAATTAGTCAAAAAAATGCCACCTTGGACTCCCGGAAAATGTGGTACGAATACAATTTCTTATGAAGTTGTTTTGAATTTTCGATTTGAATCAAAAAGCACCAAGTAATTTCCCTTTTGAATTTATAAATCAATCCGGGGATTGATAGCCTTTCCCTTTTTCGGCATTTTCTTTTAAATTGAATTAGAGGTTTGTTTGGCAAATATTAATGTATTAAACGAAGTATTCGGAAATCCTAATTATTCGCAGTTTCCATTATTGGTAAATATGTTTACTAAAAAAACAAAAGAGTAAAACTGGTGATGATTTATATTCATTATTACACGGAACTTTGGTTTTGGTTTTTTCGGAGAATTTTAAAAAGTGAATTTAAATTCCACCTTTTTTTATTACTTTTTGTGATGATAAAAAATTCATAAGAATTTAATCAGTTTATTGAACGATTTATCTATCTATCAAACCTATTATCCCAATTCATTCCTCTAATTCAAAAAGAAAACTATCTTTGATTAACTAAAATAATTTTAATGAAAAAACTACTCTTTTTATTCTTGGGTTTTGCTTCAATTCAGTCGCTTGTAGCTCAAAATGTCGATGACATCATCAAATCTTATCACGAAGCTATTGGTGGCAAAAAATGGGACGCTGTAAACGGAATGCGTATGACGGCAAACGTTGAACAGGGAGGAATGAAAATTCCTGTGGAAGTTGTTTCATTGAGAGATGGACGTATGTATACAAAAGTAACATTTATGGGGAATACGATGACCATGGCCGCATTCGACGGTGAAAAAAGTTGGTCTACGAATTTTATGACCATGGAACCAGAAGAGTCTCCAGCCGATGCGTCTGAAAATGCGAAACGCGCAACCAAGGAATTTCCAAATGCATTGATCAATTATAAATCGTTGGGTTACACAGCAACGCTTCTTGGAACAGAAAAAGTGGAAGGTGCAGAATGTAACAAAATTAAATTAGAGAAAAAAACCATGATAGTTGAAGGGAAAGAAGTTTCGAATGTTGAATTTTATTACTTGGATAAAGAAAATAACGTCCCTGTGTTAGTCGAAGCTGAAATCAAAGAAGGTGAGATGAAAGGGAAAATTTCACAAACTAAGTTTAGCGACTATCAAGAGGTTAATGGCGTTTACATTGCCTACTCTACTAGTAATGGTATTAAAGATGAAGGTTCACAGGTAATTCAGTTTGAAAAGATTGAATTAAATCCGACATTCGACGAAAAAGATTTTAAGTTTCCAAAAAAATAAATTACACGTATGTTACGAATAGCGTTTTGTGCACTCTTGACGGGTGTGTCTTTTTCTGCCTTGTCGCAAGTGAAAATGATAGCAGGTGAATATTTTGGTGACCTGAAAGCTCGACACATTGGTCCGGCTTTAATGAGTGGTCGCGTTTCAGATATTGAGCTACACCCAAAGAATTCAAATGTAGTATTAATTGGTTCTGCTGGCGGTGGCGTATGGAAATCTCAAGACGGCGGCGTTCGGTTTACATCCATTTTTGATGGTTATTGTCAATCGATTGGTGTTGTTACAATGGATCCAAATAACCCTGACAATACCTACTGGGTCGGAACCGGTGAAACATGGACAAGAAACAGTGTTTCCATGGGAGATGGAATCTACAAAACGACAGATGGAGGTAAAAACTGGACAAAAATGGGATTGGAAAAAACAGACCGAATTGCTTCTATTCAAATTCATCCAAAAAATTCGAACATCGTTTATGCTGCTGCACTTGGAGCTTTGTGGGGAAACAGCGATGACCGTGGCGTATACAAAACGGAAGATGGCGGAAAAACGTGGAATAAAATTCTTTTCGTTAACAATTCAACAGGTTGCTCAGAATTAGTAATGGATCCTTCTAATCCTGAGGTGTTGTATGCCGCTTTTTGGGAATTCAGAAGAACAGCTCATTCCTTTAATTCAGGTGGATTGAATAGTGCATTATACAAATCTACCGATGGTGGTAAAACGTGGCAAAAACTTCAAAATGGCCTTCCTAAAGGAAAATTGGGAAGAATCGCTGTGACGATTGCTCCTTCAAATCCACAAACCGTATACGCCGTTTTGGAAGCTGAGAAAAAAGAAGAAAAGGGATTGTATCGATCTGATGATGGTGGTGCGAATTGGAAATTTTTAAATGGTGATTTTGCTCTTACGGTAAGACCTTTCTATTTTTCCCGCATAACTGTAGATCCCAAAAATGCTGATATTGTAACTAAAGCAGGACTGTTTGGCTCAATCAGTCGCGATGGTGGTAAAACCTTTAAAAACCTAGGTTCCATGCATTCTGACATCCATGATATTGCTTTTGATTGTGCGAATTCCAATAAAATGTTTGTTGCAACAGATGGTGGTGTTTATCGCTCACTAGATGGTGGATCAAGCATGGAGATGATAGAAGATTTACCGCTGAGTCAGTTTTATCATGTAAGTACCGACAACCGCACTCCGTTCTATGTTTATGGTGGTTTACAAGACAACAATTCGTGGTTTGGCCCTTCAGCTAGTCCAGGTGGTGTTGAAGCAAGAGATTGGGAACTAGTTGGACAAGGAGATGGTTTTCGTGTGTATCCACATCCAACAGATCCGAATGTGGTTTATTCTGAAATGCAAGGTGCAGATGCAATTTGGCGTTTTGATGTAGCGAAACAACAATTAAAAGTGGTTAAACCATATCCTGTTGATGGAGATCCGAAATTGCGATTCAATTGGAATGCTGCAATTTCAACCAGTAAACATCATCCGAATAGATTATATTCTGGAAGTCAATTTTTACATGTTTCAGATGATCGTGGAGATAGCTGGAAGAAAATCTCCCCAGACTTAACTACAAATGACAAAACAAAACAAAATCAAGAGGGCTCTGGAGGTCTCTCTGCCGATAACTCGGGAGCTGAGAATCATTGTACTATATTTTCGATCGCTGAATCTCCGTTGACTGATCAGGTAATTTGGGTTGGAACAGATGATGGAAATGTTCAGTTGACGCAAGATGGAGGTAAAACATGGACTAATTTGACAAAAAACATCATTGGTTTACCTGCAAATACCTGGTGTTACCAAATCGAGGCTAGTGTTCATGGTAAAGAAATTGCGTATGTTGTTTTTGATGGGCATGCAAAAAACGATTATCAACCGTATGTTTTCAAAACAACTGATTTTGGAAAAACATGGAAATCAGTCACGACTAATGAAATTGGTTCATTTGTCCGAAATATTCAGGAAGAC
>CANGLG010000197.1 GCA_947454395.1 Flavobacteriales bacterium
CAATTCTCAATTTTCAAATGATTTTTTTTGATTTTAAAGAAATGAGTTATTTGAACAGTTTGATTCCATTCTGCAAGAATCATTTTTTCGAAGTCATTTTTTTTATTCACGCTCAAAGATTCTGGATATTCAAGCTGAAAACATAATTCTGAGGGAATAGGATATGCTTCAATACCTTCATAATCAACATGAATTTCATTTTTTTCAGACCAAAGTGACGTTAATAAAGCATTTAAACCCGTTCCAAATCCCATTTCAAATACTGAAATAGACTGCTTTTCTTTAAATTCGGACAAACCATTTTTTATAAAAACATGATTCGCCTCTTGAATGGCTCCATGGCAGGAATGATAATTCTCATCTATTTCTGGTAAATAGAGTGTTTTAGAGCCATCAGCTGTTGTTCGAATTTCAATTTGTCTATTCACTTATTTTTCTTGCTATCATTAAACCATCACGAATTGGTAATAACACTTCCTCTACTCTATTATCATTGTGAATGAGTGAATTAAACGCTCGAAGTAATTCCGTATCCTTGTCTGTTTTGCTCTCATCTGCCACTTTCCCTGACCAAAGAACGTTATCAGCGATGATGTACCCACCTATTTTCACCTGATTGAAAACCATATTATAGTAATTGATGTAATTCATCTTGTCCGCGTCAATAAAAACCAAATCCCAATTTTCTTTCATCTCAGGGATGATTTTCGTTGCATCGCCAATTTTGTATTCAATTTTACTACTGAATTCTGACTCTTCAAAATAATGCCTAACGCGCTTCTCAAGTTCTTCATTTACATCAATTGTAACTAATTTCCCCTCTGAAGTCAGACCTTCCGCAAGACAAAGAGCCGAATAACCTGTATAAGTACCAACTTCTAAAATTCGATTTGGTTGAATCATTTTTGAAAGCATACTCAATACTCTGCCCTGAAAATGACCACTAAGCATTCTTGGTTGTAATACTTCTAAATGAGTTTCACGATTAATTCTCTTCAATAAATCATTTTCAGAAGAAGTATGTTTACACACATATTTATCAAGTGATTCTTCAATGAATTCCATTTGTTTTTTATTACAAAAGTAAGGAAACAGCTGAATTGTTTTACCAAAATTACATTGAAGCACATTATCATTTATTCATCCAACATACTTCTATATAGACTTAAAAAAACTAAATTTGCGGTCATTCATAATAAATAGCATGACAGTTTCTGAAATCCGTCAAAAATTCTTCGACTTCTTTGAAAGCAAAGGACATCTAATCGTACCATCGGCTCCAATGGTGGTGAAAAATGACCCAACTTTAATGTTTACGAACGCCGGAATGAATCAGTTTAAGGATTTTTTCTTGGGTTATCAAACTCCGAAAGAAAGAAGGGTGGCGAATTCTCAGAAGTGTTTACGCGTATCAGGAAAACATAACGACCTTGAAGAAGTTGGAGTTGACACTTATCACCATACCATGTTTGAAATGCTTGGAAACTGGTCATTTGGAGATTATTTCAAAGAAGAAGCTATTTCTTGGGCCTGGGAATTATTGACTGAGATTTATAAAATTCCAAAAGACAAATTGTACGTAACCGTTTTTGAAGGTGATTCTAAAGATAATGTCCCAAAGGATGAAGAAAGTTATAACATTTGGAAAAAATTCATTTCGGAGGATCGCATCATCTTAGCATCTAAAAAAGATAACTTTTGGGAAATGGGCGATACTGGTCCTTGCGGTCCTTGCACAGAAATTCATGTAGACCTGAGGGATGAAAAAGAACGGCAAAAAATCAATGGTTTGGAATTGGTAAATAACGACCACCCACAAGTAATTGAAATTTGGAACAACGTTTTCATGCAATTCAATCGAAAAGCGGATGGTTCTCTAGAAAATTTGCCATCTACTCATGTCGATACCGGAATGGGATTGGAACGACTTTCAATGGCGCTACAAGGCAAACAAAGTAACTATGATACGGATTTATTCCAAACACTTATTCAACATATGGTTAAGGTATCAGGCATTACCTATGGAAAGTCAGAAGAAACGGATATCGCTTTGAGAGTTATTGCAGATCACGTTCGTGCTATATCATTTTCAATTGCAGACGGTCAATTACCCGCTAACAATGGCGCAGGCTACGTGATTCGTAGAATTCTCAGAAGATCTGTTCGTTATGGATACCAAACATTGGGATTAAAAGAACCATTCCTTTGTGATTTATCGGCAGTTCTAGGCGAAATCATGGGAAATCCATACCAAGAACTATTGACTCAAAAAGAGCTGATTTACAAAGTTATAAAAGAAGAAGAACAAAGTTTTTTCAGAACGCTTGAATTGGGTATCAAACGAATTGATGATTTAATTATTCAGTTAAAATCTCAAAATACGAAAATTATTTCCGGAGAAGCTGTTTTTGAATTATACGACACCTATGGTTTTCCAGTCGATCTTACGTCTTTAATCGCAAGAGAAAATGGTCTGAGTATTGATGAAGAGGGCTTTAACAAAGAATTACAAATTCAAAAAGATCGATCTCGCGCTGCGACGGCAGTAGAGACAGATGATTGGGTGCAAATCAACCCGGATGTAACAACTGAATTCATCGGTTACGATTTTACGGAAGCTACTGTGGAAATAATCAAATACAGAAAGGTTTCACAAAAAGGAAAAGCATTTTTTCAAATTGTCTTAAATCAAACTCCTTTTTATCCCGAAGGTGGAGGTCAAGTTGGTGAAAAAGGCACTTTGAAGAACAATGAATCCGTCATTTCGATTTTCGATACAAAAAAGGAAAATAACTTGATTATCCATTTAACGGATAAACTTCCTGAAAACCTTTCCGGAAAATTTGATGCTCAAGTAAATACAAATAAAAGAGCTTTGACTTCCTTCAATCACTCAGCTACTCACCTACTTCATTTTGCATTGCGAAAAGTACTAGGGACTCATGTTGAGCAAAAAGGTTCATTGGTCAATTCGGATTACCTGCGTTTCGACTTTTCTCATTTTGCGAAAGTGACAGACGAAGAGATGTCTCAAATTGAAATGATTGTGGGAGAAGCAATCCATGCTAATATTCCATTGAATGAAAGACGAGCTGTTCCAATAGAGGAGGCAAAGTCAATGGGTGCCATGGCGTTATTTGGAGAAAAATACGGTGACAATGTGCGCGTAATCCAATTTGGCGATTCAGTAGAATTATGCGGTGGAATCCATATTTCATCAACCGGAAAAATTGGTTTATTCAAAGTTACCTCTGAATCTGCGGTCGCTGCAGGAGTTCGAAGAATCGAAGCAATTACAGGGCCTACAGCAGAAAAGTATTTTCGAGATAAAGCAGAAAAACTAGATGATATCGCAGGTTTATTGAAAAACCCGAAAGATTTGACAAAAGCAATTGAAGATTTAATTTCTAAGAATCAACAATTAAATAAAGAAGTAGAACAATTACTTCGTGATAAAGCTAAAGGTTTGAAAAACGAGTTAAAGTCAAAAATTCATTCAATTGGACAATATCATTTTCTAGGTGAAATCGTAGATTTGGATTCAAATTCAATCAAAGACTTACTTTTTCAATTGAAAAATGAAACTGAAAATTTCATTGGAATAATAGGGAATAACGATAATGAAAAATGCGGATTAAGTTTAATCATTTCAGAAAATCTTGTAGCAGAAAAAAGCTTAAATGCTTCTCAAATCATTCGTGAAATTTCAACCTTTATTCAAGGTGGTGGGGGTGGACAAGCATTTTTTGCCACAGCAGGGGGAAAGAAAAAAGAAGGTTTGAAAGATGCAATCGAAGCACTGAAAAAAAAGCTATCTTAGGATTTTTTTTGTTTTGATTTTTGCTTAATAAATAAAATTACTTTGTTTATATAGTCAACCGATTCTGTTTCAATTTTAAAGATATATATTGGAAGTAAGAAGAATAAAAACACAATCAAACATTCCAATACAAACAGTAAATACTTCTGCTCAATGTTGAACGAAACCGCCTTTCCAATAAAATAAGTTAGAATTGCTAAAAGAAGTAACTTAAACTGTTGTATAGAAAAAGGATGTATTTTATATACTTTGAAAATGAAAATTACTCTTCCAAAATTGTAAATCATAATGGCTATTGCGGTAGAAATTGCAGCACCTGCTATTCCCCATCTCGGAATAAAAATGAGATTTAAAAAATAAACTGCCAATATCATAAATATGGTAAAGTAGATTTCATATTTATACTTTTTAGAGGTTACAAATATTAATCCATTTATACCACAGTACATATCAGTTAATCTACCGACCATCAAGAATAAAAATACCCAAATTCCCTCGAGAAATTCTTTTCCGGGAATTGAAAAAATCAAATCTGCATTCAACCAAATAATCAAAAAAGAGAAAAATCCAAAAATCAAACTGACAGAACTTACCTTTTTATACAACTCCTGCATTTCATCTAATTTTCGATACTTCCATTGCTCAGCGACAATTGGAGTAGCTACTTTTAATATCGACTTATATGGTACCTGGACAGCACTTACAAGAAAAAAAACAGTGGAATAGACACCTGTAGCAGAAAGTCCAATTATTTGAGCGATCATCATA
>CANGLG010000198.1 GCA_947454395.1 Flavobacteriales bacterium
AAAAAAGAAAAATAACGACGGTATTTATTATTTTGAAATGACGAAAGCGATTCCATCTTATTTGATTGCTCTTGCCGTTGGAGATTTGTCTTATCATTCATTTTCAAAAAATACGGGAGTTTATTGTGAACCTCAGCTTATGCCTGCATGTAAGAAAGAGTTTGATGATATCCCTAAAATGATGAATGCTGCAGAGAGGTTATATGGCAAATATCAATGGAATCAGTACGATATTTTGGTTTTACCTTACTCCTTTCCATTTGGAGGAATGGAGAACCCGATGCTTACATTTGTAAACCCAACACTAATTACAGGTGATAAAAGCCTAGTCTCCGTGGTCGCTCATGAATTAGCACATTCTTGGTCAGGAAATTTAGTTACAAATAGAACTTGGAATGACTTCTGGCTGAATGAAGGATTTACTGTCTATTTTGAAGAAAGAATTATGGAAGAATTGAACGGAAAAGAGGTTTCTGATATTCTTGCATCTATTGAATTTTATGACTTACAAAAAGAATTAAAACAAATTAAATCATCAAAACATCCTGAAGATAGTAGATTGTATCTAGACTTAAAAAAGAGAAATCCTGATGATGCAATGACAGCAATAGCCTATGTCAAAGGGGCATTTTTCTTAAAAACACTGGAACAAAAAGTCGGAAGGCAAAAATTCGATAGTTTTTTAAAAGCGTACTTTAAAAAATATTCTTTCAAAACTGTTAATTCAAAAATGTTTGTTTCGTTTTTAAATGAACATTTACTTTCCCCAAACAAAAGTTCATTCAATTACAACGACTGGATTTACAAAGAAGGATTACCAAATAACTGTCTTCAAATCAATTCGGCGCGATTAAACCGGATGAAAGACTTAGCAATAACCTACGCAAAAGGAATTGATGTTTTTGCCCCTATGGTAAAGTATAAGTTTATTAAAGTGAAAGGTAAAAAGAGAAGAAGAAAATATATTGAACAAATTAAACGAAATGATTTCATTGTTCAAGAATGGCAAACGTTTATTCATTCCTTACCTTCTGGGATATCTAAAAACAAACTAAAAAAACTTGATTCTTATTTTGGATTTAAAAATAGTGGTAATGCTGAAATAATGACTGATTGGTTTGTTTTGGGAATTAAAAACAACTATTCAGAATTAAACCCACAAATTGAAAAATTCCTTGCTAAAGTTGGTAGAAGAAAGTACATTCTTCCTATTTACGAGGCACTTTCGTCTGAAATTAAAACAAAAGAGTTTGCACTTAACATATTTCAAAAGTACAAGAATAATTACCACGCAGTTTCTAGAAACTCAATTGAAGAAATTCTAAGAGATTAATTTGCTACTTCACTCATAAATTTGATTCGCATCAACCGTAGTTCTTCTTCTGTATAGAGTCCGTCAAATTCATGGTAAGCCGCAATTAAATCATCTGTTTCAGCACTTGAAAAATAATCGAAAATTTCTTCTTGATTATCAGCATCTAACATCGAGTTGATGTAGTAATTTATATTTACCCTTGTTCCTGAATTCACTATGGATTCAATTTCATCCAAAATTTCCGGAAATGATTTACCTTGAGCTTTGGCTATATCTTCCAAAGGTAATTTCCTATCAATATTCTGAATTAATTGAACTTTTAAAACCGATTTATTCACAAGCGATTTCACAACCATGTCTTGCGGACGTTCTATGTCATTTTGCTCAACATAATCATAAATTAATGCCACAAATGGCTCTCCATATCTTTGTGCTTTTCCGGTTCCAACTCCCTGAATATTGGTTAATTCATCGATGGTAATTGGATATTGAAAACACATGTCTTTCAGAGATGGTTCCTGAAAAATAACAAATGGAGGAATATTATTTTGTTTGGCAAGTGTCTTCCTCAAATCAACAAGTAAGTCATAAAGTGTTTCATCAAAAGCACCACCTTTACCTCCTGCCTGAACAATGGTATCATCATCATCCGTATTGGAAAAATCATGTTGTTTTAACAACATAAAAGATTCCGGTTTATCAATAAATGCCTTACCGGCCTCGGTTAACTTCAAGGTTCCGAAAGTTTCAACATCTTTATACACTAAACCTCCTAAAGTAACTTGACGGATTACTGCGTTCCAAAAATGTTCATCTTGTTCTTTTCCTTCACCAAATCCTTCAAGTTTATCGTGTTTGTATGCCTTTATATCTGATGTAATATGTCCGGAAAGAAAAGCGCAATAATGCTTCGACTTTTGTGTCTCTTCCAAAGTTTTAATCGCTTTCAATAATATAAGAACAAATTCCTGTCCTTCTCGTCGCTCCCTTGGATTTCTACAATTATCACATTGTTCATTGCATTTTTTCTCTTCAAAAACTTCTCCGAAATAGTGTAATATAAACTTACGTCTACAAACAGAAGTCTCTGCATAGGAAACAATTTCATTCAAAAGCTGTCGGCCTATTTCTTGCTCAGTAACAGGTTTTCCCTGTAAGAATTTTTCAAGTTTTTCAATGTCTTTGTAGCTGTAAAAAGCAATACATTCCCCTACTCCACCATCACGACCGGCACGTCCCGTTTCCTGATAATAACTCTCCAATGACTTAGGAATGTCATGATGAATCACATAACGAACATCTGGCTTATCAATACCCATTCCAAATGCAATGGTAGCAACAATGACTTCAACCTCTTCCATCAAAAACATGTCCTGATGCCTTGCTCGAGTTGTAGCGTCTAATCCAGCATGATAAGGAAGTGCATTTATTCCGTTTACTTGGAGTAACTCAGCGATTTCTTCTACTTTTTTTCTACTCAAACAATAGATTATTCCACTTTCTCCTTCTCTGTTTTTAATGTATTTAATAACCTGCTTTTCAATATCTCTTTTAGGTCTGATTTCGTAAAAAAGATTATCTCGGTTAAATGAAGACTTGAATACTTGGGCATCCAACATACTCAGATTTTTCTGAATATCGTATTGAACTTTAGGAGTTGCTGTTGCAGTTAATGCAATAATTGGCACATTGGAAATGCGCTCAAAAATTTCTCTTAATCTTCTGTATTCTGGTCTGAAATCATGTCCCCACTCAGAGATACAGTGAGCTTCGTCAATTGCAAAAAATGAAATATTTACAGAAGTTAAAAAATCAATATTTTCTTGTTTTGTAAGTGATTCAGGCGCAACGTAAAGCATCTTTGTTTTTCCGGCCTGTATGTCTTTTCTAACTTGTTGGATTTCACTTTTTGACAAAGAAGAATTCAGAAAATGTGCAATGTTCTCACTATCACTTACATTCCTGATTGCATCTACCTGATTTTTCATTAGGGCAATTAACGGCGAGACAATTATCGATGTTCCCTCCATTAATAACGATGGTAATTGATAGCACATTGATTTACCACCGCCTGTAGGCATGATAACAAATGAATTCTTTCCGTTTAATACATTTTGAATGATTTTCTCTTGTTCTCCTTTGAAAAAATCAAATCCAAAATATGTTCTGAGTGCACCTTTTAAATCAATATCCTGACTGACCATTTATAGTCGATGTTAAAAATAAGTTAACAAAAAATGAAATTATTTTGTTTAGATAAATATAAATAATAATTCTTGATTAATAAAGAAACAACCAACATATTATTTAATAAGGAATCTATCCATTAACTGCTACTACTTCCTTAACTTCAGGAAAATGTTGACGTAACAAATTTTCAATACCACCTTTTAATGTTGCTGTTGATGAAGGACATCCTGCACATGAACCTTTTAACACAACGGTAACTTTTCCCTCTTCAAAACCTAAAAAGTCTATTGCTCCCCCATCATTTTCTACTGCAGGACGTACATACTCATCTAATAACGCACGAATGGGATCATCAAATTCTGTGGGATTAAATTCTTTTAGCGATTTCGTTTCTTCGGAAACAGCTTGAGTGACTTTTGCTACAGGCATTTGAATCAACACTTCTCCTCCATTAGCAATCCAACCTTTGATGAATTCACGCAGTTCCATTGCAATAAAATCCCAAGGGACATTATCCGTTTTGGTAATTGTAATGAAATTTGCAGCTATAAATACATTTTTAACAAAAGGAAAATTAAATAATTCGTCGGCCAAAGGAGAAAATCCTTTTGTTTCATTTTTATTTGAAAACTCAACAGTATCACCCGTTGCAAGCAAGTATTTATTCGCGACAAACTTCATTGTTGTCGGGTTTGGTGTCATTTCAGTATAAACTGTAACAGGAACGTTCATGGTAGCTTTTTTGTAATTCAAATTTAGTAAGAATAATGCAGCTTGTTATCTGCAAAAACATTAAAAAAAATATAATTTCATTCCGACCAATTCCCATTTAGACCTAACTGAACGTAATACTTGTCTTTTTTACGCAACTCACTCTCGAAAACAGGATTTCCTTGCTCATTCAGCCTTGGATAATGTGGTGTATTTCTTGGGAATTTCTTTGGTAATAAAATTAAATCATGGGTAAACCGATTTTGAAATGCATGTCTGATTTCTTCGCTGTCGTATCCTATTCTCCAGTGAATTGACTGATGAAAAGGCAG
>CANGLG010000199.1 GCA_947454395.1 Flavobacteriales bacterium
GGCGAAGTAATTTGTCACCATGAAAGTCATGTATACAAATATGAAGGAGGTGGAATCGCAAGAAATTCAGGAGCTTCTGTTCGGCTTTTAGATGGGGATCGTGGTAGAATAACTGCTAAAGATGTTCAAAAGTGGATTAACCCAGAAAACGATGTGCATTTCCCATTAACACAGCTGATTTCGATTGAAGATACGGCAAATAGAGGTGGCGGCGCAATCTATGACTTCAATGAAATTAAAAAAATCCGTTTATTAAGTAAACAAATTAATATCCCCCTTCATTTAGATGGTGCACGACTTTTTAATGCTTTGGTAGAAAATGGTGTTGATTACAAATCTTACGCCTCTCAATTTGATTCTATATCTATTTGTCTTTCTAAAGGACTAGGCGCACCAGTTGGTTCCATCCTACTCGGAAGTGAAGATTTTATTAAAAAATCGCGCAGAGTGAGAAAAGTTTTTGGTGGAGGAATGAGACAGGCGGGAATTATTGCCGCTGGAGGTTTATTTGCTTTGAAAAATAATGTGAGTCGTTTAAAAATTGATCATCAAAATGCGAAAATCATTGAAACGGCTTTAAATAATTGTAAATGGGTTGAGCGAGTAGTTCCAGTAGAAACAAATATCGTTGTCACTATTTTGAAAGACCACTCCAAAAGAGATGAAATAATAGAAAAATTTAAATCTAATAATATTTTAATTATGCCTTTTGGTCCTGGAATGCTGAGAATGGTTACCCATCTCGATATTTCTGATGATTCTATATCAAAAGTTTGCGAAGTGTTAAAAAAAATAAATTAACCGAGTAAACATGTAACCTTTTGCATGATTTTAGCTATAAGTCTTCGACTTATTTGCAACCAAATGACTAAACGTTTACTCGTCTCGACTTTTTTATTTTCAGCAATCATCAACCTCAGTTTTTCTCAAGAGAATGATCCGTGTATCACTAGTGATAAGAAAATAATCAAGTTACTTTCTTCAGCCATGGCGCAAGAAACGTTTGAAAAAAAAACAGAGAAGTTTGCCGACGCTATTCAAAAATACCCTGATAACGCAGAAACTTATTTTCTCTATGGAAGATTGTGCGATCAAGAGGCTGAACGTTTACTAAAATCAGAAAAGACTCAAAACCAAGGTGATGCATTAAAAAAGAAATCACTTTATTTTTATCAAGCTACAATAAAAAAGTGTCCTAACTTCCATGCAGATTGTTATTACAATATCGGAATTACTTTGTTGTCAACTGGTGATTTAAAGAACGCTCTCCCCTACTTGAAAAAGTTCGTTGCCTTTCCGGAAGATAACTATGCGGTGTTACCTCATGACTTCATTCAGAAAAAAGCAGAATTAACAGCAATAATTGAAGATCTTGAATTTGAAAAAACATTACGGGAGAATCCTGTGCCTTTTTCTCCGAATAAGGTAACCAATGTTAGTTCAAGACAGGATGAATATTTTCCGATGATTTCTCCGGATAATGACTTGATGTTTTTTACTCGAAAAGTTGATAATACTAACCTTGGAAATATTGCAAATTTAATTGAGGAAGAATTCACTTTAGCCTCAAGGTTGGATGAAGGTCAAAATGTTTTTACATATGGAGACCGTCTTCCTAGACCATTTAACGATGGTTCATTCTACAATTATGGTACAGCAACACTTTCCGTTGATAATAAAGAAATGGTTATTTGTGCTTGCAAGAAAGAAATAATTTATGGAAAAGATTATTTGAATTGCGATCTTTATACAACAAAGTTCAAGCGTTCAGGTAAAGGAGGAAATGACTTTGAATGGACTCCTCTTGTAAATATGGGACCAAACATAAATACTAAAGATGGTTGGGAAGCACAGCCATCACTATCAGCTGATGGACAATTATTATTTTTCACTTCATTTAGAAAAGGCTCAAGAGATAATGATATTTATTTGTCTGAACGTCAAAAAGACGGAACTTGGAGCACTGCTAAACCTTTCGAATTAATCAATACCAGCGGGAAAGATAAAAGTCCATTTTTTCATCAAGACGGTGAAACATTGTACTTTGTTTCTAGTAGCACGTCTTCAAGAAAAGGAATGGGTGGGCTTGATATTTTTTATATTAGAAAAGAAAATAATGGTTGGTCGAAACCAGAAAACATCGGTTATCCAATAAATTCAGAGCAAGATGAACTTGGACTATTTGTCTCTACAAATGGTAAAGTAGCCTATTACTCAAGCGACAAAGAAGGGGATTGGAACATTTATGCGTTTGATTTATACGAAAAAGCTCGTCCACAAGAGGTGGTCATTCTAAAAGGAACTTTGACAGATGAAAAAGGCAACCCAGTTACTGATGCTAAAATTGAAGTAACGTACAATGAAAGTGGAAAGACTGAAACATTTAATATCAACGGAGATGATGGAAGATATGCCGCTGTTGTTAAGGTCTCAAAAATAGAGGATGTCACAATAAGCGCAAGAAAAGAAGGTCTTGCTTTTAATGCTAAAGTAATAGAAAAACAAACTTTTGAAACCAAGAAAAGTTCGTCCATACAGCTAGATGAAATTAAAGTTGATAGTATTCGTCCTGGAAAAGCTTATCAGCTAGATGAAATATATTTTGCTACAGATTCTTGGGAATTAAGCAATAAATCCTTGATTTTACTTAACAGTTTTTCAACTTATTTAAAGAAGAACCCGACTTTGAGGATTGCAGTAAATGGTCACACTGATGATTTGGGAGATGACGAACAAAATAGAATATTATCTCAAAAAAGATCAGATGAAGTAAAATCATATTTAGTTGAGAAGGGAATTTCTGCAGAGAGGATTGAAGCATTTGGATTTGGTGAAACGCAACCGAGGGTTTCAAATACATCTGATAGTAATCGTGCAAAAAATAGAAGGACGGAATTTAAAATAATTGAGTAATAAAAAAGGGATATCAATTGACATCCCTTTGAACTATTATAAAGAATTTCTTAGTGAGAAAACTTCTTTTTCTCACGAATTCTTGCAGACTTACCAGTACGCTCACGGAAATAGAAAATCCTTGCTCTTCTAACCGCTCCACGTTTAATTACAGTAATACTGTCAATGAATGGTGAAGTAATAGGTATAATACGCTCAACACCAATGTTACCTGACATCTTACGGATTGTAAAAGTTTCAGTTGTTCCTGTTCCTCTACGTTGAATAACAACACCTTGAAATTGCTGAATTCTTTCTTTGTTTCCTTCTACAATTTTATATGAAACTGAAATGGTATCTCCTGCACCAAACTTAGGCAATTCCTTAACTGCCACTAATTCTTTTTGAATTTCACTTATTACGTTCATTGTTCTAATATTAAATCCAATCGCTACAATTGGGGTGCAATATTACTAATAATTTCTTAAAACAGAGACAAGATTTAAAATTTATTCTTCAATTAAACGAAATTCCATCAATCCATAAAGATCGATATTCATTTTTTGATGAGATATAGTCAGATAATATTTGCCCTCTTCCAACTTAAGATTCTTTAGGATTAGTACTTTCTGGTCACAGAAATCTCCAGAACAATCTAAATTCTCCTCATTAAAGTTTAATTCTTTTGAAAATTCAATTTGTTCACCATTGGGTTTTACAAGAGTAAAATTCAGAGAGATTATCTTATAAGGAATTCCAAAAATGGATCTAACATCTAGAAATAAATTTTTAGTCTCTTTTTTTTGACTTTCAAAGTTCATTTCAATAGGACTGCTATTATTCCATTTGTAATCCTCGAATTCAAAGGAAGCTACACTACCTGTGCAAGAACATAAAATTGGAATCAATAAAAATGTAAAAAAGAACTTTTTCAAATTGCAAAAATCATTAGAAGAATTATTAAAAGTATCGCCCCATAAATTAAAAACAGTTGTTTATTTGAAACATCTGTGCTAACATCTGTTTTTTTAATTTTTAAATTACTCGAATTTTCATTCGTTTCGTTGTAGAATGTTTCTCTTTTTGAAAAAGTTTTATCTGTTCGTATAAAACTCTCCCATCTAAAAACATAATGTCTTCCCAAAACTACTTTATCACCTAATTTTAATAAAATGTATCCGCTTAATTCTTCCCCATTCACAAATGTTCCATTTTTCGTATTTAAGTCAGTTATGAAAACATTTCCTTCTGTGTCGCAAAATAATTCCAAATGAAATGCATCGACTCCTTCAGATTCAATAACCATATCATTATCAGGTGAACTTCCTATTCTAAGATGAATTTTATCCATTTCGCTCAAAAACAAAATTGTATCTCCGAAGATAATAAAACATTTTTAATTCCTTGAACTAATCGAATCAGATATAAACATTGAATCAAAAAAATTGGTTGAAAAGTTCCTTATGGAATGCAACAAATCAAAGAAATCTTATTATAATTTTACTCTTAGGAAATCTTATGGGAAAAATCATTGCAATTGCGAATCAAAAAGGAGGTGTAGGTAAGACTACCACAACTATTAATCTAGGTGGTTGTCTAGGAGCACTTGAATATAAAACATTGATTGTTGATGCTGATCCGCAAGCAAA
>CANGLG010000200.1 GCA_947454395.1 Flavobacteriales bacterium
ATCTTCTCGAATGGCATAATGCAATGCTTTCCAATTTCCGGAAAAATCTATGCTTGACCATGTTGGTGCTGGCCAGCAATCATTGAGTTGCCAATACAATGTACCCATACAGCGTGGAGCATCCAATCGGTGACCAGAGACTGCAGAAGAAACTGCATAAGCCTGGGTTAACTGCGAAAAATAGACAAACTGCTCGAAACTATTTGCTTCTCCAAACATATTGTCTGCGTGTTTTTTAATCATCTCATTGCCAACATAACTTTTCTGGTGGTGTTTCATTACTTTAGATTGTAAACTCCAATCTTTTTTATCACAGAAAGCAGATAAAGTTGAAAACTCAGGGAAACTTTGAAATCCATATTCTGCGTTAAAACGACCTATTTTATTAGCAAAATCAGACATGGGATCTTTACCATGCCAAACTCCCCAATAATGCTGAGAACCATGATTATAAAACTCAGAATTCCCCCAATTACTTAATGGGGAAGTATGAATATAAGCTGTTTTGGAAAATGTTGAAACTATTCTAGGAGCTAACTTTTGAAACAAATCGACATAAGCTTTTTCAATCACTTTATTTGCCGATTCATTCAAATTATATTGAGATTGAAATCCCCAATTTTTCCATGCAACATCTACTTCATTATTACCATTAATTAAGACAACGCTCGGATGCTGCGTAATTCGAGGAATCTGATAATTCAATTCTCTTTCAACTGAATTTAAAAACGATGAATCGCCAGGATACATAGCACAAGCAAACATTAAATCTTGCCAAACCATAATGCCCTTTTCATCGCAGGTTTTAAAAAAAATATCATCTGGATAATAGCCTCCTCCCCAAACACGAACCATGTTGAAATTAGACGAATCCATTTGTTCAATCATGTTGACAATGTCTTCATCTTTTACTGATGCAGGGAAGACCGATTGAGGAATATAATCTGCACCTTTACAAAAAACAGGAATATCGTTGATTCTAATTTCATAAGAAGTACCCCATTTATCTTTTTCCTGAACCAACTCGGCTTTTCTAATACCAAATCGAACAACATGCACATCCAGTAATTGTTTGTTTTTATTAAATAGTCGGAGTGTATCTGAGTACAAGTATTGCTCTCCCAAACCTTTTGGCCACCACAGTCGAGGTGAATCAACTTTTAAATCAACTTGAAAACCATCTTTCTTTAATGAAATATCGTCCGCAGAAATAACACCAAGCAAATCAGAAATTAAAATAAATTCGGAATCATTTTTATCCAAATTAATGTGATAATTCAGCCACGCGTAATTTTCGGTTGTTTCTTTTGTGGATACTACACAGTTTAAAATTTCATTTTCTTTCCCAATAATAATAGAAGCTGGTTTTGAAAAACCAATTGTATTGATTCTCAAAGCCCAATCCCAACCAAATTGATACTGCGGTTTTCGAGTTAACGGTGCTGCTTTTATTGGATTAAAATCATTTGGAGCTGGATAATGAAAAGATTCTGAATTGTATTGCTTTTCATGGTATAAAATCGGAGGAGTAAAAACCAATTTGATATGATTGTATCCACAAACAACTAAATCTTTAATTTCAATGGAATGTGGATGAAAAAAATTAGCTGCAGAATATACTTTTTTATCGTTTAGATAGACCTCTGCATAAGTATCAATATTTGGAAAAAAAAGTTGAAGTGACGTTGCTTTAAACTCCTCTTCTGAAAGGTAAAACTGAGTTTTTAATTCCCATTTCCGTTCCTCAATCCACTTAAATTCTACTTCATTTGTACCATAGAATGGATCTGGTAATTCACCACTTTCAATAAATTTTTCTTGAATACTTCCTGCCTTTCCAAAATTCTTCCAAGAATTACTTTTGGGGTTAAAAAACTCCCATGAAAGTTCTTGTTGAGCAAATAAATAATTAGACACAAATAGAACTAAAAATAAAGATTTGTAATAAGACATTTTAAAAAATTCAAATTAGTCTTTGATACATCTTACATAGTGTCCCATTATCCATGATGTTGAATTAAAAATAAATAAATCATCTTTGTATGTTCTCAAATAATCATAGATTCCTGATTTTTTCTCTCTTGCTTCCATATATACGCGTGGATTTGAATCAATTTCTCCTGTCATTTGAGTCCAATAATACACATTCTCACCTAATGCTCCACAACCTACATCGCGCCAACCTCCAAAACCAATCTTTAGGCATTTCTTACTAAATTCATCAGTTTCTTGATTTACTGTTTCTCCAGAATAAAAAATACTCTCAAAAAAATAATCAGTTGTATAAAGATAATCCTGTAGACCTTTCCATTCATAATCATAAGCAATATGCCAACCCTCAGGAGCTAATCCTCTGGTGTCATTAACTGCATAACGGTTATAAAGTTTTCCATAACGCTTTTCAACTCCATTTCCTTCATCCAATGCATAATAACACCATGCCGGTTGTTTGTTAAAACCAGCATTTTGCCAATCTTCATCAGATTGTGCTTGAGGGATTGTGTCTCCATTTCGAAATGTAACAACATCCAAGTTATATTTCATCCATATTTGCTCTCCCATTCTTACCTCTTCAATTGACCTTAATTTACTTTCCAATTTCTCAATTTCGTTTTTTAGACCTGAGATTATTTGATCCAACGTATCAATAGTTGATTGATAAATTTGACTTTGTAATTTGAGCTCTATTTGAAGACTATCTCGTTGTTTAATTACTTTTGTTAAATTATCTTTTTTGGATTGCGAAAATGAATTAAAAACTAATGTAAAAAAAAGAAATGTGAAGATTTGTTTCATGCTTATCATTTTTGAATACTGTCTAGAACTTAAAAAAAGTATTTTGTAACACTTTAATCAAAATATACTTACCAATTCCTATCAAATTCTGAATCAACCATTTTATCCTCAGAATTTGTTTTCAATGCAAAATTAAATCCAGAATAAACAGAATAAGCACCATAATTTCCTTTCTTATCAATTGCCAAGAAACAACATTGTAGGTTCGTTAAATCTTTATGCTTAGAAATTATTCTCTTTACCGCTTCTTTACAAGCATCCGTAGGTGTGTATCCTTGACGCATAAGTTCAACTACAGTGTGACTTCCTGCAATTCGAACAATTGCCTCCCCGAGACCAGTAGCCGTTGCAGCTCCTACTTCATTGTCTACAAAAAGACCCGCGCCAATAATCGGTGAATCCCCTACTCTACCATGCATTTTATAAGCCCAACCACTTGTAGTACAAGCACCACTGAAATCGCCATTTGAATCCATAGCAATCATTCCAATTGTGTCGTGGTTTTCATGATTTATTTCCGGTTTTTTAAATAGGTCTTTATTTTCCTTTTTCCAATCTTGCCATTCTTTTTTAACTTCCGGAAGTGGTGTTTTAGCTGTCTTGAAACCCAAGTCAAGTGCAAATTGCTTAGCTCCTTCCCCAACAAGCATAATATGTTGTGTTTTTTCCATCACAGCTCGAGCAACTGAAATTGGATGAATAATCCCTTCCAAAAAAGCGACTGAACCACACCTTGATTGTTCATCCATAATACAAGCATCTAGCGTAACATGCCCATCACGATCTGGTCTTCCACCAATACCAACACTCCTATTTGTCAAATCAGATTCCGTCACTTTTACACCTTGTTCAACAGCATCAATGGCTTTACCTCCTTTTTCAAGCACTTTCCACGCTGCACGATTTGCTTCCAGCCCATGAATCCAGGTAGATAAAACAATTGGACCTTCCGATTTACCTTCAAAAGAAGAACCCAAAATTTGAGCACCGTTAATAGGCTTCAAAACGGAAACCGCACCTGCAACAGCTCCCAGTTTAAAAAATGATCTTCTTTTCATTTAAATTATTTTTTACGAAGTTCTGCAGCCAACCAATTCTGGAAAATTTCTGCATTTCTCATGTGTTCTGCTCCTGAAACAGCAAAATTGTGTCTTCCTGAATAATCCGGTTTTGCACACATATAAATGTATTTTACATCTGCTCTGTTTAAGACGGCGTCAACCACTTTGGGTGATGGCAAACAAATTGGACCCGGAGGTAAACCTTTGATTTTATATGTATTGTAAGGGCAATCAATGTCTCTATGAACATTAAGTAATCGCTGAACACCTTTCAATTTATCTCCCCAACAAAACTTAAAAGTTGGGTCCGATTGCATTTTAATTCCTTGATTGATTCGATTTAAATATAAACCGGCAATGATTGGCCATTCGTCAGAATTAACAGATTGCTCGGAGTAAACAACACTTGCTAAAGTCACAGCCTGACTTGGAGATTTCAAACCAATTGCATTCAATTTCGATTTTCTAGCTGCTGTCCAAAAATTTTTAAACTCTTGAGCCATTCGGTCTACAAATACTTTTTCATCCGTATCATAATACAATTTATAGGTGTCTGGGATGAATAAAGCGGGTAACTGCTCAACTGTAAATCCTAAGTTGGAAAGTGTTTTTCCATCTGTTA
>CANGLG010000201.1 GCA_947454395.1 Flavobacteriales bacterium
ATTTTTGATTGATAAACGAAATGAAACCGAACAATTGACTTCTTTATATTAGTATTATGGCGAAAAATGACATCATAACGGTATTTTGCTTCGGTCAAGAAATTGGGAGGTTGGGATTTGATGAAAATCAACAGAAATCTTCTTTTCAATACAATCCCGATTTTCTTCAAAGCGATCGTTTTCACAACTTATTTCCATCAACAGGCATCTTAAAACGAACACTACAAGTTCAGGTATTCAGTCAATTTAATTCAGAAACATTCCGAGGGCTTCCTCCGATGATTGCTGATTCATTACCCGATGTATTTGGAAATATTATTTTCAAAAAGTGGATGGAGTCAGGCAACAAAGAATTTCATCAAATTTCTGTCATTGAGCAATTGGCTTATGTGGCAGACCGTGGAATGGGAGCGCTAGAATATCGACCAAGCAAGGAACTTCCTCAATCAAAATCGATTGACCTCACAGAAATTATTGCTGTATTGAAAGAAGTTTTACAAGCCAAAGACGAACAGCATGAGTCAACACTCAATCATGAGGCTTTGTTGAATATTTTCAAAATTGGATCTTCAGCTGGAGGAGCTAGGCCTAAAATTCTTATTTCGGAACACAAAACTTCTGGAGAAATTATTCCAGGGGATTTGAATCATTCTTCCGAATACAATCACTATTTAATCAAACTGCATTTGGATGATGAATTGGGATACAGTCGGGAAGTCATTGAATACAGTTATTACCTAACAGCTACTCAACTTGGAATCTCCATGATGCCTTCTAAACTAATTGAGCAAAAACACTTTGCTACGCTTCGTTTCGATCGTCAAGAGGGAAAGAAGAAACATGTTTTGACAGCGACTGGTTTAACAGGTTGGGATTATCAAAGCCCGAAAGATTCAAGTTATGAAAACCTCTTTGAACTGGCTTTGTTTCTTAAAGTACCCTATCGCGATATTGAAGAACTTTTTAAACGTATGATTTTTAATGTTGTTTTTTTTAATTCAGACGATCATTTGAAAAATCACTCGTTCATCTATGATGAAAAACAAGACAAATGGAATATTTCACCAGCGTATGACATTACATATTCCTTGAATCCGTTAATGAACTACACAAGAACCAGCAGGGCTTTATCGATAAATGGTAAACGGGTTGATATTACTTTGGAAGATGCACTTACCATTGCTGAAACATTCACGATAAAAAATCCAAAAAAGGTAATTCAGGAAATTCAAGATGCCATTGCGTATTGGAACGCCCAAGCGAATGAGTTGAATTTACCTGCAACTATTGTCGAAAGCGTTCAACGAGATTTTGTGCGATTGATATAGTTTTATTTTGGGTCAATTTAGAATGTGGAATTAGAAGGTAGAATGTAGATTTAGAATATAAAATTGCAAACGGATAAACTTATAGTTTCAAAAGTGAAATATGCGAATTAATATAGCGTCTTAAAATCATAAATAATAGCAGTGTTTTATGAAATTCTTTACCAAGAAACAAGTACTCTAAAATAAAAAAATCCCAGCCAAACTGACCAGGATTTCAATTATATTTTTTTAAAAAAAACTATGCGTTCAATACGCCTCTTGAAATTACAATTTTCTGAACTTCGGAAGTACCCTCGTAGATTTGAGTGATTTTCGCATCACGCATCAAGCGCTCCACATGGTATTCTTTTACGAAACCATACCCACCGTGGATCTGAACGGCTTCCACCGTTTGTTCCATTGCTACTTTTGAAGCATATAATTTCGCCATGGCACTTGATTGGTCGTAATTTCTACCTGCATCTTTATCCAAAGCCGATTTGTAAACCAACAAACGAGCCGCTTCAATTTCAGTAGCCATGTCTGCCAATTTAAAGGCAATTGCTTGGTGCTTGTATATTTCTTTTCCAAATGCTTTTCGTTGTTTCGAGTATTCTGTTGCCAATTCAAAAGCACCCGCAGCAATACCCAATGCTTGAGCTGCAATTCCAATTCTTCCTCCACTTAATACTTTCATCGCGAATTTGAAACCAAATCCGTCCTCCCCTATTCTATTTGCTTTTGGAACTTTCACATCGTTAAATAACAAAGTGTGTGTGTCGCTTCCGCGAATTCCCATTTTATCTTCTTTTGCCCCAACAACAAATCCTTCCATTCCTCTTTCAACAATTAAGGCATTAATTCCTTTGTGCCCTAAAGAAGCATCTGTTTGCGCAATTACAAGATAAGTGGATGCTGAAGAACCATTGGTAATCCAGTTTTTTGTTCCATTCAATAAATAATAATCACCCATGTCAATGGCTGTAGTTCTTTGAGAGGTAGCATCAGAACCTGCTTCTGGCTCCGAAAGACAAAAAGCTCCAATTTTCTCACCCGTAGCTAGTGGAACTAAGAATTTTTGTTTTTGCTCTTCCGAACCAAATTTTTCCAAGCCCCAACAAACCAATGAATTATTTACTGACATACAAACAGAAGTGGATGCATCTACTTTTGAGATTTCTTCCATCGCCAAAACATACGATAAGGTATCCATTCCGGAACCTCCGTATTTCGGATCAACCATCATTCCCATAAAACCAAGCTCTGCTAATTGCTTAATTTCATCCGCAGGAAATTGTTGTTTGTTATCTCTATCAATTACTCCCGGTTTTAAAACGTTTTGTGCAAAATCTCTTGCCGCTTCTTTTACCGCCAATTGTTCTTCTGTTAGTTCAAAATTCATGGTTAAGCTTTTAATTATTTACTTTTGACAAAAATAATCGAAATCTCTTATGTTCAACAATAATCGCAAGGATAAACTTCAAATTATTGGTCTAATGTCAGGAACTTCACTTGATGGATTGGATATTGCTTGCGTTCAGTTTGATTATAGCACTGAGGAGATTCATTATGATTTAAGTCATTGTGAAACGGTACCTTACGACGATGTTATTTTATCAAAGTTAAAGAATTATTTATTTCTTTCTGTTCCTGAAATGCTGATTCTTGACAAAGAAATCGGTCGATTTTATGGGGAGAAAGTCAATGATTTTATTGCAAAATTCTCCATTCAAAAAAATTCACTAGATGCCATCGCTTGCCACGGACAAACTATTTTTCATCAACCTGAAAATGGCTTTACCTATCAAATTGGTTGTGGTTCCACTTTGGCTTTTACAACAGGGATTAATGTTATAAATGATTTCAGAACACGTGATGTTGTTGCCGGCGGACAAGGTGCTCCTTTGGTTCCAATCGGTGATTTCAATCTTTTCAATGGAAAAGCAGAATCATTCCTTAATATTGGTGGATTTACAAACATCAGTTTTTCAAAGAACAATAACATAATCGCCTTTGACATTTGTCCGGGAAATTTACCACTGAATTCATTATCCCTTCAATTGGGAAAAGAATACGACGCAAACGGGAATTTTGCTCGATGCGGAAATGTTGATTCAGAGCTACTTGAAAAGTTTAATAATTTGGCTTATTATTCGCAAGAAAGTCCAAAATCACTGGGAACCGAATGGATTGAAAGTCATTTTCAGCCTTTGATTTTAGCAAAAAACAATGTTTTTGATTTATTAAGGACAGTTACAGAACACATCGCTATTCAAGTTGCCAACATATTGAAGTCTGAGAAATTAAAGTCGGTATTTATCACGGGAGGCGGCGCAAAAAACACCTTTCTTATCGAGCGATTGAAATATCATTTTTCAGGAGAAATCATAATTCCAGATACAAAGACAATTGATTTTAAAGAAGCGCTTGTTTTTGCTTTTCTAGGAGCGAGATACCAAAGAAATGAAACGACAACATTGGCTTCAGTCACAGGAGCAAAAAAAGAAGTTTGTTCGGGAGTTTTACATATTCCTGGATATTAATTCATTCATTTTTCAGATTTTTTTCGACCTTTGTCGCGATTTAGAAATCATCAATTTATGAAAGCACTATTAGAAAAATTCGAAAATAAAAGACCAGAGATTGTATTTGAGTGGAAAGACCCTGAAACAGAAGCAGAAGGTTGGGTTGTAATCAATTCACTTCGTGGCGGTGCCGCAGGTGGGGGAACACGCATGCGAAAAGGTTTGGATAAACGTGAAGTTGAATCCCTTGCAAAAACGATGGAAGTGAAATTCACAGTTGCCGGTCCTCCAATTGGTGGTGCAAAATCAGGTATTAATTTCGATCCGAAAGATCCACGCAAAGAAGGAGTTTTAAGAAGATGGTATGCTGCTGTTTCTCCTTTATTAAAGAATTATTATGGAACCGGTGGTGATTTGAATGTGGACGAAATTCATGAAGTGATTCCAATTACTGAAGATTGTGGTGTTTGGCATCCTCAGGAAGGTGTTTTCAACGGACACTTCCAACCCAAAGAATCTCAAAAAATCAACCGAATCGGACAACTTCGTCAAGGAGTATTGAAAGTTATCGAAGATGAAAAATTCACACCATCCGTTGATAAAAAATATGTTATTGCCGACATGATTACCGGTTATGG
>CANGLG010000202.1 GCA_947454395.1 Flavobacteriales bacterium
CGTTTGGGAGATGGAACTGAGGATTCACATCAAAGAATTCAAAAAGCTTTGGATAATCTTTGGCGTTATGCAGATGAAATATTCTACACTGATGAAGTTGATGCTGAATTGACAAAATCTGGAATTTTACCTGATTTATCTTATGTCAGAAGTGAATGGGAAAATACAGTCAAATCTATTTTCTCTGAAGCAACAATTTCAATTCCAAGCAATAACTGGAAATTTGAAGGAGGTCGCAAAGGACGTCATTCTGAACAAATGGGTTACATATTATCCGAACTACAATATATGCAACGTGCCTATCCGAATTTGGAATGGTAACCAGAGATCAGATATTAAATTGGCTGGAAGAAGTTAGCGATCCTGAAATTCCAGTACTTTCAGTGGTAGATTTGGGTGTTGTTCGTGATGCGCAATTTGATGAAAAATCTTGGTTAATTACAATTACACCAACTTATAGTGGCTGTCCGGCAATGCAGGTCATGGAGGAAGATATTATATCAAAACTACATGAAAAAGGAGTTTTGAATGTAAATATACGAACCATACTTTCTCCCGCTTGGACAACCGATTGGCTTTCAGAAAAAGGACGTCAAAAATTGCGTGAATATGGCATCGCGCCTCCTGAACATGAAGTAGATAAAAGCGTTTTATTTTCTGAACCTACAGTCGTTCCTTGTCCAAAATGTATGTCACGTAATACGCGTATGGTCAGCCAATTCGGTAGTACAGCTTGCAAAGCACACTACCAATGCAATGATTGCCAGGAACCCTTTGACTATTTCAAGTGTCTTAAATAAGTGTTTTTATGATTTAATAGTTGAAATAATATATGTTTCAATAAAAAATGACTAAATTAGTCATGACAAATAAAAACAATTATAATGTTCTTGCTTAATCAGAAAAGAAAAGAAAAAAGTATTCGAATCAACGAACTTGCAGCATTACTTGGAATTGATTCGAGTTTGATGAGTCGGATTTTGTCGAATAAGCGCAAGCCAACAAAAGCACAATTAAAAATTCTAGCACAAGAATTGGAAATTGATTTTAATGAATTATTAAAGGAATTTTTGGCTGATGAAGTGCTAACAATGCTAAAAGGATATCCTCAAATTGCGAAGCAAGTGTTGATAGTTGCTGAAGAACGTGTTTCCTATTTAAGTGGTGAAAATAAATACCAAACCGTTCAATTGTCTTCAAACATTAAGGATAACTTAAAACAAATCGATCAGTTGAAGTCGCTATGGGAGGCAACAAAGCCATTGAATCAATTGCAATTACAGAAGATGGAGGAGTACTTTCATACGGCCTACACTTATGAAAGTAATCGCATCGAAGGGAATACGCTTACATTACAGGAAACCCATTTAGTCATTAATGAAGGGATTACCATCGGTGGTAAAAGCATGCGAGAACATTTGGAAGTAGTTAATCACAAAGAAGCGATTGAGCTAATAAAAGAACTTGTTTTAACTCATCTTCCTTTCAATGCGTATCGTTTAAAACAACTTCACCAATTGGTATTAAAGGGTGTGGATAACCGAAATGCGGGTGTTTATCGCAATTTGCCGGTGCGTATTTCCGGTAGCGCTCATGTGCCACCTGAGCCATATTTGTTGGATAAAATGATGGAAGATTATTTTATTTTTTATGAGTCTCAAAAAGATTTTCTTCATCCAGTAATACTTGCTGCTGAAATGCATGAACGTTTGGTTACTATTCATCCATTTATTGATGGAAACGGTCGAACGGCACGTTTAGTTATGAATTTGATTTTATTGAAAAATGGTTATACGATTGCCAATTTGAAAGGAAACCTTGAAGATCGTATGCGTTATTATAAAGCCTTGGAGCAAGTTCAAATCAATCATGAAAGTAACTCTTTTTACGAATTGATTGCTGAACATGTTGAGTCATCTTTGACTGAGCATTTGCATTTGGCTGGAAAATGAAAGTATTGCTTTATTAGTTTATTAAATTTCTCTACTGCATTTCTGACAAACCATTGCATATTTTGCATTATCGGATTTACAATGTTGACAAGATTTTCTTTTTCCAATTATCATAAGTAAAATAAAAATGCCAAGAGTAAAACTAAGAAACCATCCCAAAATTTAAATTTAATTACTTGAGCTTAAAACTAATTTGAAAAATTTTATTTTAATCAAAACTAAATTTCTCTTGTGCATTTACTGCACACAGAAGCTTTTTTATCAATAGGTTCTTTACAATGAGGACATAATTTATGAGTGGTGTTGCCGAAAAGCCACGCAAAAGCAAAAAATATTATAACAAATGAAATAAACCCAACCAAAATATATTAATTTAGAAATTAAAAACTATTCTGAATCAAGTGCATCTATAATGCCATCTCCATCACTATCAAGAGCTTTAAATTCAGGTTTAAAAATTTCTTGAAATGTAAATTCATCATAAATTCCATTAAATTCATTTGAGTCATCTGAACCATCACCATCACTATCTTTATTCTTGGGGTTCATACCAAATTTTTTCTCAATTTTATTTGAAATACCATCTTTGTCATCATCACTTAGTAACATTAATACCTCTTGAAGTTTTTTGATATTTTTACCTTTTTCAATCCCTAATTTTAAAGCTTTCTTATATTTTTCAAGAAATTCCTTTCCAACACCTCCATCTTTACCATTGCTTAATGAAATATAGTACAAAGAATTTCCTTCAATTGAAATCTCGGAAGGAGCATTATTTTTTAACTGTTTATTAATATCCTCTACGATATCCATGAATGGTTTTTCCTCTAGGTATTTTTTAATTGCTTTTTTTTCACGAGGTGCTTTGACAAAATAGTATTTAAAAACATCAGAAAAATTCTTTTCTACAACATAATTTTCACCATTAACAGTTGAAACACCAGTTCCACTGGATGAGATTGTTAATTCCAAAACTATTGTTTTAATATTATTAATTGTTTCAATACTAGCATCAACTCCGTTAATTGTGTAATCTGATGAAAATTTTGAATTTTTGAAACTTAAAAAACTAGCAACAACTTCGTCTCCTCCGCCCCATTCTCCTGAATTTTCACCTAACGTCCAATTTCCATTGTTTAAAATAAGCTTTGATCTATCTTTAGAATTAATTAATTGTTTTTCCCCGAGCCTTGTTAGGTAACTATCTGTAGAACCCGCATACAACCATTCGCCTATCAATTTTTCCTGGTTTTTTGAAACCGAAGAACAAGACGAAAATATCAAAACAACAAAAAGTAAATAGATAAGATTTTTCAATTTTAAAAATTTAAGAGGTAATTATTATTTTCTTACATTATCACATTTCGGGCAAGCGGTTTTCACGCCATAAACTTCAACCCATCCATCTCCACCGCAATTAGTACAATTACTTCCACAAGAATAACCAATTAAGGATATCCCTGACAACAATATAAATCCGGCAATAAATTTTTTCATAATTTTAATTTTTTACAAATTTATTTGTCTTCATACCAGTGAGTTGAGGTTTTAATTTGTAATAAAGTCGTTTAGATTATAATATAATCGTATCAAAACTATTCTACATAGAAATAGCAATTAAACACGAAAAAGTTGGCTTGAAACGGTAACCTTACCTTTTTTTTATTTTTTTCTACCTTTGTGACACTAAAAAAACAATTATGGATCTCCGTACCATGCACATCGGTCAGAAAATCAAGAAATTAAGAGAGCTTAAAAATCTGACACAAACACATTTGGCGCAAGAATTGGGTGTTACACAATCTGCATATAGCAAGATTGAATTGGGCGAATCCGAAGTAACTTTTACTAAGCTGGAGAAGATTTCTGAAGTTTTAGGAATGAAGCCGGAAGAAGTTATTTCGTTCAATGAATCCATGGTTTTTAATGTGATGAACAACCCGAATGGAGGTAATGTATTCGGAGATATCAATAATTCTATTTCTGATACTGAGCGCAAATTATATCAAGATCAAATCGAGATGCTAAAAACTGAGGTCGCTCATTTAAAAGAGTTATTGGCGAAAGTATTGAAGTGATAAATGCGTTTGAGTCAGATTTTTAATGTAATACTAATGGTTTTCTTTAACTAATTTCCTTATCGATTGATAATCAAGCCAATAAATGACTTTTATGGAAATGCTATTCGTCGGGCCATTATTAAATGTTGTTCGCAGGTTATAAAAGTATTTTTCAGCCACTTTATCATCGGAAGTAAAAATGGAGTTTTTCCAAACAACATTAATTTCACTTCCGGGTTGAAAGACCCAACGGTACATAAGGTCGATTGTAAATGCATTAAAGTTTATATTGAAAGCAGAATTTCCATCAACGTCTAATCCTTGGTAATTACTCAATGGTGATAAATTACCATCATCTTGCAAACCGTAAAACGAATAATAAGTTATTGCTGAGCGATAATGTCTAAGTCGAAATGTCATTCCCATACGGTTCGTAATGTTATAATCA
>CANGLG010000203.1 GCA_947454395.1 Flavobacteriales bacterium
CGAAGAAAGAGCATAATTTATTATTTATAAACCTTTTTTAATTTAAAATAAAATGGCTGATTTAAAGCAAATTGCAGAAACGTTGGTTAACCTAACAGTAAAAGAAGTTAATGAGTTAGCAACAATAATGAAAGACGAATACGGTATCGAACCTGCTGCTGCAGCACCAGTAATGGTAGCTGGTGGAGCTGCTGGTGGTGGTGAAGAAGCTGCTGCTGAAAAAACAGAGTTCGATGTAATTCTTAAAGCTGGTGGAGCAAACAAACTAGCAGTTGTTAAACTTGTAAAAGAGTTGACTGGTAATGGTTTGAAAGAGTCTAAAGATTTAGTTGATGCTGCTCCTTCTACATTGAAAGAAGGTGTGTCTAAAGACGAAGCTGAAGGACTTAAAAAGTCTCTTGAAGAGGCTGGAGCTGAAGTTGAGATTAAGTAATAATCTACTTTGTATACAGGATAGGCATCGCATTTTTGCGAATGCCTAATCCTGTTTTTAAGCATACATTTGAAAAAATAGATTCCAATAACTTAAAAAATTAAAGCATTGGCAACATCAAATAATTCAACAAGAATTAATTTTGCATCAAGCAAAAATCAATTTGAATATCCAGATTTTCTGGAGATTCAATTAAAATCGTTCAGAGAGTTCTTTCAGTTAGAGACTACTCCTGAGAATAGAGAGAGTGAAGGGCTCTTTAAAGTTTTCGCGGAAAATTTCCCGATAACAGATACGCGAAATCAATTTGTTCTCGAATTTTTGGATTATTTTATCGATCCACCGAGATATACCATTGAGGAGTGTATTGAACGCGGTTTAACATATAGTGTTCCGCTAAAAGCCAAATTGAAATTATATTGTACCGACCCAGAACATGAGGATTTTGAGACAATTGTTCAGGATGTTTATTTAGGTACGATTCCTTATATGACACCAAAAGGTTCTTTTGTAGTTAATGGTGCAGAGCGTGTAATTGTTTCGCAGTTGCATAGATCGCCAGGTGTGTTTTTCGGACAAAGCCGACACGCAAATGGAACTAAGTTATATTCCGCAAGAATTATTCCTTTTAAAGGGTCGTGGATTGAGTTTGCTACAGATATTAACAATATCATGTATGCTTACATCGACAGAAAGAAAAAGCTTCCTGTTACAACGCTATTTCGCGCAATAGGTTATGAAACAGATCGCGATATTCTAGAAATATTCGGTCTAGCTGATGAAGTAAAAGTAAGCAAAGCTAATTTGAAGAAATTAGTTGGAAGACGATTAGCAGCTAGAGTTTTGAAAACTTGGATTGAGGATTTCGTAGATGAAGACACAGGTGAAGTAGTTTCTATTGAAAGAAATGAAGTAATTCTTGATAGAGAATTAGTTATTACTGACGATCACTTAGATGCAATATTAGATTCTGGTGTAAAGTCACTTATTCTTCATAAAGAAGATGCAAATTCAACGGATTATACAATTATCTACAATACGCTTCAAAAAGATATATCAAA
This sequence comes from Flavobacteriales bacterium, assembly GCA_947454395.1. GTDB lineage: Bacteria > Bacteroidota > Bacteroidia > Flavobacteriales_D > Crocinitomicaceae > UBA952. Next base: position 1,495 of record CANGLG010000203.1, read on the forward strand.
TTCTGAAAAAGAAGCTGTTGAACATATTTATCGTCAGTTGAGAAATGCAGATCCACCAGATTATGAGACTGCAAAAGGTGTTTTTGAGAAATTATTTTTCTCAGATGCTAGATATGATTTAGGTGAAGTTGGTCGTTTTAGATTGAATAAAAAGTTAGGATTTGATAATTCGGAAGAATCAAGAGTTTTAACAAAAGATGATATTATTAAAATCATTAAGTATTTGATAGAATTAATTAATTCAAAAGCGGATATTGATGATATTGATCACTTGTCAAATAGAAGAGTAAGAACAGTTGGAGAACAATTATATGCTCAATTTGGAGTAGGTTTAGCAAGAATGGCTAGGACTATTAGAGAGAGAATGAATGTTCGAGATAATGAGGTATTTACTCCAATTGACTTGATTAATGCGAAGACTCTTTCTTCTGTAATTAATTCGTTTTTTGGAACAAATCAGCTATCTCAGTTTATGGATCAAACGAATCCACTTTCAGAGGTAACCCATAAAAGACGTTTGTCTGCACTAGGACCAGGCGGTTTATCTCGTGAAAGAGCTGGATTTGAGGTTCGAGATGTGCATTACACACACTATGGTCGTTTGTGTACGATTGAAACACCTGAGGGTCCAAATATTGGTTTGATATCTTCTCTTTGTGTATTTGCAAAAGTTAATAAACTTGGTTTTATTGAAACTCCTTACCGAAAAGTTGAAAACGGTAAAGTAGTTCTTAATGAATCTCCAGTATATTTTGCAGCTGAAGAGGAAGATTCAAAAATGATAGCTCAAGCAAATGCTAAGGTTGATGATAAAGGAAATTTCCTTTCCGAAGTTGTTAAAGCTCGTTATGAAGGTGACTTCCCAGTTGTAGCTCCAAAAGAATTGAATTTGATGGACGTAGGTGCCAATCAGATTGCATCAATTGCAGCTTCTTCTATTCCATTCCTAGAGCATGATGATGCCAACCGTGCATTGATGGGATCGAACATGCAACGTCAAGCAGTTCCATTATTAAAACCAAATTCACCTATCGTTGGAACCGGAATTGAACGTTTAGTTGCTAGAGATTCACGTGTTTTAATTAATGCCGAAGGAACTGGAACTGTTGAATATGTTGATTCCAATGAAATCGTTATACGTTATGATTGGACTTCTGAAGATAAGCTTGTAAGTTTTGACAGTGAAGTAACTCGTTATTCGTTAACTAAATTCATGAAAACGAACCAAAGTACTTGTATCAACTTGAAACCAATTGTTAAAAAAGGTGATAGAGTTGAAAAGGGACAAGTTCTTTGTGAAGGTTACGCAACTCAAAGTGGTGAGCTTGCTTTGGGACAAAATTTGAAAGTAGCTTTCATGCCTTGGAAAGGTTATAACTTTGAGGATGCGATTGTTATTTCAGAAAAAGTAGTTCGTGATGATATCTTTACTTCAATCCATATTGATGAATACTCTTTAGAAGTACGTGACACGAAACGTGGAATGGAAGAATTAACTTCTGATATTCCTAACGTAAGTGAAGAGGCAACAAAAGACCTTGATGATAACGGATTAATTCGAATTGGTGCAGAAATCAAAGAAGGTGATATATTAATAGGTAAGATTACTCCAAAAGGAGAAACAGATCCTTCACCTGAAGAAAAGTTATTACGTGCAATCTTTGGTGACAAAGCAGGAGATGTGAAAGATGCCTCGTTGAAAGCTGGTCCATCATTGAGAGGTGTTGTTATTGACAAAAAATTATTCTCTAGAGCAATCAAGGATCGTAAATCTAAAAATCAGGATAAACCTGTTTTAGAAACTATTGATGCAGAATACCATAAAGATTTTGCTGACTTAAAAGAGAAACTTGTGGATAAATTATTGGTTATTCTTGGTGAGCACAAATCGTCTGGGGTATTCAATAACTTTAAAGAAGAGTTGATTAAAAAAGGAACGAAGTTCGCTAATAAATCACTTTTTGCATTGGATTATTCAATTGTTAATCCTTTGAATTGGACTTCTGAAGCAAGTGTTAATCAATTAGTAAGTAGAGTTATTCATAACTTTAATATTAAAGCGAACGATTTACTTGGTAATTACAAACGTCGCAAATTCCATATTTCAGTTGGAGATGAACTTCCAGCAGGAATTGTGAAACTAGCTAAAGTTTATGTTGCTAAAAAACGTAAATTAAAAGTTGGAGATAAAATGGCTGGTCGTCACGGAAATAAAGGTATTGTTGCAAATATCGTTCGTGCTGAAGACATGCCATTCCTAGAAGATGGAACTCCAGTTGATATTGTTTTAAATCCACTAGGTGTACCTTCACGTATGAACCTTGGTCAGATTTACGAAACTGTTTTGGGTTGGGCAGGAGAGAAATTAGGAGTGAAATTTGCTACTCCAATTTTTGACGGTGCAACTCCACAAGAAATAGACCAATGGACAGACAAAGCAGGTGTTCCTAAATCGGGTAAAACCTATTTATATGACGGTGGTACAGGTGAGAGATTCCATCAACCTGCAACTGTTGGAGTGATTTATATGCTTAAATTATCTCACATGGTTGACGACAAAATGCATGCTCGTTCAATCGGACCATACTCTTTAATTACGCAACAGCCATTAGGAGGTAAAGCGCAGTTCGGAGGTCAGAGATTTGGAGAAATGGAGGTTTGGGCATTGGAAGCATTTGGTGCATCTAATATCCTTCAAGAAATTTTGACTGTAAAATCAGATGACGTAATGGGAAGAGCGAAGGCTTATGAGGCAATTGTTAAAGGAGACAATATTCCTGAACCAGGAATTCCTGAATCTTTCAACGTATTGTTACACGAGTTGAGAGGATTGTGTTTGAACGTATCTATGGATTAATTGATTATTAAACGAAAACATTATATAAAATGGCTTTCAAAAAAGAAACACCAAAAAAACAAAGTAGTTTTAATAAAATAACCATTTC
>CANGLG010000204.1 GCA_947454395.1 Flavobacteriales bacterium
AAAGACAAGGAAGTCCATCCCTTTGGAGAACAACCAATCGACGTTTCATATACAATAATTGCTCTGCACGAATTCAACAATTGTTTTAACGAAAACAAATATGTAGCCTACATGAAAACCGCGTTTGAGTGGTACTTAGGAAACAATCATCTTAGTCAGATTGTTTATAATCCAATTTCTGGTGGATGCTATGATGGACTGGAACATGACCATGTCAATATCAATCAAGGAGCTGAATCAACAGTTACTTATTTAATGGCACGTCTTTGCATCGAAAAGGAAATTCAAAAACAACATGAATTTGCTGAAATTATGGAAATAGAAAACTCAACTGAACAATAATAACAATCACATGTACAAAATTGAAATAAGCAACAAACGTAAAATTCAAGCAATACAAAATGAATTCAATGAGTTTTTCCCCCACCTCAAAATTGAATTTTTTAACATTCATCGCTCAGCAATATACGATCAGGTGAAAGAATACGTGGATGGCAAATCCAATTTGCTTGTAAAATGCCGTGAAAAAGACAACGACGGTTATATTTTTCTAGACGAAGACGCAAAAGCGGACGAATTAAAGGAAACACTCAAGAAAGATTTCGGTTTAAACATCGACATTTTTCACAAAATTGAAAAAGACCAATGGTCGAAAGAACCAATACCAAATAATCAAATTCTTAAAGAAATCAACTTCGAAGTTCATTAAAATACATTTCAAATCAAATTCATAAAGAACCAAATCAATTTTATTCACAATTAAATTTTCAAACTATGATTTTAAAAATTTACATCAAGAACATGGTAAGCAGTAGATGCAAAAATGAATTAGGCCAAATTCTAACCGACATGGGAATTCCACATCAAAATGTGGAACTGGGATCAGTTGAAATTCTCAGAGAACTATCTCTTATTCAAGAACTTGATTTTAAAAACAAACTCAAAACCTCAGGTTTGGAATTGATGGACGACCACAAAACCATTCTCTGCGAAAAAATAAAATTAGTTGTTATTGACATGATTCATTATTCGGATGAAAATATTAAAGTGAACTTCTCTGTATTCCTCAGCGAAAAACTGAATCACAATTATACGTATTTATCGAACGTTTTTCGTTCCATAACCGGAATGACAATTCAACAATTCATTATCATTAACAAAATTGAACGCATCAAAGAACTCTTGCTTTACGGTGAATTGAACTTGTCTGAAATTTCCTATAAACTAAACTATAGCAGCATCGCACACCTTTCCAATCAATTTAAAAAAATCACCGGAATAACTCCTTCCAGCTATAAAAATACGGAACTAGCACAGCGTATTCCTTTGGAAGAAATTGGAAACGCATGAAATAAAATCAAAATTAGGTGTACAAGCTTTGTGGTATTATAACTGCAAAGCTTTTTTGATTTAAAACAACCCCTGAAACTCTCTTTTAAGATAGTCAACGGTTACTTCTGAAGGAAGCTGTTTTAATTGAGCAAGCATTTCAAAAATTTTAGAAGACAAATCCAATCCAGTTGAAGTGGGATTCATTTGTTCACCTGCGGCATTGATTAGTTTGATAATGTCTTCTTTTGAATTTTTAATCATTTGCCAAGCTTCCGGAGAAATGAAAAGTTGTTGTGCCACATTGTGGTCGTATTCCTCACGGATGGATTTGATGAATTCCATTTGCAAGGCTCTTGCCGGTAATCCCGGATTGTGCAAACGCATAACCAAGCTATTGGGATGGATGCGTTCCATCAATAAAATTGCACGCTGATAAGCCTCCAATCGCGTTGGTAAAAAATACTCTTGACGCTGTTTTTTCAATTCTCCCTGCAAATAACGCAGTTCTTTTTCTCCTTGTTTGTTTAAAAACATGTAAACAACTCCAACAATCGCTGCTGCTACAATCAAAAGAATTCCTGAAAAAATCACTAAATGCATAAAATCTGTTTTTTCCACAAAGATAAAGTTCGTGTTGAAAGAATCGTAATGAATTTAAGATTTAGATAAAATGCTTTCTTTATTTTTACAAAAAACCGAAAGAATGCTTGATTTTAAAATTTTAGTTCCACTTATTCTAGTGGTTTATTTCATTGCTTTATTCTTAGTGGCTCGAGTAACTTCGAAAAATGCGAATTCATCTTCCTTTTACGCAGGAAACAAGCAAAGCCCTTGGTACTTGGTCGCCTTCGGAATGATTGGTACATCACTTTCGGGAGTAACTTTTGTTTCTGTACCTGGTTCAGTTGGTGCGAATGGGTGGAATTATTATCAATTGGTTATCGGTTTTTTTCTAGGATATTTCGTAGTTGCCTACATTCTTTTGCCTCTCTACTACAAATACAATCTGACTTCCATATATTCGTATTTGAGTCACCGACTTGGGTTTAGTGCCTATCAGTGGGGAGCTGGGTATTTTATTTTATCACGAACGCTTGGAGCAACGGTCCGACTTTATTTGGTAATTAATGTAATGCAAACCTTTGTTTTTGAAGAAATTGGAATTCCATTTTGGTTAACAACTTTGGTCATTATGCTTATGATTATTGCTTATACATTGAAAGGTGGAGTTAAAACAATTGTCTGGACAGATACCCTACAAACAACCTTTATGCTTTTAGCACTCGTGGTTTGTATTTTCGCCATTCAAGATGCTTTGCACTTGGACTGGTCTACCATTTGGGGTAAAATGAAAACCGAAGGTATGACCAAACTTTGGGAGACAGATGTCAACAAAAAAAGCTACTTTTTAAAACACGTTTTAGGGGGCGCTTTTATGACAATCGCAATGACCGGACTCGACCAAGAAATGATGCAAAAAAACATCAGTGTAAAAACCTTGAAAGGTGCACAGAAAAACATGGTAACTTTCAGTTTTGTATTGCTTTTGGTAAATGCATTGTTTATGTTCCTTGGAGGGCTTTTGTATTTATATGCAAATAAAAATGGTTGGAAATTCGCTCCAGATGATGTTTTTCCTTCCATTGTACAATTGCATCTTTCCAATGGGATTTTCCTAATTTTTATAATTGGTTTGATATCTGCGTTATTCCCTTCTGTGGACGGCGCAATTACCGCTTTGACTTCTTCATTTTGCATTGATATTCTTGGTTTTGAACGCAATCGGGATAAATCGGAAGAGGAAAAAACAAAACTCAGAAAAATCATTCATTTGAGCTTCGCAGCTTTGTTTATCATTCTTGTTTTCATTTTTAAAGCAGTAAATAGCAAAACCATTGTGGACTTGATTTTTCTGATTGCCGGTTATACTTACGGACCTTTACTTGGATTGTTTTCTTTTGGAATTTTCACGAAACGAATTTTAAAAAAGAACATTGTTCCCGTGGTTTGTCTCGTTGCTCCCCTACTCTGCTATTTTTTAGACTTTTTCTCTCCGGAATTATTTGGACCAAATTATAAAATCGGTTACGAAATGCTCATTATAAACGGTGGAATAACATTTATTCTGCTATATCTATTTAGTCATAAACCTGAGTTGAATCATGAAAATTAACCTCGACGATAACGGATTACACTTACACTTTGCACCTTTGAGTCTGACAAGACCAATTGGGAACTTACGCATGGGAATATTAACCAATGATGAACGTTGGAAATTGTTCTTACCTGAAGCAGAAATTGGTTTTAAGACAGAAAAATACCTTTCGGTTAAGTTCGTTTCGCTTGAAAATGGCACTCGTGTGAACGGCGCTGTAATTCCAAACGAAGATTTTGTCGCTGCTGTCATGCACCTGGAAACAAATACAGCCTTGTTTTTAAATGAAACGTTTCTTGCGGAAAATGGCAAAGCCTCAGAGAAAATTCAATTCAAAGGAGAAGTTCCGGTCATCTTGGAAAATCGTTGGGATTTGTTTCAAAAAAACGACCTTGTGCTTAAAGCCGATTTTGACCTGATTACAGCCGGGAGGAAATCACAAAAATTATCAAAATCAAACAAAGTTATTGGTTCGTCGGAATTCATCTTTTTGGAAGAAGGGGCTAAAGTGGAAGCAAGCATTCTAAACACCACGAGCGGCCCGATTTACATCGGAAAAGAGGCTGAAATCATGGAGGGTTCAATCGTGCGCGGACCGCTAGGAATGTGCGAACACAGCGCTTTAAAACTCGGGACAAAAATCTATGGTGCCACTACCCTCGGACAGCATTGCAAAGTGGGCGGCGAAGTCAATAATTCGGTTTTTCAGGCTTATTCAAACAAAGGCCACGAAGGTTTCGTTGGTAACTCACTCATTGGTGAATGGTGCAACCTCGGCGCGGATACAAACACCTCCAACCTAAAAAACAATTACGGCAACGTGTCAACTTATTCCTACGAAACAGAAAAAGAAGATAAAACCAATGTACAATTCATGGGATTAACGATGGGCGACCATTCCAAATGTGGCATTAATACGATGTTTAACACAGCGACTGTCGTTGG
>CANGLG010000205.1 GCA_947454395.1 Flavobacteriales bacterium
AAATAAATTATAATTGAAGTAAGTTATGCTGTCCATATGCTTGGTTGAAGATGAAAAGAGTTTAATTGAATTGATTCAATTGAATTTGGAATTGGAAGGCTATCAAGTCCATACATTTTCAGATGGGAAATCTGCAATTGACGGTTTCAATCATTTTGTTGGATATGATTTGATAATACTAGATGTCATGTTACCTTATGTAAGTGGCCTCGATTTGTGTGTTCATTTCAGAAAAAAGAGTAACGCTCCAATTTTATTTTTGTCCGCAAAGGGTACTACCCAAGACCGTATTGAAGGATTGAAACTAGGAGCAAATGATTATCTGCCTAAGCCATTTGATTTAGAAGAGCTTTTATTAAAAGTCAAAATACTGACACAAGGTTCTTCATTTAAAAGTGAATCAACAGAATTAAAAATAGGTTCTCTCAATGTTAATTATGGTACTTACGAAGTCACTGACATAGAAAATAAATTGATTCATACCTTTTCAAAACGTGAAATCGCTTTAATTCGATTGTTTGATGAGAAGGATGGAAAAGTAATTTCGAGAGATGAAATTTTAGATGTTGTTTGGGGCAAGGATCAATTCCCAACTTCCAGGACAATCGACAATTACATTCTTGTGTTTCGTAAATTATTTGAAAAAGACCCAAAAAACCCGGAACATTTTCATTCGATCAGAGGAGTAGGTTATAAATTCACAAGTTAAATCAGTGACTAATATTTTCGACATTGACACCGGAGTGTTTGTGCTTGAACATTACCCCAAATAAAACAGCCACAACAAGGCAATAAACAGCAAATAAACTCCAAGCCCCTGACCAATTCGTTTTACCATCAGGCAATAGGAAATAAGCTTCAATAATTTTACTACTGGCCACAGTCCCGAAGAATGCACCAAATCCGTTGGTCATCATGATAAACAAACCTTGAGCGCTGGAACGTATTTTCGAATCAGTAGTTGTTTCGATGTACATGGAACCAGATATTAAAAAGAAATCGAAGGCCATACCATATACAATGCATGAAAGAACAATGAACGCACTTCCGAATGAAGTTTCACCTAAAGCAAAAAAGCCATACCTCAATACCCAAGCGAGTAAAGCAAAAAGCATAACTTTTTTCATTCCGAATTTTTTCAAAAAGAATGGAATTGTTAGTATAAAAATGGTTTCGGAGAATTGAGATATCGAATAAATAATCGTTGAGTATTTTTCAACTCCGGTACCTTTCGGAAAGCTACTTAAATAGGCATCACCATACATATTTGAAAGTTGAAGCGCCGCTCCTAGTAACATAGAAAAAATGAAAAACAATGCTGTTTGATAGTTTCCAAATAACTTAAAAGCATCCAATCCCAATATTTCATTGAATGATTTTTTTTTAGTTGTTTTTGCCTCAGGAGGACAAGCAGGCAAGGTAAATGCATAGAACCCTAGCAAAATAGCCATTGAACCGGCAATTACAAATTGCATGGAATTATCTTTACTTCCGGAAAGATTGGTTGTCCACATGGCTAATATAAACCCTACTGTACCAAAAACGCGTATTGGAGGAAATTCTTTAACTACATCACGTTTGAACATGTTCAAGATCCGATAAGAAACCGAATTTGAAAGTGATATGGTTGGCATATAACAAATCATACCTGCAAAAATCACCCAATAAAGTAAGTCATATTCAGGCATTTTTGAAAGAAATGTAGATTCTGATTGCAGCCAAGCTAAATTGGGTACTAAAAGCAAAATCAGTCCATAGGATATATGTAGAAGTCCGTATAAGCGTTCTGCACGCATCCATTTATCTGCAATAATTCCAATGATAGATGGCATTAATATAGATGAGAGCGCCAAAGTTGAGAAAATAGCACCAAATTGTCCGAAAGTCCAACCTTTTCCTTCAGTACAATAAGTTCCAATTGTTGTTAGCCATGCTCCCCAGACAAAAAACTGGAGAAAACTCATTAATATCAATCTGATTTTCAGATTGGAGCCTCCGCTGGTATTAGTTACGTCTATTAAGCTCATCTCTTATTTTTGAAGCAAGTTCGTATGCTTCGTTATCGATAGCTTCCTGAAGTCTGTGATTAAGTTCATCTTTCGACGCGTTCTTTAATTCACTTTCTTCGTTCGTTAGACCCTCTTCAATATCCTCCTCAAACATTTCATCCTCCTCATCCTCACTTCCATCACTGCTGTCTACTTCATCTAAAACTTCGGCATATGTGTAAATCGGAGAATTGAATCGAACTCCAACTGCAATAGCATCTGAGGTACGTGAATCAATTTCCGTTATCATTCCTTCTTTTTCACAAATGATTTTTGCATAAAAAACGCCTTCAAGAAATTTATAGATAAGTATTTCTTTAACATTTACTCCAAATGATTTGCAAAAAGATTTAATTAAATCGTGAGTTAAAGGTCTGTTTGGGACCATTTTTTCCAATTCAACAGCAATAGATTGCGCTTCAAATCCTCCAATTAATATCGGTAATTTTCTTTTTCCTCCTGCTTCGAGTAAGGTCAATACATAGGAACCTGATTGCGTCTGACTGTATTGAATACCGGTAATATCTAATTTAATTTTTTGCATGCAATCTATATCTTCAAACGTAATTATTAATGATGACTTGCTTTGAATTTATTAATTGCAGCAGTGAGTTTTGGAACCACTTCAAATGCATCTCCAACTACTCCATAATCAGCCGCTTTAAAAAACGGTGCTTCTGAGTCTGTATTTACAACAACAATGACTTTGGAACCGTTTACTCCTGCCAAATGTTGAATTGCTCCGGATATTCCAACAGCAATGTACAAGTTAGGTCGAATTGCTACTCCCGTTTGTCCAACATGTTCGTGATGCGGTCTCCAACCAATATCAGCTACGGGTCTTGAACAAGCTGTAGCAGCTCCCAATGATTTTGCTAAATCTTCAATCATACCCCAATTTTCAGGTCCTTTCAAACCTCTTCCTGCTGATACAACCAATTCGGCCTCAGGCAAGGGAATTTCACCTTCCGGTTTTTTTGTTGAAACTACCTTAATAGCAGCAGATCCAGCGTTTCCACTCGTTTCTTCTACAGCACAAGCACTTCCCGATTTTTCAGGTTGAATACTGTTTGGAAGTAAGGAAATAATTTTAGAAGATGAATTTACTTTTACCAAGCCCATTGCTTTTCCGGAGAATACATTTACTTTGATAGATCCATCTGCTTCTGGTAAAGCAACAGCTCCCGAAACCAATCCCGCATTCAACCGAACTGATAACCTTGGTGCAACTGCTTTTCCAATTAAGTCGTGAGAAAAAATAACAGTAGAAGCCCCAATTGCTTGAGCAGCAGAAGCGATTAATCGTGTTAATTGTTGTGCATCTTCACCATCAACCGAACGATCAACAATTACCTTGGATGCACCATATTCACCTAAAGATGCCAAAGCGTCACTGCTTGCATTTCCATTGGTAATCACAACTACCTGATCACCTAATTTTTTTCCATAAGTAACAGTTTCAAAAGTTGATTTTGAAAGACCGTTTGCTGAATTTACATATACTAATACCATGATTTTAATCTTTTAAATAACTTTTGCTTCGTTGTGTAATAATTCAACTAATTCATCCATGTTGTCAGGATTAATCATTTTGACAGCAGATTTTGCATTCGGCATTGTATATGTCACAAAATTCGTCAATTCCTCAACTGCAAAAGGAGCAACAACTTGAAGTGGTTTCGTTCTAGCCGCCATTATTCCACGCATGTTAGGAATACGTTGTTCTGCCATTCCTTTGGCGCAAGAAACCACGGCAGGAGTCGAAACTTCAACAACTTGAACACCACCTATGATTTCTCTTTCCAAGGTAAGTGTTGTTCCATTCACATCTAACTTTGTTGCCAACGAAACAAATGGTAAATCCATTGCTTCTGCAATCATTCCACCAACTTGGGAACCGTTATAATTAATGGTCTCTTTTCCTGTCAAAACTAAATCGAAACCATTTGATTTCGCATAATTTGCAATTTGCATTGCTGTATAATATGCATCTTTCGGATCCGCATCAATTCTAACTGCCTCATCTGCACCGATTGCTAAAGCTTTTCGAATAACAGCCTCATCTGCTGCTGCGCCAACAGTAACAATTGTAACTTGTCCACCACCAGCTTCTTTGATTTCTAAAGCACGAACCAAAGCATACCATTCGTCATAAGGATTAACAATATATTGCACTCCGTTTTCATCAAACTTCGTATTGCCATCTGTAAAAGCAATTTTTGAAGTTGTGTCCGGAGACTTGCTGATGCAAACCAAAATTTTCATAGCCATTAATTTTTTAGTGTACAAATTTAACGAAATATCTTTTCGAATTGTTGGAAATTTCAAGTTAGTTTTTACAAGATTTGCGACCGCACTTGTTTCGTTAATTCATAATC
>CANGLG010000206.1 GCA_947454395.1 Flavobacteriales bacterium
CTTTTTCTGATTATCAATTTCAATTTGGTTCTCAACAAGATGAATTTCGTTTCCAATTGTTTTCAGGTGTAAGAGATGTAGGTTCGAAAGTTGATTTCTCCTATTTCCCAAATTCGAAACACAGTATTAAGTGGGGAGCAAATTACATTTATCACATGTTTACCCCAACTAGTTTATCTGCTCAGACTGATAGTGTTGTTTTTAATACTGGTGGAGCACAAAAATTGTATTCCCATGAAACAGCTTTTTATGCATTAGATGATTTTGAATTGAATGATGTTATTAAAATTAATGCCGGTTTGCGTTATAGTATGTATCACCATGTTGGTCCTTTTACTAGATATGTCAAGGGCGATGGAATTAGTACTGCGGACACATCAATAAACTATGGAAATGGAGAGGTAATTAAGTTTTACAATGGATTTGAACCAAGAATTTCAATGCGATGGTTATTACCTGATAAAAGCTCTATTAAAGCTGGATATTCATATAATTACCAATATGTTCATTTGACCTCTCTTAGCGCCGTTTCTTTACCAACAGATATTTGGTATCCTTCAACGGACAAAGCAAAACCAGAAATTGGATGGCAGGGTTCAATTGGTTATTTTCGAAATTTCATGAACGACATGTTTGAAACATCTGTTGAAGTTTATTACAAACAAATGAACAACATGATCGAATATAAAGAGGGAGCATTGCCTGGAGACAATGTGAATGACAACACAGACAATTTATTAGTTTTTGGAAAAGGATGGGCCTACGGAATTGAGTTTTACATTAAAAAAGCTGTGGGAAAATTCACTGGCTGGGTTGGTTATACCTTGGCAAAAACAGATCGTAAATTCCCTGATTTGAATCAAGGATTATTGTATCCTGCCAAATACGATCGACGTCACGATTTAAGTGTTGTAGGAACTTATAAATTGAATGATCGTTGGACATTTTCATCGAGTTTCATTTATGCAACCGGCAATACATTGACTCTTCCGAGTTCATGGTATGTGCAAGAGCAAAATTTACTATTCAACTATGGCGCCAGAAATTCAACTAGAATGGCCCCATATCATAGATTAGATATTTCAGCGACTTTGTATAGTAAAGAGTTTAAAACAAAAACAGATGCACAAGGAAACGAAATAAAAGTCAAGAAAAAATTCAATAGTAATTGGTCTTTTTCAGTTTACAACGTTTACAACCGAGCAAATCCATTTTTCTTGTACGTAGATAATGATGGTAAATTCTTGAATGGTGATTTTAAAATCACTGTGAAGCAAGTTTCTTTGTTTCCAATTATCCCGAGTGTAACATGGAATTTTGAATTTTAGCGCGATGAAAGTATTTTATTTGACATTAATAGCCCTTACACTTTTCTCTTGTACGAAAGAAGTTAAAATTGACATTCCGGGTTACCAAGATCAATTAGTAATTGACGGGAACATTGAAACTGGTCAGCCAGCCATTGTCTTGCTTTCCAAAACAAACGATATTTATTCGCCTACAAATTTGGATGCGTATCTGAATGGATTTATCTCTGGAGCCACGGTTATCATTTCGGATGGTACAACAACGGATACACTTACAGAAATTTGTACAGATAACCTTCCTCCAGGCTCTGAACAAATTGCATCTGCTTTTTTTGGAATTCCAGTGGATCAATTGGTGAACTTACATCTTTGCGCTTATGTATCTTTAAACATAGTTGGGGAAGTTGGGAAGACGTATAATTTGACTGTTAAACACGAAGGTAAAACCTATACTTCAACAACTGCAATTTATCAACCAACCTCGCTTGATTCGCTTTATTGGAAACCCCAAGGTGATTTGCCTAATTACGGATTTTCATGGGCCAAATTATCAGATCCTGGAGCAACGAATGATGCCTATAAATGGGAAGTAAAATACCTTTCAGATTTTAATTTCTCGAAGACCTTTAATCCATATTTTAACGATAAGTTTTTCAACGGTTTATCTTTTGACTTTGGTTATGAAAACCCGATGAGTTTCAATGATTCAACAATTCAACAAGAATATAAAGGCTATTTTAAGCAAGGAGACACAATCGTTGTGAAATTTTCTAAGCTAGGTCAAAAGGAATACAATTTCTTTGAAAAGAAATACAATCAATTGTATTCTGGAGGTAATCCTTTTGCAACGCCAACAAACATTCCAACAAACATCCAGGGTGGAGCCCTAGGAATTTGGGTTGGATATTCCCCTTGGTACGATACGTTGATTTGTCAGTAAAGTATTTCAGCTTAATTACACTTTTTTAATAAATTTAAAAGTTTAGCAGGTACTTCATCACCTATTAATTCAAATTGCTCAGCAGCGCTTTGATAGCAAGTGCATGCTTTGTTTTTTTGACCGTAAGAATTGTAATAATCAGCAAAAAGGAGTAAATCATCCATTTCGATCATATTATTGGTCAAATTTATTAAATCTAATATTTCTTTAATCTTTTCATCATATTTTATTTTTCTGTAACAATGAAATAATATTACAGAGCCTGTAGTTGAGTAAAATTCACTTACGTGCGAATTATAATAAAGGGCATCAGAAATCGCTTCATCAATTTTATTCAATTTCAGATAGGTTTCAGCGCGATCGATGTAATAATAATATTCGGATGAATCCAATTCTATTGCTTTCGAACTAAGCGTAATTGCTTTTGCATAGCTCGAACTATCACTATATAATAAATATCGACCATAAGAGCCATAACCTGCTGCAAATTTGGGATCAATAGTAATTGACTTTTCATAACACAAACGAGTATTTGTGCTATCTTCCATTAATTCATATACACCAGCCTTCATCCAGTAATACCAAGGATCATTTTTCTGTTTTTTAAAAACATTATCTAAATGAGTAATCTTATCAATATAAGGCATTTCAGCCAAATCATTCAGAATAGATTCATATTGATTAGGAATAGTCTGTGTATAAACATTCGAAATATTTAGAAAAAGAATAAGAAATATTATTGTTTTCATTTTGTTTTTTGACAAATATACTTAATTAAAAAACCTGTCTAAATAAGTTCGATTGCCATAAATAGATAGAAATTATTTTGCGAATTTTAATAATTTCAATTTTTAAACCGCATTAATTGGGTTTTTCGAAAAGTCCATTCAGGTGTATATAAAATATCTCCAAATTGAAGATTATACCAAGGTCCAAGCGATGGATCTGTAGGGTTTTTAAGTAATTGAATTTCTTGAGCAGGCATGTAGCTTTGGAGTAGCATAAATAGTTTTACACCTGTTTTTTTATTTTTAGCAATGTCAGCCACAATGACTGTATGTCCCGGTGAACCTCCTTTTATAAAGACATCCCCAATTTGCATATCATTTACATTAACAGAGATTAGTTCTTTTGAAAGTGACAATGTGCCGGCAAACGAAAAAACAACTTCGAGGTAATTCCATAAATCTTTCGCTGTATTAGAAGGTTGGGTAGATTGCACCCAAACGCATTTATTATTTTGTATTTTAACTCGTTTGCCATTCATCCATTCTTTGTAATCAGCTCGGAATCCACTCGTGAAATTGAAATGGATCTCATCATATTTCTTTTGTTGCCATAAAAATTCTGCACGTAAACGCATTACTGCGTCTGCACATTGGTGTAAGTCTTTAGTGCCAATTGGTAAATCAATTACAGCCTCATAAACTTCATTATTCGGTTTTATTCGCCCATCATAAGTTTTGACCAGTTCACCATTTTTTTTGACGGGTAGATTTCTCAGATAAAACCCAAAATCATTTTCGGTCTGTTTGATTCGTTCATATCCTTCCGGTGCGTTTATTCTTGTTTCAAGCGTTTTTCCATTTGGATTAACAATTTCGATTTTTTCCTCGACAGTACTTGATTCAATTGGAGTTGATGATTGTCCACAACTGAAAAGCGAAAGGAATAAGAGGGAAGCGAAAATTAATTGTGTTCTCATTTTTTTCGAAATAAACAAAAAGTAAAACTTTGAATTGTATCGAATGGCGTTTTGTGATCCGTTTTAAAACAATTTAAACTCTCAAAATTATTAGAAAACAGTTGTTTTAAGTCATCAATGGAATATTGTTTTATTTCTATACCACTGCATTTCAAAGGGCCTGTTTCAGAGAAGGTTCCGATAACTAAAAGACCGTTTTTAGAAATGAATTGATTCACTTTTTTAAGATAAATTTGAATTTCATTTTCGTTCGTTAAAAAATGAAATGCTGCTCGGTCGTGCCATAAGTCGTATTTTTCATTCGTTTGGAATTCACAAATATCCGAAACTATCCAAGTAACTTTTGTAGCGTTTTTACCCAAACGATTTTTTGCTCTTTCGATTGCTTTTTCAGAAATATCTAACACGGAAATATTTGTAAAACCTAATTCCAGTAGATGTTCCACTAAAAAACTATCTCCACC
>CANGLG010000207.1 GCA_947454395.1 Flavobacteriales bacterium
CGTGTTCAAATTCTATCGAATAATGGTGATGACATGAATGAAGCAATTCGTAAAATTCGTCTAATTGCATTCCCACCAACAGTTGAAGACGGAGCTACTTATACAGGAAAAGTAAAATCAGTTAAAGATTTCGGTTGTTTCGTTGAAATTTTACCAGGAACTGACGGTTTAATTCACATTTCGGAATTTAACTGGGATAAAGTTGCTAAAATGGAAGATGTGGTAAAAGAAGGTGATGTTTTAGATTTCAAAGTTATTGGAAGAGATCCGAAAACTAAGAAGTGGAAACTTTCAAGAAAAGTTTTGTTACCTAAACCTGAGCGTCAGCCAGAAGCACCTCAAGCGTAATTAACAACGTGTAAAATGTTATACATAAAGGCGGCTTCGGTCGCCTTTTTTAATTAAAAAAGGAACAAAAGTCATATCAATTAACTAAATTTGGCAAAAATAACTTTATGAAAAGAAATCTATTACTTTTAACTTCATTCCTACTATTGTTTTTGAATGTAATTCAAAGTCAAGTTTTGATGACGACAGACGGTAGCTATGTTCAAAATTTTGATGCTTTATTGAATACTGGTTCGGTAAATACATGGACAGATAATACAACAATTCCTAATGTATACTCTCAAAGAACTTCGACAAGCGTATTGTACGCTGCGAACGATGGGACAAATACGACAGGAGGATTGTATAGTTACGGAACAAATGGAACAACAGAAAGAGCTATAGGCACAATTGGTTCAGCAAATACCTCTTATGGTGGCTCATTTGCTCATGGAATATTATTGCAAAACACTTCCGGTTCAGCAATATCAGATTTAAAAGTGAGCTATACTTTGGAGCAGTGGAGAAATGGAGGAAACACTACGCCAAATACAATTACATTTTGGTATAAAGTTAGTTCTACAATAATTACAGCTTTAACACCTGGGGCAAGTACAGGTTGGACTGCTGTTACTGCATTGAATACGAATAGTCCAATTAATACAAGTACAGCAGGTGCATTAAACGGAAATACTTCCGCGAATAAAGTAACTTTAACGAACATTTCAATACCTGGACTTAATATTCCTGATGGTTCATATATCATGCTAAGATGGTTGGATATTGACCATGGTGGTACAGATCATGGTTTAGCAATTGACGATGTAAATTTAGCTTGGACACTTCCTTGTGCTAATCCAACAACTTATTTTCAAGACAACGATAATGATGGTTTTGGAAATGCAAGTGTAACTATTCAATCTTGCAGTTTACCAGTAGGTTATGCTGTCGATAGTACAGATTGCAACGATAATGACTCATTGATAAATCCAAATACAATTTGGTATGAAGATACTGATGGAGATTTGTATGGTGATGCAAATGTGACTCAGGTAGGTTGTGCACAACCTATTGGTTATGTATTAAATGGAACCGATTGTGATGTCACAAATAGCAATTTCAATCATTATGTGACGCTTTACCTTGATGCAGATAATGATGGATATGGAAACGCAGCAATTTCAATCACACTCTGCGGTTCTGTAACGGGTTATGTTTCTGATTCAACTGATTGTGATGATAATAATAATCAAATACACCCCGGTGCAATTGATATCATACAAAATGGAATTGATGAGGATTGTTCAGGTGCCGATGCAATGCCTGTCCCTTCTTCAATTGGAATCTATGAATTTACAGGTGCGACAGGTTGCCCGAATCAAAATCCAAACGTTACAACTCAACCTGTTGATGGTGTTTTTTCATTGTATTCTTCTGTAAATACGAACTGTTCAGCTGCAAGTAATGTATTTAATTTTTCAGGATGGAATACAACAGCAAATATCGATTTGACCGAATATAACCAATTTACATTGACGGCTAACACTTGTAGAACAATGAATTTAACTATGTTGACTTTTGATCATAAAAATAGTGGAACAGGTACGTTGACGTGGCATGTTCGAACAAACTTAGATAATTATGCTGCTGATTTAACTTCTGGAAGTTCTTCTGGAACATTGGCTACCCAACAATTTAATTTACCAAATTTATTTCAAAATTTAAATTCAATAACGTTTAGGTTTTATGTTACCGGTGCAGCATCGGCAGCAACAACTTGGAGACAAGATAATATTTCTCTAACAGGATATTTTAACTCTTTACCTACAGTAACTTATTATGCTGACGCTGATGGAGATGGTTTTGGAAATGGATTAATGGACAGTACGACTTGTGTTGCACCGAATGGATATGTGACCGATAATACAGATTGTAACGACTTAGATTCATTGATTAATCCTTCTACCACCTGGTATATGGATATGGATGGAGATTTAATTGGTGAATCTACAATGACTTTCACGGGATGTGTTCCTCCGTCAGGCTATGTACTAACATCAGGTGATTGTAATGATATGAATAATCAAATTATTGGTCCTGTAACATATTACGTTGATGTAGATTCAGATTCATATGGAGATGCTTCAACAGCTCAAGTTTTATGTCAAAATCCAGGTTCTGGTTATGTTACCGTTGGTGGTGATTGCAATGATAATAATGCTCAAATTAACCCTGCAGCAACCGAAATCTGTGATGGAATTGATAACGATTGTGATGGATTAGTTGATGACAGCTTAACTTTTGTTACGTATTTCCCTGACGCTGACGCTGATGGTTTTGGAACAGGTAATGGACAAAGTTTATGTCAGAATCCAGGTGCAGGTTTTGTTACCATTGGTGGTGATTGTAATGATAATAACACTCAGATTAATCCTACTGCAACTGAAATCTGTGATGGGATTGATAACGATTGTGATGGATTGGTAGATGATAGTTTAACATTTGTGACTTACTTCCCTGATACTGATGGTGATGGTTTTGGAACAGGAAATGGACAAAGTTTATGTCAGAATCCAGGAGCTGGTTTTGTAACTGTAGGTGGAGATTGTAATGATAATGATGACCAAATCAATCCATCAGCGTTAGAAATATGTGATGGAATTGACAATGATTGTGACGGAGTTGCAGACGATAGTTTAACATTTGTGACTTACTTCACCGATGCAGATGGTGATGGATTTGGAACAGGAAATGGACAAAGTTTATGTCAAAATCCGGGTGCTGGTTTTGTAACTTTAAACGGCGATTGTAATGACGCAAATGCTCAAATTAATCCAAATGCAACTGAAACTTTGAATAATGGAATTGATGAAAACTGCGATGGTGTAGATGGATATTTAGGAATAGAAGTTATTTCTGATTTGATAGTATCGATTAGTCCAAATCCAAATCAAGGAACTTTTACAATTCAGTTGTCAGAAAATCTAAACAATTGCGAAATCGTACTGTTGGATTTGAATGGTAAGCAAATTAATAAATACTATTTCAGTGGTGATAAAATTCAAATTGTTGAAACTGGAATTGAAAAAGGTGTTTATTTGATGCAATTGTCAATCAATGGAAATTCATTGGTTGAGCGAATAATTATTCAGTAATAAAATATATTATTTTGGAAAAAGGTCGTTTTTTAACGACCTTTTTCCGTTTATGGAGTTTTTTTTCTAATATCCATGTTTTTCAACCGTTTTACATAAATTTTCCACTCTGCCGAAATATCTTATTAACTTTGATAATATTGGATTAATTACTTATTTGCGTAGATGATGAAATTGAAATTGTTTTTTATTGCTTGCGGATTTTCTGCTTTTTGGGCTAATTCACAAAATTATTGGCAACAGGAAGTGAATTATAACATTCAAGTTAAATTGAATGATGAAAATCATACCTTGTCTGCTTTCGAAGAATTTGAGTATATCAATCATTCTCCCAATACTTTGGATAAAATATACATCCATTTGTGGCCGAATGCCTATCGAAATGGTAATTCTGCATTGGCCAAACAACAATATGCAGAGGGTAAGACAATCCTTCGTTTTAGTGAGGAAAAAGTTAAAGGCGGAATTGATTCTCTTGATTTTAAAGTAGATGGCCAACAGGTAAAATGGGAATATGATCCAAACAATCAGGACATCTGTTTAATTACGCTTTCTAAAGCGATCAAAAGTGGGGAAAGCATTCGTGTTTCTACACCATTCAAAGTAAAAATTCCGTCAGGTGAGATTTCAAGATTAGGTCACATTGGTCAATCTTATCAAATTACACAATGGTATCCAAAACCTGCTGTTTATGACAAAAATGGTTGGAATCCAATTCCATATTTAAATCAAGGAGAATTTTATTCTGAATACGGTTCGTTTGATGTGAGTATTACTTTGCCATCGAACTATGTGGTTGGAGCAACAGGTGATTTACAAACCAATTCAGAAATTGATTTTTTAAATGCTAAAGCTTCTGAAACGAAAAATAA
>CANGLG010000208.1 GCA_947454395.1 Flavobacteriales bacterium
ACGATCGCCGATTTTCCATGTAAATGTTTATAGCGAACATCGTTTGGATTCACACAAATTGCTGTATCTCCCAAAATTGTCTCCGGGCGCGTAGTAGCAATTGTCAACCATTCATCGTCTGTTCCATTAACTTTATATCGCACGAAAAACAATCGTGAGTTTACTTCTTTGTATAAAACTTCTTCGTCTGAAACGGCAGTTAGTGCTTCCGGATCCCAATTCACCATGCGAACGCCACGGTAAACTTTTCCTTTTTTGAAAAGGTCTACAAAAACATCAATTACTGAATCAGAATATTCTGCATCCATGGTAAAGTGCGTTCTTTCCCAATCACAAGAAGCACCCAATTTTTTTAATTGTTCAAGGATAATTCCTCCGTGCTTGTCTTTCCATTCAAAAGCATGTTTTAGGAATTCATCTCTTGTTAAATCAGATTTTTTGATTCCTTCTTGGCGTAATTTCTGAACAACTTTGGCTTCTGTAGCAATTGATGCATGGTCCGTTCCAGGAACCCAGCAAGCATTTTTACCCAGCATTCGAGCACGACGAATCAATACATCCTGAATCGTATTGTTCAACATATGACCCATGTGCAAAACGCCCGTAACATTTGGTGGTGGAATGACGATGGTGTATGGCTCACGTTCATCCGGTGTGGAATGAAAATAATTTTTAGTTAACCAATGTTGATACCATCGTTCTTCTGCTTTTCCGGGCTCGTATGTTTTTGGGATTTCCATGCTGTAATTTTGAATTGCAAAGATAAGAAATGAACTGAAACTGCCATTTCATTTAAGCCATAAAAAAAGGAATCTACAAGATTGTACAGAAAAAGAACTATATGATTTTTACGCAACGAATTGAACGCCCTTCACCCCTTCGATAAGAAGATGCAAATTGGTACGAATAAGGATTGATAGTTAAATCGTAAGGCTCATCAGTCCATTCATTTTTGCTTGAACACCAAAAATTCGCGTAATCTCTTACACCTCCAAAACTACCCAATTCATCTCTAAGACCTCCAGGTAAAATATTTAAACCACTTTCATTTAATAATGGGTAATCGGGTATTTTAATTTTGGTATATCGTTTAAAAAAACGATCTAAACAACCTAAATTTCTATTCCAATTATTCTGGTCTTTTATCGCACTATGAACGTTTTCACCTAAAAATTCAAATAATTCAATCCAATCTTGATTGGTTGCAACTCTCCAACCTTTGGGTGCTAAGCCTCTTTTATCAATTACAGCTTGCCAATTGTATAGTTTTCCATATTTTTTTGATTCCTCTGAAGAGTTATTGTAGTAACAGGAAGCTGGAAACATTTCACCAATAATTATTGGTGAGGCAGCATTCCATTTTTCATCAGACTTAATTTCGGGTATTTCCTCTCCATTTCGAAATGTTGAAACATCTAAATTATGCTTCAACCATATTTGAGAACCAATTTTTACTTCTTCCATAAGGAATAAAAATCTATCAAAATATCAATTTTTTAACGGCTCTGTTTTTTGAGGCAAAACAGTTCCTCTAATAGTCAAAACAATAGGCTCAGAAACGTCAGAAGTGACCGTAATTGTCTTCGTAAATTGGCCTACGCGCTTTGTATCATAAGAAACACTGATTTTACTTTTCTTACCTGGCTTAACTGCTTCTGTTGGTTTTTCTGCTGCTGTACAACCACAACTGGTTTGAACACCTTGAATTGTGGCTGGTTTTTTAGAGTTGTTTTTGAATTCGAAAATAAATAAGTCTTTTGAATCGTAAGGGATAGAATCACGAACGATTTCAAGTGTCGTGAACTTCAATGCAGATTTTGCAGGCTTCACTGCATTCTCCGCTTTTTGACCAAATACTGCTCCTGCAATAATTAAGGCGAAAGATAAAATAGCGTGTTTCATTTTTGAAAATTTATAAAACAATAGTAAAACATATTTTTCAATTGACCATTTATTTAACAGAAAATTAGGAATTTTAAATTTGCTTTTGGTGTAATTCAAATGCCTGTAATACATCGATGATTGATGCATAAGTATTTGCCTGTATGCTTTCTAAATCCTTTGAGTTAAGCCAAATCACTTCTGTTATTCCTTCTTCCAATTGTGGGTTCGTTAATTTTTCTCCACAGAAATCAAGAAGAAACCAATGTGTCTTTTTAAGAACGGATTTGTTTTTGAATTCATAGGTATGAAAAGTGTCAATGAGTTTTTTTCGAATTGTAAATTTTCCATTCAACCCACATTCTTCTTCAATTTCTCGAACAGCTGTTTCTTCCGGGGTTTCATCCTTTTCTCCTTTTCCCTTGGGAATATCCCAGTAACCATTTCGTTTGATAAACAGTAATTCTTCGTCTCGAACAACAATTCCACCGGCTGCTTCCAAGTTTTTAAAATTTGAGAAAAAATTATTCATTTGTTCCTCCGGATTATCTGACACGAACTGTTGTTCAACAACAATCTTTGAAATCAAATCAGAATAATCAGTTGGAATGAAAAAATTAACTTCGAAAATTCCATTTATCACTTTATCTGTAAAATAAATTACTTTATGTTCAATGAAAACTTTATACTTTTGTAGCATGATCGAAAACAAAGATAGCGCTTTCAAAATTGCCGAGATATTATTACAGGTCAAAGCAGTAAAATTACAACCAAATAATCCTTTCACTTGGGCTTCCGGATGGAAATCGCCAATTTATTGCGACAATCGCGTTACGCTCTCCTATCCTTCAGCTCGCACACACATTCGTCAGGCATTTGCCGAAACCATAATCAACAGATTCGGAAAGCCAGATGTAATTGCAGGCGTTGCTACAGGTGGAATTCCGCAAGGAGTTTTAATCGCACAAGAACTTGGCTTACCATTCATTTATGTTCGTAGTGCTGCAAAAGGTCATGGAATGGGTAATTTGGTAGAAGGTGCTTTCGAAAAAGGTCAACGTGTCGTTGTTATTGAGGATTTAATTTCAACAGGAGGAAGTAGCATTAAAGCAGTTGAATCGTTGAAAGAGGCTGGTCTTGACGTTCGTGGATTGGCAGCGATTTTCACTTATGGATTTAAGGTAGCTAAAGATAGTTTTGATAAAGCAGAATGCCCTTTTGTTACTTTGACAGATTATTCGGTTTTAATTGAACAAGCATTGAAATCTAATTATGTTGGTGAAAATGACCTTGCTCATTTACAAAATTGGAGAGAAAACCCATCCACATGGATGCAACCTACTGAATAATGGAACTGAAAAGCACAAACGTAACTGTAAACGCTTCTAAAGCTGATATCATCACCTTTTTGTCAAATGCTGAAAATCTTTGGTTGATATTACCTAAAGATAAAATTTCAGATTTTAAGGCGACAACGACGGAATGTTCGTTTAAAGTTCAAGGCGGAATTACTATTTCACTTGTTGAAAACGGTTCAGACGCTGATAAACTCTATTTAAAATCAGGTGATAAAACACCATTTCCGTTCAAATTGACCGTTCATTTATCGGAACAAGGTGAAAAAACTGAAGGTTATATTTTGTTTGATGGAGAAGTAAACGCTTTCTTAAAATTAATGGTTGAAAAACCGCTTTCTGCTTTGTTTAATTACATGTCAGAAAAACTAAAAAGTCATTTCGATAAA
Organism: Flavobacteriales bacterium; assembly: GCA_947454395.1. GTDB lineage: Bacteria > Bacteroidota > Bacteroidia > Flavobacteriales_D > Crocinitomicaceae > UBA952. Next base: position 3,626 of record CANGLG010000208.1, read on the forward strand.
TAACGAATTTCTTTAATTCCGTATTCTCGAAGATCTGAATTAACTTTTATTTGTAACAATCCATTTTCGTTGACACCAATAATTTCTCCTTGAAATTGGCCATTATTATCTTCAAAGAAACAAACTTCATTTTTCTGAAATAGTTTTGCTTCGTAGGATGATTTCATTAAATTAACTTGTTCCGAATTAAGTTTCAAAAAGATTTGATTCATTGTTTCGCAAAGCGCAAAATAAACGTCTTTAACTAGGAATTCATTTCCTGATTCGTTCAGAATACTTGTTGCCAAATAACCTCTAAAATCGTGTTGATTTACATTTAATCCAATTCCAATAATTGACGAAGAAATTTTATCACCTAAGATTTGATTTTCAATTAAAATTCCAGCGATTTTATTTCCTTTAACAAGAATGTCGTTTGGCCATTTTACTTGGGATTGAATGTTAAATTTTGCTAATGTTTCAACGATAGAAAGACTTGTAACCCAATTCAAAAGAACCTGATTTTCAACTGACAGATTGTCGGGTTTAAAAATGTATGACACCAATAAATTTTTTTTCGCTTCAGAATGCCATACATTCCCTCTTTGCCCTCTGCCAATGGATTGAGAATCTGCCATTATTGCCGTTCCACTTTGACAAATTCCGTCAGAAAGCAATATGGCAGCAAAATTGTTCGTTGAATCTACCTCTGATAAATGAATAATTTCTTTTCCGAAAAGGCTCATA
>CANGLG010000209.1 GCA_947454395.1 Flavobacteriales bacterium
CGATATATTTAGCTTCATCACCCAAAGGAAATGGCGCTTACATGGCAATTAATCGAGCGCAACAAAAGGTTCAGCAAACGGGAAATTTAGGCGTTCCCCTACCCTTGCGCAATGCTCCAACTGCACTTATGAAGGAATTGGGATATGGAAAAGGTTATTTATACAGCCATGATTTCCCTGGTAATTTCGCTGAACAAGAATTCCTTCCGGAAGAAATTACAGGAACTTCGTTTTTTATCCCTGGAAGTAGTCCGAAGGAACAAGAAATCGCCAAAGGGATTGAACAAATTTGGAAAGGAAAATACTCCTGATATGGCAAGAATCGCTTATAATTTATTTGTTTATCCTTTATCGAAATTGCCACTTTCAATTTTGTATTTGTTCAGTAGTTTTTTTGCATTTCTGTTAAATTATGGTTTCCCTTATCGCAAAAAAGTAATTCTTAAAAACATTCAAAACTCATTTCCAGGTTTAAGTCCAAAAGAACATCGGGAAATCCAAACCAAGTTTTACAAACATTTCGGTGATTTATTAGTGGAAGGAATAAAAAATTTAAGCATTTCAAGAGAAGAATTAACAAAAAGATTGGTTGTCAAAAATCCGGAGTTGATGCAACAATTATTTGACCAAGGAAAAAACGTTATTCTTGTTTCCGGACATTACAACAACTGGGAATGGTTGATTAGTGCTCAAAATTTTCTTTTTCCTCATCAGGCTTTTGGAATTGGGATGCCCATGACCAGTAAATTCTGGGACCAAAAAGTCAATGAACAACGTCAGCGTTTTGGAATGAAAGTCGTGCATGCTAAAAATTACAAAGCTGCTTTTGAAAGCTACAAAGAAAAACCATTCGCGATTCTCAATTTAAGTGACCAAGCTCCTCCAGAAGCTGAAAAAAGCTATTGGACAAACTTTCTTAATCAAAAAACCCCTGTTCTTTTTGGGACTGAATTCATGGCGAATGAATATGATTTTTCGGTTGTATTTTTTGCTGTAAAAAAAGGAAAGCGTGGTTATTACGAAATGGAATTAAAACTAATTACGGACAATCCAAAGCAATTGAAATACGGAGAAATTACCGAAGCACACACCCGACTTTTAGAACAAGAAATAAATCAAAATCCTGAATTCTGGTTGTGGTCACACAAACGCTGGAAACGCACAGTTCCAGTCAATTTAAATGAGCTTAAAATTCAACAAGAAAAACGGTTTAATGAAAGGTTTAGAAATTGATGAATTCAAACTTCCACATAAATTCTGCTTCTAATAAACAACTGCAAAACATTTAATAGAAGGAGAAAAAGTTCTTTTCCCTTAAAAATTGAAATAGAATTAAATATGATTTGGCATTTTAAATTTCTTTTAACAACTTGTTTATTTTTCAAAGTAAGTTCTTATTCTTTCTCGCAAATAAATCAAAATCTTAAACATCAATTAGATAGCATTTCAAGATTAGATTTGATTTACAGAAATGAAGTAAATTTAATAATGACAAATCAACAGTTGCAAGATTCGATACTTTTCGCTTCAAATAAAACATTAGAAATTTACGTTCAGGAAATTATGCTGAAACAAGAATTATTGGATGAATCAAATTTAAAGTGGATTGACAGTATTATCAAAATATATGGATACCCAGGAAAAAAACTCGTAGGAATTCCCACAAATGATGTGACATGGTCAATTCTGCAACACTCTTATGACATTGACAAACACTTAAAATTGATTAAAAAAGCTTCAAAATGTCAAGATATATCATCTGAATTGTATGCAAAAATGATAGATAGAAATCTTATGCATAAAGGTAGGAGACAACTTTATGGAACTCAATTTGAATGCATACCAAACGAAAAAGGAGACTTAGATTGCAAGCTTTATACTATCAAAAGAAAATCAAATGTCAATAAAAGAAGAAAAAAAATGGGTTTTTCAACAACAGTTGAAGAACACGCAAAAGAATTGGGAATCACTAAAAACTAGATGTTTTGTTTGATACTAAAATTTACTTATTTAAGATACCAATGAATTACTTAATTTTCAATGTCCTATTTCTTAGCGTATTTTTTGAATTATTATCTTCATCAGCTTTCGGCCAACAAAATCGCTTCCTCCAATACGCTCAAAAATCAATTCATGCACGGGCATTCGACGGTGAATATATTGGGACGAATAATGGTGAAATTTACAGACTTGATTATTCAACTGATAGTTTTAATATCGTTCAATTATCTGATACATTTCCTGAGATTCGAGACATTCATTCAACTTTTCGAAATGAGGTGATTTCAATGCAAACTGGTAATCAGGGAGCAATCATTTTTATTGATTCAACTGGACAAATGACAAGAACTCCATTTTATGAACAGAACGATTCAACTAAGTCTATTTTCCTCGATGGAATGAGTTTTTACGGTAATCTTGGTTTTTTAATCGGCGACCCTGTGAATAGTCATTTTTCACTTTACAAATCAATTGACGGAGGTAGAACTTGGAATCCTTGCGAAGGCAAAATAAAAGCCTTTTCGGGTGAAGCTGCATTTGCTGCAAGCGGATCAACCGTTGAAATAATAGATGGTGATTTTTCATTTGTGAGTGGCGGATTGAAATCACGCTATTTTATAAGTTCTGACATGGGAAACACATGGAAATCCTATGACATTCCTTATCCGTCATGTGAATCGTGCGGTCCCTACTCAATGTGTTATTTACCAAAATCTAAAAATTCATTAGAATTAGATTCTAAAAAAATTGTAGTTGTTGGCGGTGACTATACAAAGCCTAATGAAACAAAAAACACCTGTTTCTATTCGCTTAATGGTGGAAAAACTTGGAAGAAACCTAAAAAATCACCAAGAGGTTATCGTTCGTGTTTGATTGTTTCGAATCAAGTTTTGTATTGTTGTGGCACAAACGGTGTCGATTATTCAATAGACTTCGGAAAAAGCTGGAAATCACTTTCAAATGAAAATTGCTTTGCGCTTGTTGCCAATGAAACTTCGATTTTGGCAACCACAACAAATGGAAGAATTTTAGTATTCGACAAAATTAAATTCTAATTCTTACCCTTAAAGAATTCATCACTAATTCCTTTATTGATTTTGTAATTGCTCAATTTGATTGTGATTGTTCCTTTTTGATCTTTGTCTTTCTTTGCTTTTTGTTTGTCCTTTTCGGTTTTATTCAAATCCGCAGCCACACTTTTCGGTAATTTGAATTTCTTAACATCAATATCGAAAATCAATTGATTCGGCAAACCGTACTCTGCTTCTGCTCCATAGGAATAGTCGACAGTTACTGTTCCACTGCTACGCGTTGTAATTTGCGATTTTAAGATTAAATCATTTTTGGAATCAATCCACAATTTGGCCAATACGAATTCACTATTTTCCCCGGTTGGAATCACTGTGATTAAGCTAGTTTTTACATTATCTATTGTTTTAACTCCTCCATCCACTGCCATGTAGGAACTTTTCTTCATCAAGAATGAATTGACATCTGTGAAACCTTGTTTTGGAAGAATCGCAATTCCTTTTGAGACTACTTTAAATTTGTCTTTTTGTTTGAAATAAATACTCGCTTTCACCGGAAGAATTTTAATCAATGGTATGTCCGCCTTGATATTAGCATCCACCGAATAATCTTTAACAGTGTTTATTTTCGAAACAACACGACTTAAAATAGCATCTGCATCCTGCGAAAACCCAGATATCGAAACGATAATAAATAATAATAAAATATTTTTTTTCATTTGTATTTAATTGTTTTTTATGGTCATATGTAATCGTCAATTAAATTCATTCTTGTTTGTGACGAATTTCGTTATGGCTTATTTCATTAAGAAGTAATGTCTTTTTTATTGAATTTATAGATTGCAATCGAAACAAGTAATACATTATGAACCAGCAAGATAATAATTGACTCCTGTATTCGTCCCCAGGGAACAGGATCTTCGAAGAAACTACGCCAAGATGCCATGTGCGTGGTAAATAAATAAGGTTTTAAATTGTCAAAAACGGAAACGTCCAATGAACCAATAATCGTAAAAAGAATGATGATTGCCATTGTAGATACAATTGGTCCAATGGAATTTTCAGCAAATGCCGAAAGACAAATCGATAAGGTAGAAATGGTTAATAATGCTAAAAATGCAACCAGAAAACTGAGGCCGTAACGCCAAAGAATGTCATCGCTTTTTAAAATAACTAATCCATCACTGTTTAGTACAATTAAATCGCCTGTCCCAAAAATCCATTTTGCTACAATCAATGCTAAAAAACCAAGCCAGAGAGTTAAAATCAACGTATAAACA
>CANGLG010000210.1 GCA_947454395.1 Flavobacteriales bacterium
ATTTTGGTTAATAGATACATAATCGTGAATAGAGTCTGAGGCACTTGCCTGCCAGTCATAACTAAACGCACCTGAACCCCCTGAGGCAACTGCTGTTAATTCAATGGAATCATTAAAGCAATGATAAGTAAGGTCAGATTCATTGATTACTACTGGTTCAATGTCATTCAAATAGACTGTTCCTGATATTATAACTGTATCACCAGCAGTGTTTAAAAATGAGATTGAAACTGTTATCGATTCCGTACCTTCAACAATGTTATCAATAATAGGTGTGATGCTAATTGCGGCAGTATCTTGACCAGGAACCATTATGATCGGGCTCGCAGCTAAATCGTAATCCACACCTTCTATTGCGGTTCCTGCCACTGTAAAATTAACTTCTAAACTGTCACTTGACTGACAATCACTACGAATAAATAATACCTCTGCACCAATACAAGCTTCTGGAATAGTATCTGTACCGTTTGCTGTTTGAAGTGATAAATCGACGGGAGGAGAAGTGAATGAACCGTCTTGTAAAAAAACAGCTGTGCTTAAAAAATCATCTGAACAATCAGCTACAGCAAATTTGAAATGATAAGTTTGACCACAAATTACGTTAAAAGTTATTGGGATAGGTGTTGTAAATCCATTCATTGCATGCGTGGTACCATTGGAGTTGTCAATGTAGTATTGTGAATTCAAACCTGGTTCTGTGGCACTTAGGTAAGGATAAATTGTGCTGATAGTAATGGGAGTGTTTGTTCCGGGAACAACTGCCAGGTTCGCGGCACCATTTGGAAAACCAGGAGGAGCACCGTAAGGACCAGTTATTCCAGGTCCACTTACGAAGAAACCAAAGATATCGTTATATAAACTATTTTCATAACCAAAACCATTTGTTCCTGAATATTCATCCGAAGCGAAAACGAAGTTGAAACTTACAAGATTTGACTCAGCAACAAAGTCGAATTCTAGAGAAACTAAATCATCCGTTGAAGTTATACTACCTGAAGAAGGATTTGAAGTAACAGATTGTGCAATGGTTAATAAGTCTGGGTCAGTTGGTCCCGTTGGCCCTAGAAGAAATGTTCCAGAAACTTGGTCCGATTCTACTCCTTGTAATTCACTTACGTCTCCTGTGCACAAAACAACGCCACTAGTATAACCAATATTAGAAGGGCCGCTAAAATTTCCTATTTGACTTGCATCGTCTAAGGTTAAAACGGGATTTGAAACTTGTATACCAGGACCAACAATTGAATTGACATACTGAGCAGCTGTAAGGCCCGAAACAGTTACCAATTGGGAAAATGAATAACTGCTAGCAAATAAAGCAATTAAAGTTGTAATAAATAGATTTTTCAACGTAAATGAAATTTAATTATGTAAAAATAATGACTTCTTTTGTAAAAGAAAAGTTGCACCAAATTAATAAATCGTTTTTTAGTAAAAACCAATCGTTTTTTGCAATTTTGAAAATGAAAAAAAATCAAATGGAAAAGACACAAGAATTCATTCAAGCAAATAAAGAAAAATTTGTTTCGGAATTAAATGAACTGCTAAAAATTCCCTCGATTTCAGCAGATCCAGCATATAAACAAGAAGTAATAAAATGTGCCCAAGAACTAGCTACAAATTTGTCCGAAATCGGAATAAATAACGTTGAAATCTGCCAAACAGCGGGAAATCCGATTGTTTATGGAGAAAAGATTATTGATTCAAGTTTACCAACTGTTCTTGTTTATGGTCATTACGATGTTCAACCAGCAGATCCGTTGGAATTATGGATTTCTCCGCCATTTGAACCAGTAATCAAAAAAACAGAAATTCACCCAGAAGGTGCCATTTTTGCCAGAGGATCAAGTGACGATAAAGGGCAAATGTTCATGCATGTAAAAGCGGTTGAAGCAATGCTTGCAAAAAACGAACTTCCTTGTAATGTTAAATTTATGATAGAAGGTGAAGAGGAAGTTGGAAGTGAAAATCTAGCCATTTTCGTTAAAAACAACAAAGAAAAATTAAAAGCGGATATCATTCTTGTTTCTGATACGGGGATGTTAGCCAATGATACCCCATCCGTTACCACTGGTTTGCGCGGATTAAGTTATGTGGAAGTTGAAGTTACTGGTCCAAACCGCGATTTGCATTCTGGTTTGTATGGTGGTTGCGTAGCAAATCCTATCAACGTTCTCGCTCAAATGATTGCTTCATTGCATGATGAAAATGGAAAAATTACCATTCCCGGATTCTATGACAAAGTTGTTGAATTGTCCGATGAAGAACGAGCTGAAATGGCAAAAGCACCATTTTCACATGAAGATTATTGTAAGGCTTTAGATATTAACGATGTCATGGGCGAAGCGGGATTTTCCACTCCGGAACGTGGTTCAATTAGACCAACTTTGGATGTAAATGGTATTTGGGGGGGCTACACCGGTGAAGGCGCTAAAACCGTTATCGCTTCCAAAGCATTTGCAAAGATATCTATGCGCTTGGTTCCTGATCAAGACCCTGAAGAAATCACACAATTATTTAAGTCGCATTTTGAAGCCATAGCTCCGAATAGCGTTAAAGTAGTGGTTAAACCGCACCATGGGGGAGAAGCTGCCGTAACTCCAATAGATTCTATTGGATATAAAGCAGCAAGTTTAGCATACGAAAAAGCATTTGGAAAGAAACCAATTCCGGTGCGTAGTGGAGGAAGTATCCCAATTGTCGCCATGTTTGAAAAAGAATTGGGTTTAAAAACAATTTTGATGGGCTTTGGATTAAATAGTGATGCCATTCATTCACCAAATGAACATTACGGATTATTTAATTTTTACAAGGGAATCGAAACAATCCCTTATTTCTATCATTATTTTACGCAATTAAATTCCTAAAATGAGAAGCATAATTTATTTTTTTGGAGGGATATTTATCCTTTCTGCTTGTACATTTCAGCAACCGGCTTTTAAAAGTTACGAAGGTGTAGAAATGGGAAAAATGGATGTCTCCAAAGTTTCGTTTACTGTGAAAGTTAAAATTCACAACCCTAATTGGTATGCGCTCAAAGTTAAGCCTTCTTCTTTGGATGTGAGTACTTCTGACGGTAAACTAGGAACGCTCCATTTAGATGAAAAAATTAAAATGAAAGGACATAAAGAAACTTTGATTGTTGCCCCAATGCATGTTGATCTTGAAAAAGGAATTTTGATGAAAATGATGTCATTTGGATTTAAAGATTCTGTGAAAATTAATCTAAAAGGAGATGTTCGTGGTGGTGTGTTTTTCATTTCAAAGAAAATCCCAATGGAGTTTTCAAAGAGCATTTCACCAAAAGACTTAAATCCGTTTAAACGAAATTAAAACATGTTATCTGCCGACGTTCCAAAAAAACTATTTTTACTTGATGCTTATGCATTGATTTACCGAGCTTATTTTGCCTTTGCTAAAAATCCACGTGTCAACTCAAAAGGACAAAATACTTCTGCAGCTTTTGGTTTTACCAACGTGCTAATAGATGTCATTAAAAACGAAAAACCTTCGCATCTGGCAGTTGTTTTTGATCCGCCAGGAGGTTCCACACACCGAATTGATGGATTTGAAGCGTATAAAGCGCATCGCGAAGAAATGCCGGAAGACATTCGTTCCATGATTCATCCCATCAAACAGATTGTTGAAGCATTCAATATTCCAATCATGGAAGTTCCCGGGTATGAAGCAGATGACGTTATTGGTACGGTTGCAAAAATTGCAGAATCAAAAGGTTATATAACTTATATGATGACGCCAGATAAGGATTACGGTCAATTGGTTTCCGAAAAATCATTCATTTTTAAACCGGGAAGAGGAGGAAATCCTCCTGAAATCCTTGGAGTGAAAGAAGTTTGTGAGAAGTTTGAAGTGGAGCGTCCGGAGCAAGTTATTGATATTTTGGGATTGTGGGGAGATGCGTCGGATAATATTCCCGGAATTCCCGGAATTGGTGAGAAAACTGCAAAAACACTCATCGCCAAATATGGTTCGATGGAAAATCTTTTCGAACATACACATGAACTGAAAGGCAAGCAACAAGAAAATGTCATCAATTTCAAAGAACAAGGTCTTGTCTCAAAAATGCTTGCAACCATTGTAACCGATTTGGAAGTTGAATTCGACGAAGATAAATTAATAATGTGTGACGTCGACGCTGAAAAAGTGAAAGAAATTTTCACAGAATTGGAGTTTCGAAATTTAGCGAAAAGAGTTATCGGAGAAGAAATTGTTGTTTCAACTACTCAAAATCCGGCGAG
>CANGLG010000211.1 GCA_947454395.1 Flavobacteriales bacterium
CCTTATTTTATGGCTGATTGCGCGATTGAAATATTTTAAAAATGCTGATTTCAGCGTGCAGTCATTGCAATTTGCTTTTTTGTTGAAAGTATTTTGTGGCGCAGTACTTTTTTTACTTTACACCTATTATTATCCCGTTCGACGCGATGCTGACACGTTTAAGTATTTTGACGATAGCCAATTCTTGTATGAAGCCTTGTGGTCAAAACCGGGAGATTTTTTTCAAATGCTATTTGGGATTGATTGTGAAAACGAATACTTTAAATCCACCTATTATGTAAAAATGTACAACTGGTATCGCTCCTATGATAATGGTCTGCTGAATGATAATCGATTGGTAATTCGCATTAATGCTTTATTTAGAATCGTGTCTTTCGGTAATTACCATGTCCATAGTTTGTTGTTAAATTTTCTTGCGTTTATTGGTTCGTTTTCATTAGCCCGATTATTTATGGTTTATACCAAAAGCAAGTGGAAGACATATCTGGCTGTATTTCTTATCCCATCGGTTGTATTTTGGAGTTCAGGGATATTGAAAGAAGCTGTTTTATTGTTTGCTTTGGGACTTTTTGTTTGGAACTTTCATAAATTAATGATTGAGAAATGGCAATGGAAACGTATTCCGATACTGGTTTTTTTACTGGCAATATTGCTTGTTATGAAGTTGTATGTATTTGTTGCTTTCGTTCCGGCTATAATTGGTTGGTGGATTTCCAAATACACAAAAAGAACCATAATGGTATATTCTTTCACAGTGTTGTGTGGTGTATTTTTTGGTTATTTACTTTCTTGGATATACCCAGGATTGAATTTTCTCGATATTATTGCTGATAAGCAGCGCGATTTCATCAACTTGTCAAAGGCTTTTAACGTAAATAGTGCCATTGCCATGGATTATCTCAAACCCAATTTATGGTCGTTTATTCAAGCAACACCAAAAGCATTAATTAATTCATTTACGCGTCCATGGCCTACGGAAATAAAAAGTGTTTTGTTCTTACCTCCGTTGATTGAAAATCTGTTCATTATATTCATTCTAATTTTGTCTTGGTTTTACGGAAAAAGAATTGAGCCTAAACAATGGAAATTCGTAATATTTTGTTTGACTTTTTCAATCGTATTGTTCTTGATAATCGGTTTAACAACGCCAATCATTGGAGCAATCGTTCGTTATAAAATTCCCGCGATTCCATTTCTGATGATTGCTGCATTGCTGTTTTTTGACAGTCAAAAATTAACAAAGTCAATTTCTCAAAATAAAATTTTAGTATGGATAAATTCGCATTTGTAACCGGTGCTACTTCCGGTTTTGGTGAGGCAACGGCTCGCTTGTTGGCTGAAAATGGTTATTCATTGGTTTTAATGGCCCGACGATCAGATCGTTTGGAAAAGATGAAACAAGATTTGAGTTCTGATGAATGTCAGATCTATGCCCTGCAAACAGATGTCCGAAATGAAAATGAAGTAATTGAAGCTGTCAATTCCTTGCCGGAAAAAGTAAAATCCAATATTCATATTTTAGTAAACAACGCGGGTCTAGCAGTTGGAAGAGGTCCGATTGAGTCTGGTATTTCGGATGACTGGGAGCGCATGATTGACACAAACATCAAAGGGTTGTTATATGTGACAAAAGCAGTTGTTCCATTTTTAATTGCCAACAAGGCCGGACATATTGTAAACATTGCCAGCATTGCGGGGAAAGAAGTTTATCCGGGTGGAAATGTATATTGTGCAACCAAACATGCAGTGGATGCTCTGTCGCGTTCCATGCGAATTGATTTGGTACAATATGGAATCAAAGTAACAAACATTGCTCCCGGAGCTGCGGAAACTGAATTCTCAATCGTGCGATTTAAAGGAAACACGGAAACGGCTGATTCAGTTTATGAAGGATATGACCCTTTGGTAGCGCAGGACATTGCAGAAACTATCATGTTTGTAGTTTCCCGCCCGGCACATGTTACGATTAATGATTTAACGATTATGCCAACAGCTCAGGCTTCAGCAAGTGTTTTGTGGAAGTTATACTAATAATAATATTAATAAAAATAACCATGCTAAACTTAAAATAAATCCTGCTGTTGCGATTCCTTTCCCTTTGAATCTTTTAGGATCTTTCTTTATTTTTTCTATTGCTATTGCTCCAAATATAACCCCAGCTAATGGAATGAAACCTAAAATACCTAAGACTAAACTAGCAATGGCTAAACCATGTGTTTCAGGTTCAGAAGAGTAATTGGTTTGATTATTATATGTTTGTATGTTATTTTCCAAACTTTTTTGTTTTTCTTCTTCATGTTCAATTACCTCTTTATTACCATTGGAATATACTATCATAAATATTTTAGATTTTGAGATAGTATAAATTGGACCATCCAAGTTATCACATCTCCTATATTTCAAACAATCATCCCCAATTTCAATTAATTTAACATCCTCCTCATTACCATTTAAAAAAGTAATTTTGTCGCATGCTACATCTAATTGAAGTTTGCTTTTAGTTTCGTCTACGATAATCTCATTTGATACAGAGGCAAAATCATTACTTGCTTCACTTGTTTTTTCTTCATTTTTATTTTCGATTAACACCTCATTTATTGAAACATCTTCTCCAATTTCATCAATGACCTCGGCTGTACCTTGCCTGTATAGTGTTTTTGCCATGAAAGGTTTATTTCCCCTAAGTTTTGTCGAATTCGTAACAAAGCAAGATTGCAAAACCAAAGATATTAGGGCAAACAAAAAGAATGATTTTTTCATAGCTGACTTGAGTTTTATTTTCCGTAACGAAAATAATAATAACGTATTTAAAAAACAACAAAAGTGTTAAATAGAAACAACAAATGTTATTATTATCAAACGAGTCAATAAAAAAAGGCCACTCACTTGAGCAGCCTTTTCAACTTTTTATGTTAAGGAATTAATGTCCTTTGCAACAAGCTTTTTTCTTAGTACACTCGTTACCATCCCCACCAATCCATTTTCCGTCTTTTCCATAATGTGCCATACAGATTGCTTTTTCTTCTGCTGAGCAACCTTTTTCGTCACACATTTTAGCACATTCTTCTTTTGTCATTTTAGCACATTTTGACATGTCGCATTTCATTGCTTTTTCTTTGCACCCAGCTTCACCATGGCATTTTCCAGATTGCATTCCTTCTTTGCACATTTCACTTTCACCTTCACATTTAGACATGTCGCAATTTTCTTTCTCAGTACATGTTGAAGGTGTACAATGGTTAGAATTCATTTCACATTTTTGCTTATCACAACCTCCTTTTTTATCGGAACCATCATGACCGCTTCCTAAAATTGGCGCTATAACCAAACCTACCAAACAAGTCAATTTAATAAGGATATTCATGGAAGGACCTGAAGTGTCTTTGAATGGATCTCCAACTGTATCACCAGTTACAGCTGCTTTGTGAGCATCTGAACCTTTGTACGTCATTTCACCATTAATCATTACACCAGCTTCGAATGATTTTTTAGCATTATCCCAAGCACCACCAGCATTGTTTTGGAAAATTGCCCAAAGAACACCAGAAACAGCAACTCCGGCCATATATCCACCAAGAACTTCTGCTCCTAATTTCATGTCGCCAGAGATAAATCCGGTTCCTAAACCGATAAGTAGGGGAGTAATGATTGTCAAAGCTCCAGGAAGCATCATTTCACGAAGCGCAGCTTTTGTAGAAATCTCAACACATTTTCCATATTCAGGAGTTCCTGTTCCATCCATAATTCCTGGGATTTCACGGAATTGACGACGTACTTCCATTACCATGTCCATTGCCGCTTTTCCTACAGATTTCATTGCTAATGCAGAGAAAACAACGGGAATCATACCTCCTATAAATAATGCAGCTAAAACCGGAGCTTTAAAGATGTTGATTCCATCAATCCCAGTGAATGTTACATACGCAGCAAATAAAGCAAGAGCAGTCAATGCAGCAGATGCAATTGCAAAACCTTTTCCTACAGCAGCAGTTGTATTACCAACTGAATCCAAAACGTCTGTTCTTTGACGGACTTCTTTCGGTAATTCGCTCATTTCAGCAACACCACCTGCGTTGTCAGCAATTGGTCCGAAAGCATCAATAGCTAATTGCATTGCAGTTGTAGCCATCATAGCAGAAGCAGCAATTGCAACACCGTAAAATCCAGCAAGTGCATAAGATCCCCAAATAGCAGCAGCGAATAAAATTACAGATGAGAAAGTTGAAATCATTCC
>CANGLG010000212.1 GCA_947454395.1 Flavobacteriales bacterium
AATCATGTTCAAAATAGAGATTGAAAAATGTAAATATGGTGATAAATACAACTGAAATTAAAAATAGGAACCGAACATATAAATGGCGAGTTGATTTTTTAAATGTCGTTAGAAAAGTAAGTCCAACGAGTGTAAAAGGTAGAATTGCAAAACCAATTCGTTCAAAAATAATGTGCCAATTGGAAAAATTAGTTTTGTCTTCCCACGTTCCAAAATTCCATATTCTCAAACTACTTGATGTAGTAATATAGCTAAATGAAGATTGCATTTTTAACAAATCCGTATGCCTTACCCATAAATACATTGCTATGATTGGGACAATGAAAATGAAACCGGAGTAAATGATATATTCAAATGTTTTTTTCGAAAATATTACATTAAAGAATGTATCATTTTTAATAGTGGAAAGATGTTTTATAATTTCTATTCCGAAAAATGTAAAAACGATTATTACATATGGAAACGCCGTTGTTAATTTAATAGAATATGCTAGACACCCGATGACAGTTATGAGTATCAAGAATAAATATTTTTTAAGTCCATTGACATTTAGCAATTTCAAAAAAGCATACACATAAAAAAGACAAAAAGCGATTGAACAGTATTCTATGGTTACGTTTCTACTCCAACAAATCGAAAAAGGTAGAAAGCAAAAATGAATTAAGGCTAAACTTGTAATTAATCTATTTTTAAATATTTTCGAGCAAACGGATACGATGAAAAAACAGCAAATTAAGAAGAAAATAATGTTTGTTAGTCTACAAGCTATTTCTATATTTGAGATTCCTAATTTGATAAATAAATAAGCAGTTGCTTGAAAAACAGGTAATTCAAATGGTGCTTGGTATGGAGGACCGAAAATAGGTGTTTGGTAATTAAAAAAATTAAATCCGTCTTGAGTATATGTCCATACTGTAATTGCTGTTTGCGTTTGACGAAAAGGTTGTATATCCAATAAATTTTGATCAATAAAAATTAATCTTGGTAAAATGGAAATGACAACAATAGTCAACAGAATTAAGTTGAATTTCTTGTCGCTAATTTTATTAATCATAAGATGTTATTTTTTATAGTCTCCACGAGAAAAATGCTTTTCTATAAAGCAATACATGAGTATGAAAAAATAGCGACTACCCATCTCTTTAATCTTTAATTTTGACTCGCCATACTTTCTATTTGTCCAAGAATTAGGGACAATTTCATATGTGTAACCTCTAATTATTGCTTTTAAGGGTATTTCTATTGTCAAATTAAAATGAGGTGACAATAATGGTTGAACACCTTGAATAACTTCTTTTTTATATAATTTAAATGCATTTGTCGTATCATCATATTTTATTCGCATAATCACTCTGACAATTCGATTAGCTATTCGATTAATTATTTTTTTCAACCACGGATAATCAATTACTTTCCCGCCTTTCACCCATCTACTTCCAAAAACGCAATCTACATTCTTTTCGAGCATTGTGGTATAAAATTTAATTAAGTCATAAGGAGAGTCAGATAAATCAGCCATCATGATAGCAACACAATCACCATTGAATCTTTCCAAACCATATCTTATTGCATATCCAAATCCGTTTGGACCTTGATTTGTCTCGTATCTTAATGAAGGAATTGTTTCTTTTAATGATTCAAGAACATTTAAAGTCCCATCTTTAGAGTTGTCATTAATTACAAGAATTTCATGTTCAATTTTCACTTCACTAAATGCTTTGTGAATAGATAGCAACGTTTCAGAAATAGATTCTTCCTCATTATAGGCTGGTATGACAATACTTAATTTCATTAGATGCGAATTAACATATTTTCGTGCATTTCTAGCAGAGTGGATTTTAAATCAAACTTATAATCCCATGAAGGGAAGTGATCCTTGAATTTTTGAACATCACTGATGTACCATATATGGTCTCCAATGCGGTTGTTTTCAGCATAACTGTAGTTCATTTTATTACCGCTAATTCCTTCACATAATTCAATTGCTTCAAGCATACTACAATTAGAATGTCTGCTTCCTCCAGCATTATAAACTTCTCCTTGTTTTGGATCTTGGTAAAAGTGCCAGAACATATTAACTAAGTCATAGCTATGTATATTATCTCTTACTTGTTTTCCTTTATAGCCGAAGATTGTGTAATGATTTTTTGTAATAGCACACTTCATTAAATAAGACAAGAATCCATGTAATTGAGCACCCGAATGATTTGGACCGGTTAGACATCCTCCTCGGAAAACTCCTGTATTCAATCCAAAATAACGACCATATTCTTGAACCATTATATCGGCAGCAACTTTGCTTGCACCAAATACAGAATGTTTAGAATGGTCAATTGACATATTTTCATCAATACCATCTTTAAAATAGTCATGTGATGCATCAATTTCCCATCTTTTTTCAAGTTCTACTAAAGGTAAATAATTAGGTGTGTCACCATAAACTTTATTAGTGGAGGTAAATATAAAAACAGCTTCGGGACAATAATTCCTAAACAACTCAAGCATATTCAATGTTCCAGTAGCATTAACACCAAAATCAGTTAGTGGTTCTTTTGCAGCCCAGTCATGACTTGGTTGAGCCGCCGTATGAACAATTAAACTAATATCGGCACCGTATTCTTTGAAAATCAATTCTAATTCTGAATAGTTTCTAATATCACAATTATAATTTTCAAAATGATCAAATTTATTTTTCAATCGATTTAAATTCCATTGAGTTGAACTATCCGAACCGAAAAAATAAGACCTCATATCATTATCAATTCCAATTATTTTATCAAATTTAGAACTGAAAAACTCAACGGATTCTCCACCAATTAGTCCGCTTGATCCTGTTACTAATGCAATTTTCATAATAATATTTGTTTTAATGAATTTTCATTTTCTTTTATCCAATTATAGGTGTCTAACACCAATTGTTCAATTGTTTTTTCTGGTTTCCAACCTGTCTTTTCTATGATTTTTGAATTATCAGTTAAATAAATTTTTATGTCCGCCGTTCGTGTTTGAAATTCTGGAGTTATATCAATTTTATTTCCTGTTACATCTTGACATAATTTAGTTAACTCCAATAATGAAAAGCTAACATCTAATCCTCCTCCTGCATTAAATATTTCTCCATTTATAAGTTCAATATTATGTATTTGCCAGTCGATAAGTCTAACTAAATCATCTATATGAAGCACATCTCGCGTTTGTTTTCCTTTTCCTTCAAATCCAATGTATTTCAAATTACCCTTAAAGAAGTGTCTTGCCAACCATAATACTAAAACGCCTTGGTCGATTTTACCCATTTGCCAGGGGCCGCTTAGAACCCCACATCGATTAATTACCGTTTTCATTCCAGTAAGGGCGTGATATTCTTCAATTAAAAGCTCAGAAGCTAGTTTAGTTGTTCCATAAAATGATCTACTTCCGTTAATTTGGAAATCTTCTGTTATTCCTTGTGAACTGATACCCGATAAAATTTGATTATCCGTCCAGGCATAGCGTGTCTCAAGTTCTGTGTAATTTGCATTTTCAAGTGCTTGAATAGGATATACGCGGCTGGTAGACAAGAAAATAAACGATGCTTTCATTTTTTTTGCAAGTTCCAAACAATTAACTGTGCCCATTAAATTGCTCTTAATTAAAGGTAAAACAGGAGAGTTAATTCCTGCCAGCACAGAAGGATCTGCCGATGCATCTATTAAAAAGTCGAATTCTGACAGCTCAACTAAATCTTCTTCATTACGTATGTCAGCATGATAAAAACTTACGTTATTTTCTTTCAAACGAGTTAGATTTAATTCTGAACCCCTTCGTCTCAAATTATCCAAAGCAATTATTTCATATTGAGGATATTTTTGTTTTAATCCAATACATAGATTAGATCCAACAAACCCAGCACCACCGGTAATTAATATTTTTTTACTCAAAATTTAAATTTTATATTTTCCCAAAAATTAATTGTGGAAATGTTAATAAATATTTATGGTATAATTCTTTTTTAGGATGATAGCATCTTGGCATCCAAGGTTTATCATGACTTGTGAAATGAATGATTGAAGGATCGTTTGCAACTTCACTGTATTCTGTTTCATTTAAATCAAAATAAGAGGCATTAAATAAATTTGAATAGAAAAAATGAGTAGCATTGAATTTAAAATCCACCATAAACCACTTTTTTTTAAAACAGAAAT
>CANGLG010000213.1 GCA_947454395.1 Flavobacteriales bacterium
CCCCGTTTTTTGTATTTATAAGAAATCAAAGGATTAACCCCTTCTTCTCTCAAGTAAAACCATCATCATTAACCCAAGAATAATTCTCTCTTGTTCTGTATCTGAAAAATCACCTAATTTTTCCAAAGAGAATTTTCTTCCAAAAAATGAACCTTCTTTTTTAAGTCTTAAAATTGGTTGTTGTTGGCTATTAAGTACTGCGTATTTTGGATTAAAAAGATAACCAGTAAATAAACCAAGAACAGGAATTTCTCCTAACATTGCATCAAAAACTTTCGCCCAAGGGTTTTCTTCCTTAATAGTAAATTCATGCGCATCGTTGTTATTAAGAATTTCATAAGTAGCCTTCCAAATAGAAGCTCTACCTTTTCTTGCAACTTTACCAATTTCCATTTCGTTTTTATCTGAAAACAAATAGGTAGCAGAATAATCCAACCATTTATTTGCTTTAATTCTATAAAGTACGTTAGATTTAGATTCGTCCTCGTAACATAGAATGTCTTCTTTTAATTTGAACATTTTTTGCTTAACATAACTCAACTTTGATCCATTGGCATCCGTTATAACAAAATCATTTGAAAAAGTTCCTATTTTGAATGTGAACTTTAAAGGATAAACTACATTTTTCATTTAGTATTTTTGAGTAAAGATATAAAAATATTTTTTTTAGATGTAACAATAAAATAATTCACTTTTCTCAAGGCTTTAGACGAATTAATTCTTGCCAATTGATTAAATGGTTCATTAATATCTTTTATTTTAAATCATCCAAGATATATTTTACCTTTCACCTTGTAAAAGCTTCAATCATTGATTATTTTTGAAATCATTAACAATTGTCGACATGAATAAATTTTTTACAATCATCCTTTGTTTTTCAATACTAAAAGCATGGTCTCAAAACGTTTCCTATCAATTACGTATGCCAAAACCACAGAACCATTATTATGAAGTGGAAATGACTTTGAGTGATTTCAAAGAAAAACAATTAGATATCAAAATGCCGGTTTGGGCTCCTGGTTCGTATTTAGTTCGCGAGTTTTCAAAGAATGTAAATTTGGTAAAAGCTTTCGATGAAAAGGGAAAAGAGCTCCCAATTCAAAAAAAATCAAAAAATACATGGACCATTGTATCAGATGGAAACAAAAAAATAAAAGTAAAATACGAAGTGTACTCATTTGAGCTGTCTGTTAGAACGCCATTTTTAGATTTATCTCACGGTTTCGTCAGCGGTTCGGGAGTATTCATGTACGTCGATGGACACAAAGATTTAAAAGGTTCTCTTGAAGTAGTTCCGCATGCCTCCTTTAAATCCATTACAACAGCCTTACCAAAAGCTGCTATTTCAATTCAAAAAGATGGTTCTCAGACTTTTGAATTTGCAAATTATGACCAATTGGTGGATTGCCCAATTGAAATTGGAAATCAGACCGTTTTTGACTTTATGGCTGTTGGAGTGAAACATACAGTTGCGATGTATGGAGAAGCCTATTATGATATTGCATCCTTAAAAGTCGACATGGCTAAAGTGATTGAAGCGGAGACCGCAGTTATTGGCGTGAACCCAAATAAGGAATATGTTTTTATAGTTCACAATGTTGTTGATGGACAAGGTGGATTGGAACATACAAACTCTTGTGTACTCAGTGTCAACCGATGGACGTATGGTCCATCCGAATATCGTAATTTTTTAAATCTAGTTGCACATGAGTATTTTCATTTGTGGAATGTTAAACGTATTCGTCCTATCGAATTAGGACCATTTGACTACGAACAAGAAAATTATACAACCTTACTTTGGGTGATGGAAGGATTTACCTCGTATTATGATGAACTTATTATTCGAAGAATCGGATTGTATTCCAAAGAAGAAATGCTTGGTAAAATCCAAAGTGCAGTAAATTACGTTGAAGGTTCTGTTGGTTCACGTGTTCAGCCCGTTGCACATGCCAGTTTCGATGCGTGGATAAAAGCATATCGTCCTACAGAAAATAGTGCAAACACATCCATGACTTATTATTCACGTGGAACACTTTTGGCTGCAGTTTTTGATGCGATGATTATTAGTAATTCCAAAGGAAAACAGTGTTTGGATCACTTTATGAAACACTTATATCAAAAGTTTTATTTGGACTTGAATCGTGGATTTACTGAAGCTGAATTTAAAACCGAACTTGAGAAATTTGTTGGAAAGAATTTGGATGATTTCTTCAAAAAACACATCAATGGTACAGAAATCATTCCTTATGCAGAGATTTTTGACAAAGTTGGCG
Source organism: Flavobacteriales bacterium (assembly GCA_947454395.1). Taxonomy (GTDB): domain Bacteria; phylum Bacteroidota; class Bacteroidia; order Flavobacteriales_D; family Crocinitomicaceae; genus UBA952. The sequence goes on from CANGLG010000213.1 coordinate 2,274, forward strand.
TTTTCGTAAAAGACATAACTACTTTTAAACCATCTTTTGGAGCCACTGTCAGAGAAGAAAATGGTAGAGTGATGGTGAAAGCAATTCGTGCAGGATCATGTGCTGAAGAAGCGGGAATAAGTGTCGGTGACGAAATCGTAGGTTGTAATGGTTTTCGGGTTGATCAAGGCATGTTGGAAGGGATGATGAATGGTTTAAATACGGCTGAAACGGCAGAATTACTTTTTGCTCGTGAAGAAAAATTACTTTCGGTAAAAGTTAAAATGACGAATTACAGAAAACCTCAATTTCAATTTCAGCAAGAGGTTGGAGGTAAGAATGAAACTTTATATAACTATTGGCTAAGATAAGATGCGGCTACTTCTGATTTTTATACTTTTCGTTCATGGTTTGATCGCTCAGATTTCGAGTGTTAACGTTCAAATTCCTCCTGTAAATTCGCGTTATCCTTACAATGAATGTGAACCATCAATTGCAATAAATCCAAAAAACACCAATCACATTGCAGCCGGTTCCGTTTTACAGGGATATCACTTTTCAAAAGATGGAGGTAAAACATGGAAAAGTAAAAATTTGACTAGTAAGTTTGGTGTTTATGGAGATCCGGTATTAATATTTGATACAACGGGACGATTATACTATTTTCATTTGGCGAGTAAAGGAGAAGATGAACATTTGAATCGCATTGTTTGTCAGGCTTCAGATAAAATTGAAGGCGCTTTTTCAATTGAAAGTTCAACCAAACCTAATGGTACAAAGGTGCAAGACAAACATTGGGTGGTAGTGAATCCGAAAACAAATGTTATTTACATGACTTGGACACAATTTGATGCCTATGATTCCCCTGATCCGAAGGATAGTTCATTTATCATGTTTTCGAAATCAACTAATCGCGGAATTTCATGGTCGGAACCAAAACGAATTTCAAAATTTGGTGGAGATTGCATGGATGGTGATATGACTGTTGAGGGAGCTGTCCCAGCTTTAGGTGCACATGGAGAAATTTTTGTTACGTGGGCAGGTCCGAATGGATTGGTTTTCCAAAAGTCGTTGGACGATGGTAAAACTTGGTTGAATGAAGAGAAATACGTAGAAAATCAACCTGAAGGCTGGGATATTAAAGTTCCCGGTTTTTATCGTGCAAATGGATTGCCATTTTTAGTTTCGGATATGAGTAATGGCCCGAATCGAGGAACATTGTATTTAAATTGGAGCGATCAGCGTAATGGAAACGACAATACAGATGTTTGGCTAATGAAGTCAATGGATGGCGGAGAAACCTGGTCAAAACCAATAAAAGTGAATCAGGATAGAACGCGTTCACATCAATTTATGACTGCAATCGCGGTAGATCAAACAAATGGAGATTTACATATAGTTTTTTATGATCGTTGCAAATACAAATCAACAGACAAACAAACCGATGTGGTCTGGTGCATGAGTAAAGATGGCGGAAATTCATTTCAACAACAGACCATTTCAGAAAAATCATTTTCGCCCAATGAAAAAGTTTTTTTTGGTGATTATCTCGGAATTTCCGCCGTAAATGGAAGAGTTAGACCGATTTGGCCACGAATGGATAACGGAAAAATTTCTCTTTGGACGGCTCTTATTGATTTGAAATAAATTTCAGATTATTGCTAAGTTATTATTTGTGATTTTAAATTTCTCATTATATTTGCACCCTCAAACATGGCGAGATAGCTCAGTTGGTTAGAGCGTTGGATTCATAACCCAAAGGTCCCGAGTTCAACTCTCGGTCTCGCTACAAAAGCCCGGTCTTAACGATTGGGCTTTTTACATTTTTGTTTTTATTGATCAATTCACTTAATTATATAAACTACAAGTAATTTGGTAGTTTCTCTTCCTCATTTATTATCCTTAAATTTAGCTTTTAGGATTATGAA
>CANGLG010000214.1 GCA_947454395.1 Flavobacteriales bacterium
AATATATTTTCTGCGAATTTTCTGATTTTGCATCCCAATTTCTTCCCCATAATAGACGAAAGGTGTACCTCGAAGTGTAAGCAGTAATATACTTGCAATGTGTGCTTTTTCTAATTTATTTCTTCCAATTCCTAGTCGGTTATAACTACGTAATAAATCATGGTTACTTAGTACGTAACTCGGCCATGCTTTTTCCGGTAAATTTCGCTCCCACGTTTCAATGCATTTGTGGTATTTCTTCGCATTCCAAAAACGGAAAATCAGCGAAAAATCAAACGCTAAGTGCAATGCATTATCCCCTTCTCCGAGGTAATTAATAACGGTCGCATTATTTCCTGGAGGTGGCGTATAAATCTCACCTACCAACATTTTATCTTCGTAAGTATCTAGTAATTGTCTTAACTTTCGAACAATTTTGATCGAAGATCCTCTGTTTCTACTATATAATCGATCCTTGGTTGGTCTCCCCCATTTTATAAATGGATTATCCCGAAATTTTTCATCTTTCACAATGTAGTTAATCACATCCAAACGGAATCCATCCACGCCCAAGTCTAGCCAAAATCGAATCTCCTCAAAAAATGCATGGTGTAAGTCTTTGTTTCGCCAATTTAAATCTGGTTGGTCTTTCAAAAAACTATGAAGATAATATTGTTGGGTAGCATCATCCCACTCCCAAGCACTACCACCAAAAGCGGAACGCCAATTAGTAGGTACTTTACCATTACGCTTGTTTTTCCAGATATACCAATCTCGTTTAGGGTTATCTAGCGATGCTCTTGATTCCACAAACCAAGGATGTTCGTTGGAAGTATGATTCATCACCATATCCATTACAATTTTGATATCATTTGCATGTGCTAGCGCTAACAATTCTTGAAAATCTTCCATGGTACCATACGTAGGATCAATTGCCCGATAGTTTACAATGTCGTATCCATAATCTTTCATGGGAGATGCATAGATGGGAGAAAGCCAAATTGCTTTGATTCCTAATTGAACCAAATAATCAAAACGTTGAATAATCCCTCGTAAGTCGCCGACACCATCGTTATTGCTATCTTGAAAACTTCTAACGTATAAATGATATACAACCCCATGTTTCCACCAAACATAATTTTCCTTGTTCACTTCCCCCATTTCGATATATTAACACCTTTGAAGTAAAAGTAATTACCGCACATTGAAGGAACGTAGCTAGGATGTGAAGTTTTTGTTAAATCGTTGAAGGAAAATTTCGGACTGATTTTTATTACCAATGATAGTATCATTTGATAGTATCAAATTTACATTTTTTTCACTAATTAAATAACCAAATGGTCTTCTTTTCCAAGGGGTAAATAACATTGTAAATCTATCTAGTTCCACAAGTTATTGTATACTTATCTAAAAACAATTAAAAAAACCACTATACATTTCAATAAATACTGTATTCTCAACGAAACGGTACTAATCAATTTAAGTTCACTTCTTTCTCGATTTAACTTTATACTTTTAACTTTATACTCTAAAACTAAAGTTCATGTTATCCCTACGCAACGCCATCTATATCGGAAGTAAAAAACGAGCAAGTTTATACGATTTGACTATTCCTGAAAATTTTCAAGGAGATTTGATTCTTTTTATTCATGGATACAAAGGCTATAAAGACTGGGGAGCATGGAATTTAATGGAGCAAGCATTTGTAGAACAAGGCTTTGGTTTCTGTAAATTTAACTTATCACATAACGGGGGAACAACCGAAAACGGGATTGATTTTCCAGATTTAGAAGCTTTTGCAAACAACACTTATTCCAAAGAAAAAAAGGATGTTCAAGCAATACTTTCCGAGCTCCAAAAACACGTAAACCCAATGTCCCGTATTCATTTAATGGGGCATAGTCGCGGAGGTGGTATTGCATTATTGAATGCTGCAGACGAACGTGTATCATCCGTTATCACTTTAGCGGCAATTTCCTCTGTGGCAGCAAGATTTGCAGACGAAAAAATGGTAGCAGCCTGGAAAGAAACTGGTGTTCGCTATGTTAAAAATGAACGTACAAAGCAGGATATGCCGCATTACTATAGTCAATATTTAGATTTTGTAGAATATAAAGATGAATTAGACATCGAAAAAGCATGTAAAAATTTAAATAAACCAAATTTGGTCATTCACGGCGATAAAGACACTTCAGTTTCCATAGAGGAAGGAGTGGAAATTGCGCAATGGACCAACTCTCCTTTATATACCATTGAAAATACAGACCATGTTTTTGGTAGTTCACACCCATGGTATCAGGAAGAATTACCAGAAGCATTGGAAGAAGTGGTTACGATAGTTAGTACATTTATTCTCAAACAACAACCTGTTAAATTGGCTGATGAAAACTCGCAATTAGCAAGTCAATTGGTTTCACTAAGTAAGGTGGATGGAGAAACAAAAGAAATGGAATTGGAGTTCTTACTTCAAATATCCGAACAATTAGGATTAAGTAAAGAAGATTTAATCGAATTATTTGAAAAACAAATTGCGGTAACACCTCCTAAAAATGAGGTAGATCGAATCATTCAATTTTACAGATTATGTTTATTGATGTTTGTCGATCAAGAAATTCACCACGAAGAATTAAAAGCCCTTCGTAATACTGGACTTCAAATGGGCTTAAACCCTACTGCAACGGAAGAAGTGATTAAATTAATTCAACTGTATCCAGGCAAAGGAATTGCAGTTGAAAAATTGATTCAAATATTTCAGGTAAACCACAATTGAGTGAAGAGTTACGAGTAATGAGTGAAGGACGAGATTTCAATATAGAATTTAAGAGACAATGAATCGAATCGTATTAGCCTTATGTATATTCATTGCCTTTGTAGGAAATGCACATACCTATTATGTTTCGAAAACTGGGAAAAATACGAATCCTGGCACGAAAATAGCACCATTTAAAACCATACAATTTGCTGTAAATAAACTAAATGCAGGCGATATTTGTTATATTAGAAATGGTATCTATCGCGAACATATTCAATTCAAAAATTCTGGTAAACAAAACAAACCTATTATTCTAAGAAATTTCCCTGGAGAAAAAGTAACAATTACACCAACATTTAAACGACATAATTGGTCGAAGCATGCAAAAAACATCTACAAAATCCCATGCTCAGAGAAAGTTGTACAAGTGTTTATCGCTGGTAAACCAAGTATGCAAGCGAGCTTTCCTACTATTCGTGAAGGAGAATTAAGTACAAAAACTTGGGGGAACATCTTTGCTTCTCCAAATAAAACTGTGAAAGTTCCTGGTATCGAAAAATATAAAGATATTACAGGAGCAAGATTGGTTGGAATTTGTGGACGTGGATTAGTTGCACTTAATGGAAAAGTAATACACCAATCCGGGAAAATTGTTGAATTGCAAAATGAAGCTTTTTATTGGAATAAAATACATGAAAAAGCATACTTAGGAAAAGGAAAAGGATTTTTGGTAGGTAAATATGCCTTTTTAGATGCACCTGGAGAATGGTTTTCCAATGGAAAATACCTTTACTATTATGCTAAACCAAAAGAATTTAATCCGAATGAAATCGAAATAAGAACAAAACATGTAGCCGTTTCTCTTGCTGATAAAAAGTATATTCATCTACAAGGTATTACTATTTATGCAGGAAATATCTCTTTAGATAATAGTAAACAATGTATTATTAATCAAGTAACTATACTTTTTCCTACTCCATTTTTCACCTTCGAATCAGGTTTTGATCGTTTTGGTGGAACACTTAATGGAATGGATTATAATCAACCTAAGAACTGGAGCGGAAAGGTGTAGTCATTTCCGGATATGGAAATACCTTCATAAATTCCAAAGTACAACATAGTTGGGGAGATGGTGTAACTGTTTGGGGTAACAACAACACACTAAAAAACTGCATCATAAACGATTGCGATTGGATGGGAATTGATTGTGCTCCTTTGAATATCACTGGCAACAAACACCTTGTCTCCCATTCTACATTTTCCAAAACCGGCAGAAGTGTGTTGGTACACCGTAAACTTACACACAGTAAAATTCGTTTTAACGAAATTTCGGAAGGTGGATTGCTCAACGACGACCTTGGCCTAACCTACACATATGATACCGACGGAAATGGAACTGAAATTGCCTATAACTTTTTGCATGACAACT
>CANGLG010000215.1 GCA_947454395.1 Flavobacteriales bacterium
TCCCGTTTTACAGTGGATTAATGAACTGTTTTTAAAGTGCTTACAGCTGCAGATACAGCTCCGGATTCACACCGGATTCCTTTTTAATTTCGCAGAACGAAAACCAAAGAACGTGGCAAAGGTACAAAAGAAAAATTGTTAATTTAATAATTTGTAAAATCAAAAAAAATGTTAAATTCGCTCAATTATTAACGAAAAACGATTTTTATGAAATTTGGAGTAAGACACCAAGAATCCTATTCACGAGGTGAATTGATTCTTAGAACATTGTTTGGAGGCTTATACATAGCCCTTCCTCACGTATTGGCATTGATGTTTTTAATGATTGGATCAATGTTTATTAACATTATTGCTTTTTGGTCAATCCTAATTACAGGTAAATTCCCTGAAGGAATGTTTAATTACCAATTGAATTTACAAAGATGGTCATTGCGCGTAAATGCAAGATTAATGAACCTTTCAGATGGCTATCCAGCTTTTGGTTTATCAAGTCAAGACCCAAACATTATTATTGAGCTTGAAAGACAAGAGAAATATAATAGATTAAGTGTTCTGGCTCGTGCTATTTTTGGTTTATTCTATGTTTATTTGCCTCATTTTATTTGTTTATATTTCTTATTCATAGGTTTTGCCTTTGTAAGAATAATAGCATTTTTCGCAGTGTTATTTACTGGAAAATTCCCTGCTGGTATGCATTCCTACATGGTAGGTTTGTTTAGATGGATATTTAGAATAAATGCTTACATGTCATATCTTACAGATAAATATCCTCCATTCTCCATGAAAGGTGATGAGGCAGATTTTGATCAAAAAGAATCTAGCGATTTATTAGATAGCTAAAATTTAGTTCTATGAAATGGTATTTAAAAGTATTAAGTCAGTACGCAGATTTTAATGGTCGTGCAAGAAGAAAAGAATATTGGATGTTTGTTTTGTTCAATATGATTTTTGCAGTAGTGGCTATGTTACTAGATAATGCTTTGGGGCTTGCAATGGAAAATATTGGTTACGGACCAATCTATGGAATTTACATTCTTGCAATGTTTATTCCCGGATTGGCTGTTGCAGTGAGAAGATTACATGATATTGGTAAGAGCGGGTGGATGATGTTTGTTGCTTTAATCCCTTTAGTTGGAAGTATTTGGTTACTTGTACTGATGGCAACGGGAAGTCAAGAAGGGTCAAATGAATATGGAGATAATCCAAAATCAATGGAAGCAGGTGACTTGCTAGATAATTAATTTAAACCTCCTTCGGGAGGTTTTTTTATTTTAAATCGAATATTTTTGTAAGATTCAAAATCTAAACGTATCTTTGCAATCGTTAATCCGAAAAGTTCGGAATTTACATAAAAATTATTTTAATAATATTGGCATGTATTTAGATTCATCTAAGAAAAAAGAAATCTTCGCTAAACACGGAGGTTCAGAAACAAACACCGGTTCAACCGAAGGTCAAGTTGCATTGTTCACTTATAGAATTAGCCACTTGACGGAGCACCTTAAGAAAAATCGCAAAGATTTCGGAACGCAAAGAGCACTTCAACTCCTTGTTGGTAAACGTCGTAGTCTTTTAGATTATTTGAAAGCAAAAGATATTGAGAAATACCGTGCACTAATCAAAGAATTAGGATTACGTCGTTAATTCTTTCGTTAGGACGATTTAATTTATTGAAGAGGGGACATTCGGCTTTGGTCGACTGTCCTTTTTTTTTGGTTACATGACGTTAAGACAAACGACTTCAAGACAAATGACTTGACAGTAGTTTTAAGGATTGATAAAATAAATATTAAATGGCGATTCATAATTTCCGTGAAATGAAAATTTGGAAAGAAAGCATAAGATTGGTTAAGAATATTTATGTTTTTACAGGATATCTTCCCAAGGAAGAGACCTTTAATTTGATTTCTCAAATGAATCGATCTGCTGTTTCAATTCCTTCAAACATAGCTGAAGGTTCTGGTAAAACAACAAACAAAGATTTTAAACGGTTTTCAGATATTTCCATTGCGTCCAGTTATGAGTTGGAAACTCAATTGATTTTGGCGAATGAAATTTATCAAATAGAAATAAATGAATTAGTTACTGAGATAAATAATTTGCAAAATAGAATAATTGGTTTTAAAAGACAGCTTAATGATTAGTTTTAAAGATAAATCGGTAAATGTCAATAGTTCGTTTGTCCTTCAGTCTTTTGTCATCAAGTCCGAAAGTCATAAAATCAAAATAAACAAGTAAATAAATAAAAATGAATATAGGTTTAAGAAAGTCAATGATTACCGGCGGCAAGGAGATTAGCGTCGAGACGGGAAAATTGGCAAAACAGGCAGATGGGTCTGTTGTTGTGCGCATGGGCGACACAATGTTATTAGCAACAGTAGTTGCGGCACAAGATGCGAAAGATGGTGTGGATTTCTTACCACTAACTGTTGATTACCGTGAGAAATATGCCGCAGCAGGTAGATTTCCAGGAGGTTTTTTCAGAAGAGAAGCTCGTCCTTCAGAAACTGAAATTTTAGTAATGCGTTTGGTGGACCGAGCATTGCGTCCTTTGTTTCCGGATGATTATCATGCTGAAGTACAGTTGATGATTCAATTGATGTCCTATGATGGTGTCAACAATCCAGATGCTCTTTGTGGTTTTGCGGCATCGGCAGCAATTGCAGTTTCGAATATTCCCTTTAACGGACCAATGTCGGAAGTAAGAGTTGGGCGTGTTGATGGTCAATATATTCTAAATCCTACAATGGCTGAAATGGCGCTATCGGATATTGATATCGTAATTGCCGGAACCATGAAAGACATTAACATGTTGGAAGGTGAAATGCAAGAGATTTCAGAAGCCGAACTTGTTGAGGTATTCAAAATAGCGCACGTAGCAATTAAAGAACAATGTCAATTTCAATTGGATTTAGCTGCTGAAATTTCAACGGCTAACCCGAAGAGAGAGTACTCTCATGAGTCGCATAATGAGGATGTAAGAGCAAAAGTTTACGAACTGGCAATGGATAAATGTAAGGATGTTGCTCGCATGGGTTTAGCAAATAAAGCGAAAAGAACTGAATTGTTTGATGAAATCAAAACGGAAGTTAAAGCGGCATTTTCTGAAGAGGAATTAGCTGAGGTTGGAAAATTCATCTCTCCTTACTTTTCAGAAGTTAAGAAAAAAGCAGTTCGTTGGGTGATGTTGAACGAGCGTAAGCGTTTAGATGGACGTAATTTTGATGAAATCAGACCAATTTGGGCAGAGGTAGATTATTTACCAATGGTTCATGGTTCTGCAGTATTTACGCGTGGAGAAACTCAATCGTTGACAACGCTTACATTGGGTGGTAAAATGGATGAGCAATTGATTGATGGTGCAACATTCCAAGGAACGGAGAAATTCATGTTGCATTACAATTTTCCTCCATTTTCAACTGGTGAAGCAAAACCACTTCGCGGAACTTCAAGAAGAGAAATTGGTCACGGAAATTTAGCTTTAAGAGCTTTGAAACCAGTATTACCAGAAAATAATCCTTATACTATACGAATCGTTTCTGATATTTTAGAGTCAAATGGATCTTCTTCAATGGCGACAGTTTGTGCGGGTACACTAGCATTAATGGACGGTGGTGTACAAATTAAAGCGCCTGTTTCGGGTATTGCAATGGGATTGGTTGCCGACGAAGGTAAATTTGCCGTTCTTTCTGATATCCTTGGTGATGAAGATCATTTAGGTGATATGGATTTCAAAGTGACAGGAACAGCAAAAGGAATTACTGCTTGTCAAATGGACATCAAAGTGGATGGCCTGCCATACGAAGTGTTAACACAAGCGTTAGAGCAAGCAAAACAAGGTCGTTTGCACATTTTAGGTAAAATAACTGAGACAATTTCTGAACCTAGACCAACGTTGAAACCTCAAACTCCGCGTATTGAAGCATTTAATGTTCCGAATGAAATGATTGGTGCGATTATCGGACCTGGAGGTAAAATTATTCAAGGTTTACAAAAAGAAACACATACGACAATTACGATTGAGGAATTGCCAACGGGTGAAGGTCGTGTTCAAATCCTTTCAAACAATGGTGATGACATGAATGAAGCAATTCGTAAAATTCGTCTAATTGCATTTCCTCCAATGGTTGAAGA
>CANGLG010000216.1 GCA_947454395.1 Flavobacteriales bacterium
AAGTTTTGGAATACATGCCATAAATTCAACTTTATTCCGACCATATCAAATAATTACGCATTTCTTTATGCATGAAGATTTCATGCATTTATTTTATAATATGTTTGGGCTGTTTATTTTCGGGGCTCATTTAGAAAGATTTTGGGGAGAAAAAAAGTTTTTTATTTTTTATTTCATAGTAGCGATCGGTTCGTTTGCAGTTTTGAACACAATTTCTGTTTATGAATTAACACAAATAAAATCTACAATTTCAAAAGACAATCTGATATTATTAGACAAGTATATTGAACGTGGTGACTTTAATTTTTCAAATTATTATTCTGGAATAAAAAACATGAATCCTGAATCAATTAATACTTTAATTAAAAATCGCTTTCAAACAAATTATAACGAATTATATAGAGCTGGAGTTATTCCATCAAAACTTGATATTAATGATGCATTTATTTACTCAGCATATTCATCTTCTTATGCTATTGGTGCGTCTGGTGCAATCTTTGGTCTTCTGGCTGCATTTGGCATATTATTTCCAAATACAGAATTGATGTTACTCTTCATACCTGTGCCAATTAAAGCAAAATACATAATTGGTTGTATGTTTCTAATTCAGGTTTATCAATTTTTGAATCCATCCCCTTTTGACAACACTTCTCACATTGGCCATATAGGTGGTGCAATTATAGGAGCAATTACTGTTATTATCTGGCGTAAAAAAGACAGAACTAATTTTTGGTAAAATGCACTCGTCTAGGAATTTAATAGAAGAAATAAAATTTCAATTTAGGTCAGGAAAAATGACTAATAGATTAATTATTATTAATGTTTTTGTGTTTGCATTAATTCAATTAATTTCTGGATTAATTCATTTATTATCTCCCAAACAAGCTTTTTTTTTAAATCTAATTGAAAATACATTTACACTAGACACTAATGTTTATGGCTTTATTCAAAAGCCATGGGGATTATTAACAAGTATTTTCTCTGAGTTCAGTTTATTCTATCTTTTTTTTAATATGCTGTTCTTATATTTTTCTGGTAACATATTCGAACAAATATTTGATAAACGACGTCTTTGGCAAACTTACTTTTGGGGAGGAATCAGTGGAGCGATATTTCAAATTATTGCTCATTATATTTTTCCGTCTTTTCAAAATTCAGAGCACCTAATCATCGGGGCCTCTGGATCAGTGATGGCTATTTTCACTGCTTTAACTTTCCATAGTCCAAATCTTAAAGTTAACTTATTTGGGATTCTACCTATAAAAATATTCATTGTTGCTATATTCTTTTTACTAAATGACCTAATTGGGATTTCAAATCCGCAGGATGATGTTGCTCACTTTGCTCATTTAGGCGGAGCAATTTTTGGGATGATTTCAATTCAATCATTGCATTCTAAAAACAATATCCTGACAGTTCTTGCTAGATTCTTTGATAATATGTTGATATTTATAAAAGGAAATAAAAAGTTAAAAACTTACACTAACTCACGATTTAAAACTGACGAGGAATATAACTTAGATAAGAAAACTCGCCAAGAAAAAACGGACGGTATTTTAGATAAGATTTCAAAGTCGGGTTATGAATCTTTAACCAAAGCGGAGAAAGACTTTTTGTTTAACCAAAGTAAAAACAAGTAAACTGAAAACGAAACTACTCAGTATATCGACCATTTTCAAGTTTGTTTCTTTACTTTGTTATGGAGCATTGCTCCTTGCCTATTGTGCACCTTTTATTCATCCTGAAACACTCAAAATTTTACCTTTTGTCGGTTTGGGTTATCCTATAATTATTGTTTCGAACCTCATTTTATTGGTTATTTGGACAATCGCAAAATCAAGATGGGCAGTTTTTAGTCTTTTTGTGATAGCCATCGGGGGAAAACTTCACTTTAGAACTATCGCTATAGCCTTGTCTACAGGTAAGAAAAAGAATACCGAATTAAAGGTTCTTTCGTACAATGTCAGACTATTTGATGTTTATAACCCAGATTTGGATGCCGGACTTGAAACGCGTAATCAAATTTTTAATTACCTAAGAAAAGAGAATCCAGACATAGTATGTTTTCAAGAGTTTTACAGTCAGGATAAACCGACTCGTTTTGAAACCATGGATTCTTTGTTCAATGTGATGGGGACTAATATTTATCATCAACGAAGTGCCTACAAACGAATAGCAAGGCAAAATTTTGGAATTGCTATGTTTTCAAAATACCCGATGATTGCAAAAGGGGATGTTATGTTTGAAACGCAAGGCTCTCAAGATTTTAATTACTGTATCTATGCTGATATCGTTAAAAATCAAGATACGTTTCGGGTTTATGATGTTCACCTTCAATCTATAAAACTTCAAAGCGACTATTATTCGGGAGAAAATGGAGATCCAACTAATAACTTTACAGAAGAAAGTGCAATTCGCTTGATTTACAGAAAACTTCAATTAGCTTACGTAAAAAGAGCGGGCCAAGCAAGAAGAGTAGTTGAGCACATTCAAACTTCTCCCTATCCAACAATTGTTTGCGGTGATTTCAACGATACACCGATGTCTTACACTTACAATCAATTCAACCGAACTTTAACGGATGCCTTCCGAAATACCTCTTTTGGAATCGGGGCTACTTATGTAGGTAAAATGCCCGCTGGAAGAATTGACTATATTTTTCATTCTCCCGATTTGGAATCATATGATTTCAAAATTCAAACAGAAGTATTAAGCGACCACCGAGCTATTACTTGCAAAATCTCAAAATAATGTTCGTAGAAATAAATCCAAACAACATAGACAAACGACTTATAAACCAAGCAGTTCAATGTCTTAAAGGAGGAGGGGTAATAATTTTTCCAACAGATACTATCTACGCACTAGGTTGTGATTTAATGAATAAAAAAGGCTTGCAAGAATTGGCAAAGTTGAAGGGGGCAAAATTAAATAAAGTAAATTTCTCCATCATATGTTCAGATTTATCAAATCTTTCTGAATACACGAGACAAATTGACCGTCCAACATTTAAATTATTGAAACAAAACCTTCCAGGACCATTCACTTTTATTTTGCCGGCAAGTAATGAGGTTTCAAAAATCTTTGATTCAAATAAAAAAGAAATTGGGATAAGAATTCCCAATAATAAAATTGCATTGGAATTAGTAAAAGAACTTGGAAATCCAATCGCTTCCACATCACTTCACAACGACAACGATGACATCATGGAGTATTTTTCAGATCCTTATGCAATTTATGAAAAATACGAAGATGAAGTCGCTTTTATAATTGATGGAGGATTTGGTAATTTAAAAGGTTCAACAATTGTCAATTGCGTTGAAGAAGAACCATTTATTGTAAGACAAGGATTAGGAGAAATAAACATTTAATATGATATTAATCGTTGATTGTGGCAGTTCAAAAACGCCCTATATAGAACAATTAGTTGATGAATTTTGTGATTATACAACGATTCCCTTTTTTGAACTCACAGAATCAATGGCGAAAGATCACAAAGGATTAATTTTCTCTGGTGCACCAATTCTGATTACGGAAATTGAAATGGGGAAATACATTTCTCACGTTTCTTGGATCAAAGAATTCAATAAACCAATTTTTGGAATTTGCTTTGGTCATCAACTACTCGGTCTTTTACATGGTGCCTACGGATCTAAAATGCGTGAAGACCGAGATTGGCAAGAAATCGAAGTTTTTATTGATTGTGGACTTTTTGATAAACTTCCTTCAACTTTTGATATGATGGAAGATCACTGTGAAAGCATTTCGATTCCAGAAAATTTCGAACTTGTAGCGTCTTCAGATGTGTGCGTGAATGAAGCCATGCAACATAAAGAAAAGCCATTTTTTGGAGTTCAATTTCACCCAGAAGTTTCAGGTAATTTCGGGCGTATCGTATTTGAAAATTTTATAACAATTACAGATAAATATTAAAACAGATTGAATCCCGATTACTTTGATTTGTAAAAATTCAATTTTAAATCATTCAAGGCCATCTTCCTACTAGATTCATTCAATAGGTACAAGTATACTTTTTGACCCTTTTTTAATTTGGAAATTTCTTTAGGATTAAATTCCAAATGATAAACGATTTGATTCTTCGATTTTGACTTGAATGTTCCTGAAAAATG
>CANGLG010000217.1 GCA_947454395.1 Flavobacteriales bacterium
AATATGTTGATTCTTTTGAAAATGCTTTGGCTTCTGCTGATTTTACAGATTACGTGATTGGCTATCGAAAATTTGCTGATCCACGAAGTTTTATTGATTTTTTAATTGTCAATGAATTTTCCGTTAATTATGACAGTTATGGTCGCAGTACATACATGTACAAAGAAAAAGATACAGATGGCGGAAAATTAAAGATAGGTCCTCCTTGGGATTACGACCGAGCTATGGATTATTCTAATTCAAGTTTAACTTCCGGTTGGGTTTGGGAAATTACACATCCTTATTGGCCATTTCCTTTTTGGTGGTCTAAAATGTATATAGATCCCGATTACAAACATGAATTAGCTTGTCGTTGGAAAACATTGCGTTCCAATGAATTAAGAACGGATGCTTTTATGACATTTATAGATAGTGTTTCCAATCATTTGTATGAGGCTCAAGGAAGAAATTTTTCTGTATGGAATGATTTAGGAGGTCAAACTTATGACGATCAAATTAATGAATTGAAGTCATTTCTAACCACTCGACTTAATTGGATTGATCAAGAATTGAATTCAATACCTGTTACTTTTCCTCAGTTTTATTTACCTGTGGATACTGTACTTTGCAAAGGTGCAATCTACGATGCTTCATTTATTGATTCAGAATTTAATTACAATTGGCAACCGGGTCCAGATTCTTCAATTATTTCATTGGACACATCCGGAATTTATACGTTGAAAGTAACCGACCGCTTTGGATGTTATTCCAAAAAGCAGATGCAAGTTACTATTTCTGAGCCAAGTGCAATATTTTCAGTAAGTAATACGTCAGGAAATTCAAATTATCAGTTTATTCCAATTCAAACCAATGCAAATTACAGTTGGGATTTCGGCGACAACACCGTTGGTTCAAGTGTTGAAAATCCTATTCATGTTTTTGCACATGAAGGATCATACGATGTAACCTTAAATTTAATCGATTCTATTGGTTGTAAACGTTCAGAATCACAGTTAATTCATGTGAATCAAGCTGCTGTAATTGTTCAAGTTTATCCAAATCCATTTGGAAATGAATTAACAATTGGTATCAATTTACCAAATACGGAAAGTCACGAAATTCGAATAACAAATGAACTTGGTCAAACGATTTTCAAAGGAAACACATTCAATTCGAATGGTAGTATTGTCATTGATACTACGAGTTTTAGAGCCGGGATTTATTTTCTTGAAATAAGCATTGAAACAGGCAATTACAAAGCGAAAATTGTGAAAATCTAGTCTTTCATTTTCATTTACAAAAAACCTAGAAATTAATTCAAGGTTTTAATCAAACTATTTTACCTCAATTTGATTTTTTAAATTTTCAAGTCCTCCTTCAATGTCTTTGCCTAATGCTTTATCGATGTCAAAGAATAAATAGGTTACATTCAACGGATAGGGCATTTTGCCGTAAAGTCCCCAAGTTACTTGTGTTTTATCTTTCGTTATATTTTTTAGTTCCATGAAGGCATCGTTTTCATTTTCAAAAGGAACAAGGAATTTTAAATGGGTATCAATTCTTTTACCTGAAGTTATTTTCGTAATGGTTTGAGATCCAACTCCAACTTGTTTGTTTTTGCTTTTCCATGAAGAAACAAAACCAACTTCACCATCAATACCTTTGTAAGATTTCTCCATTTCTGGATCCATTTGCGCCCACACGCTGAATTTGTTTTGGTTTTTCAAATATTTGATGTAGTTGAAAATAGAATCTTTTTCAGTAGAAATTTCAATTTTTCGTTCAACTTGAAATTTTGTAGGGAGAAACAATCCGATGATCAATAATAACATGATGGCTCCAAAAAGCATGAGTACAATTCGTTTAATCCATTTCTTCATAAGTAGTGTTTTTAAGTTATTAATTTCTCAAGTATTTTTTTTCTGCCCAGAAAGTACCGAAAGGAACGAGTGAAGCAAGAAATAAAATAAACCCTTTCTTTAATGACCACTTAAGATCAATTACAAGAACTAAAAGGATTACGCAATAAGCGATGAACAAAACTCCATGGATGGATCCGACGATAAAATTAGGTTCGGGAATGTTATACATACGTTTCAATGGTACGGTAATTCCAAGTAAAAGGTATGAAATTCCTTCTGCTATTGCTAGCCAGCGAAAGCGATTCAGTAGTTTATTATTTTCCATTTTTAAATTTTTTTTCAAGTTCAAATAAAATATCTCTCAATCTTGCTGCTTCAATGAAATCAAGTTCTTTCGCAGCTTTCTCCATTGCTTTTCGCGTGGTTTTCATGTTTTTTTCTAAATCTTCAGGCTTACCATAAACGATCATTTCCTCTGCGGCAATTGCAGTAATTTCTGTCTGTTCATAGCGTTGACTTCGGATGTTTTGATCTCCATCAGCGACCTTGGTAGATTCCATGATTTTCTCCTTCGATTTATTTAATGGAGTAGGGACGAGGCCATGTCGTTCATTGAATTCCGTTTGAAGTTGTCGCCTTCTCGCAGTTTCTTCGATGGTTTTTCGCATCGAGTCGGTGATTTTATCGGCGTACATAAGAACTTTGCCATTTACATTTCTAGCTGCTCGGCCTACCGTTTGTACCAACGAGCGTTCGTTTCTCAGAAATCCTTCTTTGTCGGCGTCTAAAATCGCAACAAGTGAAACTTCAGGTAAATCCAATCCTTCACGAAGTAAATTCACCCCAATTAAAACATCAAAATCCCCAAGTCGCAACTGACGTAAGATTTCAACGCGCTCTATCGTATCTATTTCGCTGTGGATGTAACGACAAAGAATCCCAAGCCGATCAAAATACTTTTGAAGTTCTTCTGCCATCCGCTTGGTCAAGGTCGTAATTAAAACACGTTCCTTCACTTCGATTCGCTCATGAATGGCTTCGATTAAATCGTCAATTTGGTTTTTTGTCGGGCGAACTTCAATGATTGGATCTAATAATCCCGTCGGTCGAATGACTTGTTCAACAAGCACTCCTTCTGATTTTTGAATTTCATAATCTGCGGGTGTTGCAGAAACATAAATGGTGTTGTTTAAGAATCCTTCAAATTCCTCAAATTTTAAAGGTCGATTGTCGATGGCGGCCTGTAAACGGAATCCATAATCCACTAGATTTATTTTTCGGGCACGGTCTCCACCGTACATTCCTTTAACTTGAGGAAGTGTCACATGGCTTTCATCAATTACCATGATGAAGTCATCCGGAAAATAATCGAGTAAGCAAAAGGGGCGCTCTCCAGGTTGCCGTCGGTCAAAATAACGGGAATAATTCTCTATTCCTGAACAATAACCCAATTCTCGAATCATTTCCAAATCGTAATTGACACGTTCATCCAGGCGTTTTGACTCTTCAATTTTCCCTTCTTTTTTGAAATTTTCAACTTGAATGACCAAATCGTCTTGAATCTGTTCAATCGCTTGTCTTGTATTGTCGGGACTTGAAACAAACAGATTTGCAGGAAAGATATCGATTTCAGTGAAATTTTCAATTTTTTTATTGCTCTCGGGATCAATGGAAGTAATTGTTTCAATCTCATCGCCCCAAAATCCTATTCTTAACGCATAATCTGCATATGCCAAGTAAATATCTACCGTATCTCCTAAAACACGAAACATACCGCGTTCGAACGTTTCTCCTGCTCTGGAATAAAGATTCTCGACCAGTCGAAATAAGAATTTATTCCGCGCAACAGTTTGTCCAACTTTGAGGAAGATAATACTGTTTTTAAATTCATTTGGATTACCTATACCATAAATGCAAGAAACCGATGCAACTACGATGACATCTTTTCTACCGGACAATAGCGATGAGGTTGCAGAAAGTCGCAGTTTTTCAATTTCGTCGTTGATTTGTAGGTCTTTTTCAATATATGTTCCCGTGACTGGCAAGTATGCTTCAGGTTGATAATAGTCATAATATGATACAAAATATTCAACCGAATTATTGGGAAAAAACTGTTTGAATTCACCGTAAAGTTGTGCCGCTAAAGTTTTGTTATGGGAGAGAATTAAAGTAGGCCGATTGATGTTCGCAATCACGTTTGCCACAGTAAATGTTTTTCCACTCCCTGTAACACCCAAAAGTGTTTGAGCTTCCATGCCAGCAAGAAT
>CANGLG010000218.1 GCA_947454395.1 Flavobacteriales bacterium
GCTCCACCATCTTCAATGATGATACTTTTATAACCGGCGCCATCACTTTGAAGATTGAAATCCATTTTTGAATTTGAATTTGGATTATAATTTAACATGGTCGCAGAACCGGCATCACCGAATATTGGATAGGCACTTTTATCTGTTTTCGTCAACGATAAACTTGATTTATCTCCAACCAGTAAAAGTCCTTTTCGAAAATTTCCAGAACTCATGAGATTACTTATCACAGAAAGTCCATAAACATATCCGGAGCAACCCATCTGTATATCGAAAGCCATTGTTGATTTTGATAACCCAAGTCGATCTTGTAAAATGATACTCGTTGCCGGCAGAAAATAATCTGGAGATTGGGATACAAAAAGTAAAATGTCAATTTCTGACTTATCGATATTTAACGATTCAATTAGTGCTTCTGCTGATTCGAAACACATGTCAGAAGTAGTTATCTTGTCCGGAGCTTTTCTTCGGAATTCAACACCGGTTGTTTTAATCAATAATTCACGCTCTTTTTCAGTAAGAAAATCATATTCAAAATTACTTTCTACCGCTTTAGGAACACAGGCAGAGACACCAATAATTTCAATATGTTCAACTGATAGAAATGCCATTTATTTTCGGCTCAAAATTAAATCGTATAACTCTTGAACTGATTTCATATTTCTTAAATCCTCTCCAGTGATTGTAACATTGTATTCCGTATCAATCAAGGCAATGATTATCAATGCATACATGGAACTCCATTCCGGAAAACTCTTCAAGTCTGATTCAGGTTTGATTGAGTTTTCAGGGAACGATTCTAGTTCTTGTTCTAATTTTTGTATAAAATCATTTATTGACATTTTCTATATTTTAATTATTGTAGCAGACCAGGATAAACCTGTACCAAAACCAGCGATTAATACTAAAGCGTCTTTTTTTATTTTACCTTTATCTTGTTCCATTTTTATAGCAATTGGTATAGTTGAAGAAACTGTATTACCAATTCCATGAATATTATAAATCATTCTTTCAGGTTCGATATTCATTTTTTTACGAATGCTCTCATTCAATAAGAAATTCGTTTGATGCAAAACAAAGTAATCAATTTGCTCCAATTTTAATTCATTTTTTTCAAGTGTTTGAAAAATTAAATTAGGAACTGTCTTCAAAGCGAAATTAAAAATCCCTATTCCATCCATGAAGAAATGAGCATTATTCGAGATATTACCAAAACCATCGTTTGAATCAATAAATGAATTTTCATTAATAGGATTTCTTGCTCCGCCATCACGAACAATAATTTTGTCAAAACGACTACCATCCGTTCCAAAAACAAATTTACGAATCCCGGATTGGCTTGAATTAACACTCGAAATTAATGTTGCTGCAGCACCATCACCAAATAAATAACGTGAACTTTTATCTTTTGGGTGAAACGTTTTAGTTAAAGTTGAGGATGTCAAAAGCAATACGTTTTTACACGAATCAGATTCTATTAATCCTTTGGCTATATTTAGTCCATAAACGAAACCACTGCATCCAAGATTAAAATCTATTGCTCCGCAATTATTACTTAAACCTAACTTTGCTTGAATTGTGCATGCTGTGGTTGGAGTGTAAAAATCAAATTCCTGAGCACAAAAAATTACAAAATCAATTTCATCTCGATTTATTTTATGCTCATCAAATAATTTTAGTGCACTTTTTACAGCTAAATCAGATGAAACCTCATTTTCAGAAACGATAAAACGATTTTCAATTTTAAGTTTATTTAAATTTTCGTTCGATCTTGATTCCGGAAAAAGTGCAAAATAACCCTCATTTGAAAATGACTTTTCAGGCAAATGATAACTGATTGCTTTAATGCTGGCTCCCACAAAAACTGTTTATACAAAGTTAAAAATATAACCGTAAAAATTAATAATATAAATATTCAATAGGGAACATAAAATATTCATTGACAATCAATTCATATTAAACACTTTCCTATTTTTGATTAATTAATTTTTACGACCTGTAACTTTTAGTTCGTTCAATTTGTTTTAACTGCATAATTCACTAATTGAAAAGACAAGAATTTAATATCACTGTTGAAAATCACAGCAATTCGTTGTATCGTTTTGCTGCGCACTTCCTAAAAAATCAGGAAGAAGCACAGGATATAGTTCAAGATGTTTTTGAAAAACTGTGGATCAACAGAGAAAAAGTGGAAACTGAAAAGGTAAAATCTTGGTTGTTTACTTGTGCACACAATGCAATGCTGAATTTCATTAAAAAAAAAGCACGAATGGTTCGGCTAACTGATGAAGTTCATTTTGAATCATCCGAAAATTCGAAATTTAGTTTTGAATCAACGCAAGTAATAAATCACATTGTTGGAATTTTACCTCCTGTTCAAAAGACCATAATTCTACTGCGTGATTTGGAAGGATATTCTTACGAGGAAATCGGTGATGTCATGTCACTAAGTCCTTCGCAAGTGAAAGTATATCTTTTCAGAGCACGATTAAAAATTAAAAAGCAGTTAAAAGGAAGGAACGAACTCGCATGATTTTTCCAAATAGAGAAAATATAGATCGCTGGTTATTTGACTACACGGAAGGAAATCTATCTTCCGAACAGGAATCACTTCTTGAAAATTATATCTTGAACAATCCTGACCTTGAAGTGGATTTAGAATCATGGCAAGATGCAAAAGTTCAACCTATAGAAATTGAATACAAAAATCAAGATAAACTTAAAAAAAGAAGGAAATTACTTCCCTTTTATATTATTGGATTGTTTTTAATCCTTGGTATTGTTGGAATAAATTCAATTTCATATTTTCAAAATAAAAATGAATTGACAAAAACGGCTTATCAAAATGCTGAGAAATCTAGCAAGCATGAAAAAATAGAACAAAAAGTTTCAAAAATTAAATTAAGTGAATCCTCTAAAAACAACTCTGAAAAAACAATCGATTTAAAACATTATTCTTCTGATGAATCATTATTGAGTAGAAACAATGACTCAGAACTAAAGAGATTTTCATCACTTCAAAAGACAAGTTTTAATTTAAATTCGATTTCTCTGACTGGTCAACAACATTTTATTTCTTCTGAATTGAATAACAAAGAAACAACAGATTTGTCATCAATAAATATTGAAAGCACGAATCATGCTGATAAAATTTCAACAGACTGGAACATTATTCATTTGAAGTACAAACCACTTGCTTCACTTCATTTAGACTTATATGACATTAGAAATGAGGAATTACATTACTTAGAAAATAATGAACCAAATGAAATTGGAGGATTAACTTTAGGAAACATCAATTTTATTCGCAAAATCGAAAAAGTACTTGAAAAAGACCTTGGTCTGAGTAATATTCCAGATCATACTTATACCCTACCTGAATACTCGAACATTGATGCATTATTCAGCAACATTGGCGCAACATCCCAACTGAGATTTCAATCGGTAACTTCAGCACGTTGGATAGAAAGTGAAACACAACGTAAATTTACGCAACAAATAACACTAGACGGTTACTCAAGAGGGGCGCAATCAGGATTTGGGTTTCAAGCCAATTATGATTATTTCGCCAATGGATCGATTCAAAACTGGAATACATGCTTGCTTTTCTCACCAAAAATAGCCCTTACTAAATCCATATCTTTTGAACCTGCAATGAGATTTAAAATAGGAAATAAAATCCTTTCCAAGGACCGTATTCAAAACCTATCAAATGTAACATATGAGAGTTTTCAAACAGAACAATTTAATTTCGATTCATCCTTAGCGATAGGAAATAAACTTTGGTATCGTGATTTGGACTTAGGATTCACTATTAATACGCCTTACTTTTATTTTGGTGGACAAGTAACCAATATTTTAAGACACAACAATAATATCTATTCAAACTATGTTAATTTAGATATGCGTGCTTCAAATGTTTATAATGCAGTCCTTGGTACACAGTACATTTCAAGAAATCAAAAAATTCAATTTTCTCCTTATGTTTTCCTTGAAAATAGAAATAATCAAAATAGAATCTATGGCGGATTCAGCTTTAAATTTTATAAATTAATGGTTGGTGGATCTTACGGCACAGGAAAAACAACCTCAGC
>CANGLG010000219.1 GCA_947454395.1 Flavobacteriales bacterium
CGTTCTTTTTTCTTTAATGTTCGTATTTGCCGCTTGTGAGACATATAGCGAACAAGACAAGATTGGTTTTGACAAAGAAATAAAAGCTTATCTAAAAAAAGAACACTTATACCTAGTAAAAACATCATCCGGCTTATATTCAAAAAAGATAAAAAAAGGAGAAGGAAATTATGTACAATACTCAGATTCCGTGAGCATAACATATATCGGAAAATTATTAAATGGGAAAACATTTGATTATCAAGTTAAACCTCAAACTTTTGCAATTAGAGATTTAATTGCAGGATGGAAAGAAGTCTTGCTTACTTCAAAAAAAGGAGACGAAATTACAATGATAATTCCTCCTCAATTGGGATATGGATCAAATAAATTAGATGATATTCCAGTGAATTCCATTTTGTATTTTGAAATGAAAATTGTGGACGTAAAATAATCGAAGAAAATATTGCCAATCAAAAGGCAATTCTTATTTTTGAACAGCAAAAATTTATACAAGCATTATGAGCGTATTAGTTAATAAAAATTCGAAAGTAATTGTTCAGGGATTTACAGGTAGTGAAGGAACTTTCCATGCCGGACAAATGATTGAATACGGAACAAACGTTGTAGGAGGAGTGACACCAGGTAAAGGAGGTTCAACACATTTAGACAGACCTGTTTTCAATACAGTTGCGGACGCAGTTCATAAAACAGGCGCTGATGTTTCTATAATTTTTGTACCGCCTGCATTTGCTGCTGATGCAATAATGGAAGCTGCTGAAGGTGGAATAAAAGTAATCGTTTGTATTACAGAAGGTATTCCTGTGAACGACATGGTAAAAGCTAAGGAATATATCAAAGGTTTTAACTGCCGATTGATTGGTCCAAACTGCCCTGGAGTTATCACAGCGGGTGAAGCAAAAGTAGGAATTATGCCAGGTTTTGTTTTCAAAAAAGGAAAAGTTGGAATCGTATCCAAGTCTGGGACATTAACTTACGAAGCTGCTGACCAAGTTGCGAAAGCAGGAATGGGAATTACAACAGCAATTGGAATCGGTGGAGACCCAATCATTGGAACAACAACAAAAGAAGCCGTGGAATTATTAATGAATGATCCTGAAACAGAAGGAATCGTTATGATAGGTGAAATTGGTGGAAACCTAGAAGCAATCGCTGCTCGTTGGATAAAAGAAAATGGAACAAAACCAGTTGTAGGATTTATCGCAGGAGAAACTGCTCCGAAAGGAAGGACAATGGGTCACGCAGGTGCAATTGTTGGTGGAGCTGACGATACGGCAGAAGCTAAAAAAAGAATCATGCGCGAGTGTGGTATTCACGTTGTTGATTCACCTGCTCAAATTGGTGCTAAAATGGCATCTGTTTTAGGTGTTAAAGCTTAATAAAAAATAATTTAAAAAACAGAAAGCGACCATGTGTCGCTTTTTTTTATGGCATATGCAAGAAGAAAACAAAGCATTTGAAATACCGGTTTATCTCAGAAAATTTGAAAACCTTCACATTGTATTTTGGCTAATCAAAGACATGAGTTGGAGCATGGGCTGGACAGTACTTGGAATTATAATGATTGCCCCTACCCTACTTTTGTCAATCTATATGACTTATAAATTCAGAGGAAACCAATCAGAATGGTTTCACAACAACGCTGTTATTTGCTGGATCATTGCCAATAGTTATTGGATGATTTCTGAGTTTTATGGCTTCGAGGAACATTTTATTTTTGGTTCCATTAAATATGTACATTTGGCATTGCTACCATTTGTAGGAGGTTTGCTTTTGATTGGATATTATTATTTTGTTAAAAGGAAAAAAGTTAGTTCCATTAACTGATTTAAAAACTTTTATCTCTAATTTTCATTCTTAATCTAACTTTTAATCTTTCGACTTTTCGCTCTAAAAATCTCAATTCCAAAAATCCCACGTAATTCCAACTTTGATTTGAGGAGAAGGAAAAGAATATCCTTTCAGTAATTCGATTTTTTTATCCTGCCAGAAAGAAGCCAAATTATCCATTCGAATGAATAAGCGAAAAGTCTCGACCTCAAAGGATGTAAATACTGCAGCATTAATAAATCCAGGCGCATTTGCATTAAAGGTTGCTTGTTCCAAATCGAAAATCGACATTTGAGGATTGAAATTCAAACGTTTATAAGATGATGCTATCATAAATTCAAGACCGAACAATGCTTTAAGTTTTTTAGCCTTGAAAATCCCGCCTTTCACATAAATTCGAGAGTCAAAAAAATGTGCAGGAACAAAGCGCTTGGATTCATCCATTCCCGTATAACGATACATCAAAACAGCATGCAAGTAACCCCACTGCATTTTAGATTTTAATGAAACTTGCTGAATTACACCTTTGGATGTTGCTAAATCGTTTCTCCAAAGATCCAACATGGAATCAAATTGATAAACACGATTAAATTGATTGAAACAATACTCAATATTAAATTGCTGTTTCCTTATCGATTTACCAATATTTAGGTTGAAATTTTGATAAAATTGCTTTTGTAAATTGGAGCTTTTATAAAAAACATTATTGCACGAAAAATAACGTTGAAAAACAGTAGGTAATTGATTTGAAAGGTGATGTGAAAATCTCAAATCAAAATCTCCGATGCGCGTTTGTAATCCTGCCAAATTTTCAATTCCACCGGAAGCTCCAACCAGATTAAAATTTCCTTTTTGGTAAACTTGAAATTTTTGAATTGTTACATCAAGTTTTGAATACAATCCAACTTCAAGGGTGTCATTTTTTATTTGAAATGTTTGATAATTCCAATAATCCGTATTTAATCCGGCTTCAGCAAAAAATTTATTTCGATTGAAAAATAAACCAAGTCCATTTTGGATACTTTGTTGAATCAGCGAATCATTCGATTTTGAACTATCTATGTATATATTGTTATATAATGTACTCAAGGAATCTTCTTCAATGTAAAACCTTTTAAACCTATTATAACTGTGATTTGTAGCAATTCCAAAAGTTTTAATGGAATCGTTTAGCAAGGAAAATTTATTTTTCAAGCTTACGAAAAGATTCTTTCTTGTGGATTGCGCATTTTCCTTCCAAACAGGAATTAAAGCTGATGAAATTACTCCAACAAGGGAATCGTCTTTGATTCCACCATTCCAATTACGTGCGTCTTTAGTTGCAATCGAACTTAATTGAAAAGAATATCTTTTTGCGTTTCTAGCAAACGAAAATTGATAGGCATTTAATGCTGCTTGTGAATTACGAAAGAAGCCATTTGATTTCAAATTATTGATGGAACAATTAATTAAAAAACCATGTTTGAAAGCTTGCTCATAATCAAAATTTAACTTTTGTGAACCCTGAGCACCAAAGACATAACCAAAACCAATATGGGGCAAAGCAGTAAATTGCATTTTGGGAGCATTTACTTTGAAATTATTATAAACAGAATTTCCCGGCTCAAAAATGTAAGAAGTATTAACAAAGTAAAAGTCACTATTAAACGCCGGAAAAAGAAATGAAGAAGACAAACCTTGGGAACTTTTGTCCGTACTGTCCAAATCTCCAAAAGTCAAATGTCTGTATTTCAAAGTATCATAATCAAAATGATTCACGTTTTGTCCAAATGTCCAAAAACAAATAAATTGAAACAGAAAAAGTAAGCAAATGTGTTTCATTTGAAAACAAACTTAACGAAAAAAGGGGCATTAAGCCCCTTCAAAACGATGTATTTAACAATTACAATTTGTTAACATGAATCTGTAAACCAGATTTCAAGTTCGCTGCTTTGTTTTTATGTATTATATTTCTTTTTGCTAATTTATCAAGCATTGCAACCACTTTAGGTAAAAGCGTTTCTGCTTCTTTACGGTCTTTCAACTCACGTAATCTACGAGTTGCGTTACGAGTCGTTTTGTGTTGGTATTTATTCAATACTCTTTTAGCCTCGTTTGAACGAATACGCTTAATTGATGATTTATGGTTTGCCATTTTATTTTAATTAATTACTTTATCAATATTTTGCAGCCCATAGGAGAATCGAACTCCTGTTTCCAGGATGAAAACCTGGCGTCCTAACCACTAGACGAATGGGCCAAATTTGTTGTTTAAC
>CANGLG010000220.1 GCA_947454395.1 Flavobacteriales bacterium
AAAGACAGTCCTATTACATTTCAAGATTGGACATTAACGAATAATGCCAACATTCCCGTTGCATCAGGTGTTTATTTGATTCATGTGGAAGTTCCAAATGTGGGTGAAAAAGTTTTAAAAGCTTTTATCGCAATGCGTTTGGTCGATTTACAGGATATTTAAATCTTTAGAACACTAATTTCTTTAATTTTGGTAAAAACAATTGATATGAAAAATTATTTTCTATTTGCATTATTTATCCTTTCAACTCAGATAAATGCACAAATTTACTCTTTGCCATCTCTAAAGTATTCTTATGAAAGTTATGAGCCTTTTATCGATGCGCAAACAATGGAAATCCATCACAGCAAGCACCACCAAGCATACGTGAACAACCTTAACAAAGCAATTGCAGGAACGAGTTTAGAAAAAATTTCTTTGAATGAACTAATGATGTATGCTAGTTTTAGAACAGATGCCATAAGAAATAACGTAGGTGGACATTACAACCATTCTCTCTTTTGGGAAATCCTATCTCCGAAAGAAATGCAATCTGCAATTATTACATCAGAATTTGATGCTGCTGTTAAAGCACAATTTGGAAATTTAGATTCCATCAAAACGAAACTCAATCAAGCAGCTACAACTCGATTCGGATCTGGTTGGGCTTGGCTGATTGTAACTCCAGATAAAAAATTAATGATAACAAGTACCCAAAATCAAGATAATCCAATAATGGATGTTGCCAAAGATAGAGGAATTCCAATTTTAGGTATCGATGTTTGGGAACATGCTTATTATTTAAAATATCAAAATAAAAGAGCCGATTACTTGAATGCCATATGGAACTTAATTGATTGGGCAATTGTTTCTGAAAAATACAATTCAGCACTAAATGATCCTTTATTAGCTCAAATTGAAAAAGATTCATGGCCAGAATTAAAAGAATTTCATAAAGTCATGGGGCAAACCTTTCACCCTTCCGAATCTGGAAATATAGAACCACTGAGAAAAAGAAGTGGAGAACTGATGGCAAAAGCTGTGATTTTAAATAATTCGGTTCCTCCTGCTTCCCTAAATAAACCTGAAATACATATTGCATTGGAAACATTAGAAAAACAGTGTGTTGAAATTTACAAATTGAAAAATAAAAAAGTGAAAGATGATTTTCTAAAAAAGAAAATAGCTGAAGCACATGAAACCTTCCATATCGTGCAAGGACTATGTCATGATTAAATGAATAAATTAGAACAATTTAACATTCGTTAATTATTTATTATATTTGATGTAAATCGTTTTGCGAATGAAACAAGTATACTTTTTAATTTTATTTCTAGCATTATCTTTTTCTTTTTTCTCACAAGGATTTCAGGTAAATTTTCAAGGACAAAAGCAACAAGGAATGGGTTGTTCTGGAACAGCTCTCTTTCAGGATGGAGCGAGTTTGTTTTTCAATCCCGGTTCAACTGCATTTGCCAAAGAATCTTCGATAAACATCGCAACAACACCAATTTTCGCAAATGTTCTTTACGTCGATTCTACAACCGGTCAAGGATACCGTACCGAAAATCCGGTAGGGACTCCATTTTCTGCTTATGGTTTATTTAATTTGAAAAAAACACCTTCAATAAAACTAGGGTTAGCAGTTTACACGCCTTTCGGAAGCACAGTTCAATGGGAGAAAAACTGGATTGGAAGATTTGCGTTAACACGTTTAGAATTAAAAGCGATTTTTATTCAACCTACAATTTCATACCGAATTAATGACAAAATTGGTATCGGAGCCGGATTTGTTTTAAGTACTGGAAATGTGAATCTTCAAAAAGATATCCCGGTTCAAGACAGCCTTGGTAACTATGGACATGCTGAATTAGCAGGAAAGGCACTTGGTTTTGGTTATAATGTGGGCATTCATTATGACGTCACAGAAAAATTATCAATAGGTATAACATATCGTTCTAAAGTTCAGATGAATTTGAACGATGGCAAAGCAACTTTCACTGTTCCAACGTCGTTGGATTCAAACTTTCCGGATGGGAAATTTACGGGAGGACTTCCATTACCTCAAGTTACAACCCTTGGCTTTGCATTTAAGGCAAATGAAAAATTAACCTTTGTTCTCGACATTAACCATGTTGGTTGGAAAGCATACGATACTTTGGCTTTCGATTATACCAATAATACAACATCTCTTTTAGACACTAAATCTCCAAGGAATTACAAAAACATTTTTGCATTTCGAGGTGGAGTTTCGTATGATTTAATAAAAAATCTTGAAGTTCGTGCAGGAGGTGGATTCGGTTTTACGCCAGTTCAAAATGGCTATGTTACACCTGAAACGCCTGATGCAAACAGAGCTTATGCCACTTTTGGATTAGGCTATTTTTTCGGGAAACATTTTTCAATGGACGCATCACTTTATTACACGCATTTAAAGCGAACAGACAAAAATTTAGAAACCAATTTAAACGGAACTTTCACCACAAACGCCATTGCTCCGGGAATTGCATTTGTATATAAATTCTGATATGAAAAAACACATTAAATATTTTCTTTCACTTTTGGTTTTTGCTTCTTTGGTTTCGTGTAAACCAAAATATGAGGCACCTCAAACATCAAAAGGAGAAATTGACCCTTCAAGATTTGTTATGATTGGTGGAGGACACGTTGCCGGTTACATGAATGATGGACTGACCTACGATGGGCAATTAAACTCTTTGGCGAATATAATTGCCGGTCAATTACAACAAGTTGGAGGAGGAGATTTCAATCAACCATTTGTAAATCAAAATTCTGTAGGTATTAGTTTAAATGGACTTGCATCACTTAAATTAGGATATAAAACGGACTGCGAAGGAGTTAGTTCACTTTCTCCAGTAAGATTGGCAAGTTCAGGTGATGTAAACATTTGGAATGACCAATTATATAATTCCACACTACCTTTTGGAAATTTTGGTATTCCTGATTTCAAATTGGCAAACATCAATTCTTCTTCTTGGACAAGTTCTAATCCTTTCTATTCCCGAATGGCATCAGCTGCCAATGCCACCGTTAAAAATGAAATTCTAGCTTCAAATCCAAGTTTTTTTTCAATCTTTTTAGGTGTTGATGAGGTTTTGGAATATGCAAAGTCAGGAGGAACAATAAATAATTTGCCTTCAAGTATCGATTTTGAGAATCAATATGCTGATTTTATTAGTTCTTTAGTTCAAAATGGAGCTAAGGGAGCAGTTGCCAACATTCCAGATGTAACAAAAATGCCATTTTTTACAACTATTCCCTGGAATGGCTTAACACTGGATGAAGCAAATGCCCAAACATTGAATAATATTTATGGTCAAATTGGTTTTAGTTTTGAATTAGGAAGTAATCCGTTTATGGTAACTGACTCTTCTGCTAATATGTTTGGCATGAGACAAATATTGAATGGAGAAAAATTGCTTTTAAGTCTGCCTTTGGACTCTGTGAAATGCAATCAAATGGGAGTTCTATTTCCATTTCGAGATGAGTTTTATCTAGATTTGAACGAAATAAATTATTTAAGTTCCAGAATTGAATCATACAATAATTCGATTCGCAGCATTGCTGCACAATACAATTTGGCGGTTGTTGATGCGGAGAAATTTATTTCGACTCTAAATGATGGTTTTACTTACAATGGAGTAACGATGAGTGCGAAATTTGTTTCAGGTGGAGCCTATTCATTGGACGGAATTTATTTTAATCCGAAAGGAAATGCCCTTTTTGCAAATGAATTTCTGAAAGCAATTAATAAAAAATACAATGCCCGAATCCCACTAGTGGATGCAGGTAAATTCAATTCAACTTTTTTCCCTTAAATTAATAAATGTAAATATGAAAAAGATTACGCTATTATTATCAATGTTTTTGACAGGCTCGCTGTTCGCGCAAACTCCTTGTTCTAACGGTCGTTACGCTAGCGATGTTTTTACAAACTTCACTACTACAAGTGATATTACTTATGGTTCAAATACCTCATTTAATGGTTCTGCCACTACGTTAAAAATGGATTTTTATGAACCAACAGGAGACACAGAAACAGCAAGACCTTTGATTATTTGGGTTCATGGTGGA
>CANGLG010000221.1 GCA_947454395.1 Flavobacteriales bacterium
AAAACATCAATGAATGCAACCGGCATCTTAACAGGGCCACTCTCAGGTGTACCGTTTATTGACATAAACCCAGTTTCGGCTTGTAAAATAAGGTCGTATGCAACACGGTCACTATCGGAGCCATATCCGGAAATTTTGCCAATAATTAAATCAGGATTAATTTGTCGTAACGTATTATCCTCGATGTTTAATTTGATATCATCACCTTTTTTGAAATTTGAAATTAAAATATCAGCATCTTTAATCAGCTCAATGAAATTTTGATAATCCTCTGGTTTTGAAAGATTAAGATTTATGAATTTCTTATTAAAGTTTATGCTTGAAAAATAAGCTGATACAGTACTGTTTTTATTTTCAGAAGGGAGTTTCCAATTACGGGTGACATCAGGTCGGTTTGGATGCTCAATTTTAATTACCTGTGAACCCAATTCAGCAAAGAAAGTTGCTACTGATGGTCCTGCTAAAACAGTAGATAAATCAAGAATTTTGAGGTTTTTCAATTTTATCTTTGGATTTACGATTTTCGTAAACAAATTTAATTTTTCGTTTTGAAAATTGTTATCAATAGCTAGATTTATTCTGAAATTAAAATACTCAATCAGGAAGATTTTCCAAATAAATCAAATTATTGAAGAGAATAAAATTTTTGAGTAATGATGAATTCAGTTGTCATTTATCGATAATTTCAATTGTAACAGTTGTTAATCCTGCATTTACAAAATTCAGTTTCTTTGCCGCTGCCATTGATAAATCAATTATTCTTGAGGAACGACTTGACATTCTGTCGTTGATTTTTACAATTACAACCGAGTCGTTTTTTATATTTTTCACTAATACTTTAGTTCCCATTGGTAAGCTTTTATGAGCCGCAGTTAAACTATCCTTATGGTATTTTTCACCGGAATAAGTTCTGTGACCATGCATTCCGTTTCCGTAGTAACTTGCGGTTCCTTTCTGAGAATCCAAAAATACAAACGAGCTTAAAATTGCAATTAAAATAATAGAATTTAATAATTTCATATTTTAGATTTTGGATACAATTTACGTTCTTTTTACCGATAAAAAAAATCAGTTCTTTAAATGAGACTAATTTCACATTTAAAAAATCATTAAATTCGCAACACTTTCAATATAAATTTAACACTATGGCAGTTTTTGATCTTGACATGATAAAAAAGGTGTATGCGCAATACCCTGAGAGAATCGCAGCAGCGAGAAAAGTAGTAGGAAGACCTCTTACGCTTTCTGAGAAAATTCTATATGCTCACCTTTGGGATGGAAATGCTCAAGCGGCTTTTGAAAGAGGAAAATCCTATGTTGATTTTGCTCCAGACAGAGTTGCAATGCAAGATGCTACAGCACAAATGGCGTTGCTTCAATTTATGCAAGCAGGTAAAAAAAGTGTAGCTGTTCCATCAACTGTTCATGCAGACCACTTAATTCAAGCGAAAGTTGGTGCTACTAAAGATTTACAAGATTCATTAAATCAAAATAACGAAGTTTTTAATTTCCTTTCTTCGATTTCTAATAAATATGGAATTGGTTTCTGGAAGCCAGGAGCAGGAATTATCCATCAAGTTGTTTTGGAAAATTATGCATTTCCTGGTGGAATGATGATCGGAACGGATTCTCATACAGTAAATGCCGGTGGACTTGGAATGGTTGCAATTGGAGTAGGTGGAGCGGATGCTGTTGACGTGATGGCAGGTATGGCTTGGGAATTGAAATTTCCGAAACTGATTGGTGTTAAGTTAACAGGTAAGTTAAACGGTTGGACTTCAGCTAAAGACGTAATCTTGAAAGTAGCTGATATATTGACTGTAAAAGGTGGAACAGGAGCAATCGTTGAGTATTTTGGCGAAGGTGCTTTGAATTTATCTTGTACAGGTAAAGGTACAATTTGTAATATGGGTGCTGAAATTGGAGCAACAACATCCACTTTTGGTTACGATGAATCCATGAGAAGATATTTGAATGCAACCGGTCGTCAGGAAGTTGTTGCTGCTGCAGATTTAATTGCTGAACATTTAACAGGTGACTCAGAAGTTTATGAAAACCCTTCAGATTATTTCGATCAATTGATTGAAATTAATTTGTCAGAATTGGAACCACATATCAATGGTCCTTTTACTCCAGACAGAGGAACACCTGTTTCAAAAATGAAAGCAGAAGCAGAGGCCAACGGATGGCCAATGAAAGTAGAATGGGGATTAATCGGTTCTTGTACAAACTCTTCTTACGAAGATTTGGCTCGCGCAGCTTCAATTGTTCAACAGGCTGTGGCACAAGGAATTACTCCAAAAGCAGAGTTTGGAATTAATCCGGGTTCTGAGCAGGTTCGTTTTACAGCGGATCGTGATGGAATTCTTGCTGATTTTGAGAAAATGGGTACAAAAATCTTTACCAATGCTTGTGGACCATGTATCGGTCAGTGGGATAGGGAAGGTGCTGATAAGCAAGAGAAAAATACCATTGTTCACTCGTTCAATCGGAATTTTTCGAAAAGAGCAGATGGTAATCCAAACACGCATGCATTCGTTACTTCTCCGGAAATGGTTGCTGCATTGGCGATCTCAGGAAACCTAGGATTTAATCCTTTGACTGATACATTAACTAACGATAAGGGAGAACAAGTGAAATTGAATGCGCCAGCTGGAGATGAACTTCCTAAAAAAGGATTTGCAGTTGACGACAATGGTTATCAGGCACCTGCTGAGGATGGAAGTCATGTGGTAATTGCCGTTGCTCCAGATTCTTCGCGTTTGCAATTGTTAGAAAATTTCCCTGCTTGGGATGGTAAAAACATCGAAAATGCTAAGTTGTTAATCAAAGCAAAAGGTAAATGTACAACCGATCATATTTCTATGGCTGGTCCATGGTTGAAATATCGCGGACATTTAGATAATATTTCAAATAACATGTTAATTGGTGCTGAGAATGCATTCAATGGCAAAGCAAACCAAGTTAAAAATCAGTTAACAGGTTCGTATGGTGAAGTTCCTGCAGTTCAAAGAGCATACAAAGCGGCAGGAGTTTCTTCAATTGTTGTTGGAGATCATAATTACGGTGAAGGTTCATCTCGTGAGCACGCAGCAATGGAACCAAGACATTTGGGTGTAAGAGCTGTGATTGTTAAATCGTTCGCTCGAATTCACGAAACTAACTTAAAAAAGCAAGGTATGTTAGGTTTAACATTTTCAAGCGATTCTGATTATGATAAAATTCAAGAAGACGACAGCTTCAATTTTGTTGATTTAGTTGACTTTGCTCCGGGTAAACCATTGACATTGGAAATAGTTCATGCAAACGGAACGAAAGAAAATATAAAATTGAACCACACATACAATGATTCTCAAATTGAATGGTTTAAGGCTGGTTCAGCGTTGAACTTAATCAAAATGATGGAAAATTAATTTTATGCGCTTTATTCTTGTCTTACTTTTATTTCTATCCTTCGAATCTAAATCTCAGATTTTGTATGGTGGGAATCATATAATAGAGCCTTATCTTGGACTTCCGAATATGGCTCGTTTTTCTGATGGTGCTAGTTTTTTAAATACAAATGGAGCTTCTGCAGGTAATGTAACTAAATTTAGTGGATTGGCTCCATCTGGATTGCGATATAGTTATATGATTAGTGAAGATGTTAGTTTTGGATTTGACTTAATGTATAATTACAGCAATGTAACTAGTTCAACTACTGATACTATTTACAACGGAGTTACTGGTCAATGGGAATACCAGCAAGCTACTGCACAAGATATAACAAAAAGGCTTCGTTTTCAAGCACGTGTTAATTTTCACATTCAAACAAGTCAGCCGGAGTCTGATTCTTATTTTGGTATAGGTGTTGGAACCAATAATCGTTGGATTACCAAATATAACAACGGCATTTTTCAAGAAAAGTTAAAAGGTAGCCAAACTTCGCTATTACCTTTCTCA
>CANGLG010000222.1 GCA_947454395.1 Flavobacteriales bacterium
ACCTTACAAAGGAAGAGACCTACTTATTGCTGCAATTGTTACGGGGAGCGAACATCGCTTTACAAAATATGGAGATGGTTTTGGTTCATTGACCATTGAAGATTATAATGATTCCTTCCGTTTGAATTTATTTAAAGAAAATTACCTTCGGTACAAGCATTTTATGGAACCTGGTACTTTCATCGCAATCAAAGGTCGTGTTGAAATTCCTAGACATAGAACGCATTTTGAATTCACTGTGAACAGCATCGAATTGCTAAATGATTTAAGAGAGAAAAAGACAAAAAATCTGCAATTGAAAGTTTCCTCAAAAGCGTTGGACCAGTTGATGATTGATAAATTAAATAATCTTCTATCCGTAAATGAAGGTTCTTGTCCAATTCAATTTACAGTTTTTGACACGCTTGAAGGTATTGAAGTGAACATGCCTTCGCGCTCAATTCGTGTGAAACCGAGCAATGAACTTTTCAAAGAATTGGCAAAATTAGACATTGAATTTAAATTGAACTAAAGCATTGTGAAAGCAGTAATAAAAATTCTGATTTTTCCGATTTTAATGTGTTTGGTTGACATCTACTTTAGACGAGAATTGTTAGGGCGTTATAGCGACAACCAACTTTTATTTTATTTCAGTTCGCTTATTATTTCAATTGGTTTTTTTGCTTTTGTTTTACTTCTTTTAAAATCGCTGGAATCAAAACCTGTGTTCTATTTTGGTGTTTCAATACTTGTTTTTCCATTGTTGTTGTTCTCCTTCTTTGGATCTTATACTTTTTTCTCATTGAACGGGATTTTCCCAAATTATTATACGTTTCTTTATTTCAAAACGGAACCAAAAAGTGCTATGATGATAATTCGTGATGCAAGCGGATGGAAAGAACTGTTTGGTTTAATTTTTGGCATTGGAATTTTGCTTGCAGCGGTTAGATGGTACACCAAAAATCACGTTGAAAAATTGCAAGGAAAATGGTTAATCCTTTTTGGATTACTACAATTCACAGCCTTTGAATCTTTGATTTCTTTTCATAAAAAATATGACCAATGTGCCATCGTAGATGCCAATTTCGCAGCTTGTGTTCAACGTCATGCATTTACGTGGGACGATCATTCAGAATTTAAAGGAAAAGGTCTTGAAGAACGAATACCACCGAAACTGGATCTGAAATTGGCAAAAAAGAAATTCAATGTGGTTGTTTTTGTATTTGAATCTGTTCGAAAACGAAGTTTACATATTTATGGAAATCAGCATGAAACGACACCAAATTTTGCTGCAATGCAAAAGAATTTCCCTGAGAATTTTTTCGTTTTCAAACAACCCGTTTCCATTGCATCAACAACCATGCTGGCAGTTCCTGGAATTTTGACTGGCATCGGACCGTATCAAGATAAAAGTGTTTTGTACAGTCAACCATTGTTGTGGGAATACGCTAAAATCTTTGATTACAAAACATTCTTTTTGTCTTCTCATACGTTGAAATGGTACAAATTCGATAAATTCTACAAAAAAGAAAAACTCGATGTCTGGTGGAACAAAGACAACTCTGGTCTCCCCTACTTCAATGATTTAGGAATTAAAGATGAATTGACTATTCAAAAACTGAATCGAACGATTTCAAAGTATTCGAAAGAACCGTTTTTTGGTGTCGTTCAATTGAACACAACACATTATCCTTATGAAGTTCCGAAAAAATATAACAAATGGAATAACTCTTTCAGTGATACCTACGACAATGCCGTTCGTTATCAAGATGCAATAATCGGTGATTTTTTCAAACAGCTAAAAAAGAATGGTTTACTTGAAAATACCATTGTTCTTTTCACTTCGGATCATGGAGAATCACTGACTGAACATCACAATATCGGTCACGTTGAAAGCAATTATACGGAGACTATAAGTGTTCCTCTTCTGGCTTATATCCCGGATGGCATTCTTTCAGAAAGGGAAAAGAAACAGTTGAAAAAGAACCGTTCTCAACTCACTTCCAATATCGATATTTCACCAACAATTGTTGACTTATTGAATCTAGATGAGGAACCTGCACTGCAAAAATACTTCAAGCATTATACCGGCTACAGTCTATTAAAATCCATTCCCGATGATCGTATGATTATTTCATTGAACAACAATCAAGTAGCAAGTTTCAACACCGGCTTATCGGTTTGCAGTAAAGATTGGCATTACCTTTTTCGCACCAATTTAGTTCCGAATAAAGAAGAATTTTACTTTTGGAGAAAAGACATAGCTGAACTTCATGACCATCAAAAACTGCTATCCAAAAAACAAAGAAATATTATTTTAAATCTAGTCAAACGTTACCCGGTTTGCGATAAGTTGGTAGAGAAAGTGAAGCGGAAAACTGATTAATAAAATTTCATAATACTTCATTTTCTTTGTTCTTTATTCGTCTCTAAAATTCATTCAAAGCTGATTTCCAATTAGCAACTTTAATCAAATCGTGTGACGTGAATTCCATTTCACCATCGTAAATTAATAAACCTCCCGGTTCCCCTGATAGTGCATTGAATTTCTTTAGACCCTTAATGAAATCCGATGAAAATGTTTGAGCAGATTTGATTTCTGTAGCAATTAATTGATTGGCAGACTGAACGATTAAATCAATTTCTAATCCTTTGTTATCTCTCCAAAAATAGAATTGTTGACCAAGATTTAAATTAGCATTGTTCTTCATGAATTCCATGATAATTAAATTTTCAACCAGACTTCCTCTGAAATGAGACACATCAAGTTCACTTTCCTTTTTAATAGAAAGAAGAGAACAAGCCAATCCTGTATCCACAAAATAAAGTTTTGGTAATTTAACCAATCGCTTGTTGAAGTTATTAAAATAGGCCGGCAGCATCTTTATTACAAAGGTTTTTTCCAAAACAGACAACCATGATTCTACCGTTTTTACATCAATTCCACATTCGTTACTTAATGCAGTCATGTTCACAGTTTGACCAACTCTTCCGGCACATAAACGAAGGAATTTGAAAAACAGCATCGCATTGTCAATATTTTTTATTTGTCTTACATCTCTTTCAACGTAAGTACGCAAGTAGGATTGATACCATAAAGCAGGGTTTCTGTTTTTTTGATGAATTTCCGGATAAAAACCTCTCAATATTAACTCATTTAATGTGTATTCTCTTTCTTTATTTTGTAATTCTCGATAACTCAATGGATATAAATCCAACACACCTATTCTACCGGCTAAGGTTTGGCTTACATTTTCTTGGAGTAGAAGGTTGTTGCTTCCTGTTAGTATAAATAGACCGTCTTCGGTTGTATTGTCAAGGATTTCTTGCAGGTAGTTCAATAATTCCGGTGCACGTTGTACTTCATCTAAAATGGCTCCATTCGGAAAACGGTTTAAAAAAGCTTTTGGATCGTTCAAGGCTAAATTTCTTTCGTCGGGATTTTCTAACGAAACATATTTCTTAGTAGGGAATACCATTTTTGCCAGCGTAGTTTTTCCAGATTGCCTTGGTCCAACAAGCATCACTGACCGAAACTGCTTGCCATAATAACGTAGTAAATCTTGAATATCTCGTACAAACATGTGTCAATAATTAGTACAAATATAGTAATCGACTGGATTATTTGTACCATTTTTATTGCTTTTTTATATTAATAAATAAATGTAATACCTTAATTATGAGTTTGATTCTTAAAATTAAATGAGTTTATTGAGTGGTTTAACGGAGATTCATCGCAAATTGACCTAATCAAATTTGTTAGAAAAATCAGCCTTTAAAGCAAAATTCCTCTGAAATCATTCTTCAAGAAACAATAGTAATCAAAAGAGCTCTAGGAAAAGGAACTAGGTTTGTATTGTTCCTATGGAGAGAGGATTATTGATATAATTAAATTCAATCTAATAATAGATTGACCAAACCTGTTCCATTGCACTTAACACATTTTTCTTTACCTCTTTTA
>CANGLG010000223.1 GCA_947454395.1 Flavobacteriales bacterium
GTTAATCCTTTGATTTCTTATAAATACAAAAAACGGGGCAATAAATTAATTGCCCCGTTTTTTGTGTTTAAAATTCTTTTTTTTGACAAAAACTATACGTTCAGTATTTAATTATTGAATTCGGAATTAACCGACCTTTATCATACCGGCAACTAGCTTCGCTTTTTCAACCAATTCATTTACATTTTCATTTCCATAAGTGAGTGCAACAGCCATTCTTCTGAATGGACGATTGGTAGGTTTGCCAAAAATTTTAAAATCTGAATCTGGAATTGCTGCCGCTTCATTCAAACCAGAAAATACTGGTAATTCATTTGATTCTTTATCTGCTAAAACTACCGCGCTCGCTCCGTTTCGAAGTAATTTCACTTCCGAAATCGGCAAGCCTAAAACAGCTCTTGCATGTAATTCAAATTCGGAAAAATTCTGCGTTCCAGCCAACGTTACCATACCCGTATCATGCGGACGTGGTGACAATTCAGAAAAATACGCTCCTTCTTTGGTAATGAAAAATTCCACTCCCCAAATTCCTGCCCCACCTAATGCTTTGGTAACTTTCTCAGCCATTTCTTGTGCTTCTTTCAAGTGCTCGGGATTCATCGGCATCGGTTGCCAACTTTCTTGGTAATCACCACGTTCTTGGCGATGTCCAATTGGTGGGCAAAATAACGTTGGTCCATTTTGTTGAGTTACCGTCAATAAAGTAATTTCGTAGTCGAAATCAATGAATCCTTCAACGATTACCTCTTTCAAATCTCCACGAGAGCCTTCCATCGCATAATTCCAAGCTTTTTCAATATCAGCCTGGGATTTGATCACTGATTGACCTTTTCCTGAACTAGACATCAAAGGTTTAACCACACATGGAATTCCTGCCACTGCAACACCATCTTTTAATTCATCCAGCGTTGTAGCATAACGATAAGTCGCTGTCTTTACACCTACTTCAATAGCTGCCAAATCGCGAATGGCTTTTCGATTCATGGTATAATTTGCTGCTTTCGCACTCGGAACGACTTGAATTCCTTGTTTTTCATAATCGTAAAAACGTTCTGTACGAATGGCTTCAATTTCAGGAACAATCAAATCGGGTTGATGCTTCGCTACAATTCGGTCTAATTCGGCTCCATCAAGCATGTTTAGTACTTCAAATTCATGAGCAACTTGCATTGCCGGTGCTCCCAAATAACTGTCTACTGCGATAACATATTGACCAAGTCGTTGACAAGCTATAACGAACTCTTTTCCAAGTTCACCAGAGCCTAAAAGAAGTATTTTTTTTCTCATGGGACAAAGGTAAGGAAATGAGAAAACTTAGAATGTAGAATTAATAATTCAGAACGAAAAATTCGAAATTATTTTATTTTATTTTGACTCTCAAGAACAGTTTGTTTCATGGATTCAGCGTAGTTCTCAAGTTTTTTTTGAATTTCTGAGTCAAAACTTCCGATTATCCGCGCAGCGAGAATTCCCGCGTTTTTCGCTCCATTTAACGCAACTGTAGCGACAGGTATTCCATTAGGCATTTGAAGAATACTTAATATGGAATCCCAACCATCAATGGAATTTGATGATTTTACTGGGACACCAATTACAGGTAATGAAGTCATGGAGGCAGTCATTCCTGGTAGATGAGCTGCACCACCAGCTCCAGCAATGATTACTTTTAATCCACGACTTGCAGCAGACTTTGCATAATCGAACATTAACTCAGGGGTTCTGTGTGCCGAAACAATTTTAACTTCTGAGGAAATTCCAACCTCATCTAAAAAATCTTTGGCCGCTTGCATTACAGGTAAATCTGATGCGCTTCCCATGATAATTCCAACTTGTATCATGCTTCTTTGTTTTGATTGAGATTTTCTTCTTGTTGATCCAATGGCTTTTGTTCTAAAGATTCTTCTCTATTTTCTTGAACAAACTGCGGATTCCCAGTAGTTGCTGAGGCAGTACCTTTGAATTCCATTGTATTGTTTATTTCCGTTGAGACTTGATCCAATGGTTGTCTAATTTCGTCTGTTGTTTCTTTGATTAACTCAGAGATATTAATGTCTTTTTTAATGTCCATTCCTGACTTTTGAATTTCTCGTTGCAATTCAGATTGCGCATTTCGAAATTCGTAGAGTGTTCGACCCAGTGTTTTTGCAATTCCGGGAATACTTTTCGCACCAAAAAAAAGCAGTACCACTAACATGATTACTACGATTTCTGAGGCTGCAATGTCTTCAAATAGAAGTGGAATAAACATGTCACAAAGATATAACTAATTTATATGTTGAACTTCTACTTAATTATTTTAATACGTTAAAATTTCATCCAAACATTTCTTCACAAGTCGCAATTCATCCCTGGAAACTTTACCTATTTTTTTCACGAAGCGATCTTTAGAAACAGAACGAATGTGAAATGTCAAAACTTCTGACGTTTCTGCTAAATTATTTTCGTTATTTGGATTTAGAATAACATTTCCTTTGTAGTTCTTTATTTTCGTTGTCAACGGACAGCAAATTACTACATTCAAATAGGTGTTTAAAAGGTTTCCGCTAATAATGAGCAAAGGGCGCATTCCAGCTTGTTCGCTTCCAACCACAGGATTTAGATTGGCATACCATAACTCACCTTGCTTCATCTTCGTCTGTATCGTTGATTTGCTTAAAATAATCTTCCATTCCTTCCTCTGCGATTTGGAGCGTATCAGCATCTTCTGCCAATTGTTTATAGGATTTCATATAAGCTGCACGGTTTAATTGCTCCAAATAAATCGAAAGTGCTTTTTCGATGATTTTATTTTTTGGAATAGCCAATTCTCTTGATTTTTCATCAAGTATCGAAAGAAGCCAATCAGGAAGTGAACTCGTGAATGTTGCCATATTATATTTATAATATGCAAATATAATAATTATCTATTAAATTTAAATCATATCGTCTGCATTTTTTGAACTTTCAAAACAAATTTCATCGAGTAAAAGAGTTTTCCACTAAATCCGATAAAATTATTTTGACTCGTCAATGTAATTTAGTATATTTTCTAATGATTTTTTTTGAATATCATCATCCGCCTTTTTTATCAAAGTCAATATGTATTCTCTAAAAGGAATGAATTTAAAACCGTCATCTTGTAAAACTTTTATTCCATATTTTGGAATTTGAGCTTTGTATTGAATCAATAAAGTCTCTGCAACGTCGTATTTATCGAAAAGTAACGCTTCATTTACTGGGCAATGCGTTTGATCCTTGACCCATAAATTTATATCTGCCCCACTATCTAAAAGTAATTTGGTTCTTGAAAAGCAATTATAAGGTTCAATCTTACCGCTAATTGATGACATTATAAGTGTTTGACAAGACTGTAGATTTTTATGATTAACATTCCCCCCATACTTTAGTAAAAGTTTAGGAATTGACAAATCACAATTATCAGGTGCAAAAACTGCTGAAAATCCATAGAACATTGCTGAATTATTAAAATCATTTAGCAAATTGGGATTTGCCCCATGCTTTAGTAGGACTTCACATTCGTCTTTTAAATTATAAACTACAGTTAGTATTAATATAGAATTCTTCTTTTTAGGTTCTTGAAAATCAATTATTTTTGGATTTGCTTTCAATAAACTAACCATTTTAGTTGTATCATGATTTCTAACTGCAAATGCCAAATCTTCTGCTTCTGTATTTTTGAAATATTCAAACTTGAAATTCGGCAATTCTGTTAATTGAAATTTATAATCACAACCTAATATACTTAATGGGAAAACAAGAAAAAAAAACAATAATTTTTTCATAATTAACTTATTAAATGTTAATTTTAAATTACCTTATAAATACACATTATAATTTAAATAGTTTGCATTTTTTGAATCATTCGAAGAAGAATTGAATCTGGAATAAACGGCAATAAAC
>CANGLG010000224.1 GCA_947454395.1 Flavobacteriales bacterium
TACAGTACCCTAAATTTCCTTAATCAATAATAAAATTTAATATGTCTATTCGCTCATTAGAACCTCAAATTCTTTGGAATCACTTTGCTGATTTAAATGCTGTTCCACGTCCTTCGAAAAAGGAAGAACGCGTGCGTAAGTTTATGGTTGATTTCGGAAATAACCTTGGATTGGAAACAATCGTTGATAAAATTGGAAACGTGATTATCAAGAAACCTGCATCCGTGGGAATGGAGAATCGCAAAACGGTTATTTTGCAAGCTCATTTAGACATGGTTCATCAAAAGAATTCCGACACAACCTTTGATTTTGATACACAAGGTATTGAAATGTTGGTGGACAGCGATTGGGTAAAAGCAAACGGAACTACCCTTGGAGCTGACAACGGAATTGGCGTTGCGGCAATCATGTCAGTATTGTCTTCAAATGAAATAGCGCATCCAGCTGTTGAGGCATTTTTTACGATTGATGAGGAAACAGGAATGACTGGAGCCATGCAAATGGATGGTTCTTTATTTAATGGAGAAATTCTGTTGAATATAGACACGGAAGATGATGACGAATTATCGATTGGTTGCGCCGGAGGAATCGACACGAATACGTCTTATACTTATTCGGAAGTTGAAATTAATCCAAATAGTAAAACGGTTGAAATTTCAATCCGTGGATTATTGGGTGGTCACTCTGGAATGGACATCGACAAAGGGAGAGGAAATGCGAATAAATGGATGGCTCGAATTCTTTGGGAAATTAGTCGTAATATTTCAATTCAATTGGTTTCATTTGATGGAGGAAGTTTGAGAAATGCCATTCCAAGGGAAGCAACAGCAACAATTGCAATTTCATCTTCAGATGCTTCAAAATTTCATGATTTATTTGACTCAAATGTAGCTACACTGAAAGAAGAATTCAAAAGCATTGAACCAGCGATTAATATTCAAGCAACAGAATCAAATACTGCAGAAAAAGGAATGTCGGATGAAGATTTTAAAAAGATAATCAATTTGCTTTGTTCTGTACACAATGGCGTTTTCAGAATGAGTCCCGATATTGCAGGATTGGTTGAAGCATCTTCGAGTTTGGCTCGAATCGTAATCGATAAAGGAACTTTCACAAGTCAGTCATTGCAACGAAGTAGCGTAGAATCAACAAAATCGGAAGTTGCCATGACAATTCGTTGTGCTTTTGAAAACATTGGTAGTGAAGTTATTCAAGGAGGTGACTATCCTGGATGGAAACCCAATCCGAATTCTACGATTCTCAATTTGATGGAAAACTTGTACAAAAAAATGTTTCAAGAAGAACCGAAAGTTAAAGCGTGTCACGCCGGTTTAGAATGTGGAATTCTAGGAAAACATTTGCCTGGAGTGGATATGATTTCATTTGGACCAAACATTCGCGCAGCACATTCACCGGATGAAAAAGTGCAGATTTCTTCAGTACAGAAATTCTGGAATTATTATTTGGAAACTTTGAAAACAATTCCAAATAGGTAACTAGCACTATTGTTTTATACATCTTACTGCCATGCCAAATTCCTTCAGAGCATAATTCATAATTAATTCAGAATCTTGACTGGTTAAATAACGATATCTACCGTAAAGTGAATATTGTCCTGTTGAACTCCAAAGATTTGCTTGTTCTCCTAGCTTTTCAAATTGTCCATTTATATTTCTGAATCCAGAAGGTAAGGCATTGAAACCTGAAATATTTGTTCCATTTCCGGAATTTGACTTCACTATACTTGTTCTAGTATCGTTACAAACAGAACAACGTTTGGTCTTTCGCAAATCTTCATTCCAATTCATACATGCCTTACATCGACCTTCAATATTCCAAGACTTCCAGCCCGATGAACTCTTTAGTTTCAATCCTACTTCACCCCA
The DNA here is from genome assembly GCA_947454395.1 of Flavobacteriales bacterium. Classification (GTDB taxonomy): domain Bacteria; phylum Bacteroidota; class Bacteroidia; order Flavobacteriales_D; family Crocinitomicaceae; genus UBA952. Next base: position 1,887 of record CANGLG010000224.1, read on the forward strand.
CAAGTAAGTATCAAGTGAATTAAAGTCTTCAAATTCAGGAATCTTCCATCCTAAAGGCGCTAATCCTCTTGGATCTGAAACGGCAAACCAATTGTAAATTTTACCGAATTTTAAACCATTAGCTTGATCGTTATTATAATAGCACCAAGCGGCACGACCTTGTTTCCCTGCCATTATCCATTCTTCATCGGTTTTTGCTTCAAAAATAGTATCACCATTACGGAATGTTGAAACGGAAAGATTCTCTGTCATCCAAATTTGCTTTCCTATTTTTTGTGATTTATATTGATAATTTTGGGACGAAGAATTATTAACGCCAGCTGTTTTATCCGGATTAAGTTGAAGTTCAAGATTTATAATTTGCTTATCTTTCTCAGATAATTTTAATGTTAATAGATTAATTCTATCCTCACTTATTTTCCGTTCAGAATCTATAACAATTGATAGGCTATCAACTTTATTCACCAACAAATTCAACTGATCTTTTTTTGTTTGAGCAAATAAAACTCCTTCGGATAGGAACAAAAGAACAAATATCACTCTCACTTTTCTTTAATTGAGGAACAAATATAATATTAATTGCACATCCATAAGGTTAATTAAACCTAATGTTATTAATCATATTAGTCAAAAGAAACTTAATTAAAACTATCTTTGTACTAATGATTTTTCAATTAAACACCATAGAAGAAGCGATTGCTGAAATCCAAAAAGGGAAAGTAATAATTGTTGTAGACGACGAAGACCGAGAAAATGAAGGTGATTTTTTAACTGCAGCTCGGAACGCTACACCTGAGATTATTAATTTCATGGCAACACACGGCAGAGGACTCATCTGTGCACCAATCAGTGAAGATCGATGCGAAGATTTGGGGTTGGAAATGATGGTGCGAAATAATTCTGCTGCCTACGAAACACCTTTCACTGTAAGTATTGATTTAATTGGCCATGGTTGTACAACTGGGATTTCCGCAAGTGATCGTTCAAAAACTATTCTTGCAATGATTGACCCTAAAACCAGACCTGAAGAACTTGGGAAACCCGGACATATTTTTCCCCTTAGAGCCAGAAAAGGTGGTGTTTTAAGACGAGCAGGACACACTGAAGCAGCTGTTGATATATCAAGAATGGCTGGTTTTGAGGAGGCTGGCATTATTGTAGAGATATTGAATGAAGATGGCTCAATGGCTCGACTTCCTCAATTAATTGAAATTTCGAAGAAATTTGATTTGAAAATCATTTCCATTGAAGATTTAATAAAATACCGTATAAAAAATGAAATGCACATTGAACGCGTTGTAGATGTTCATCTGCCTACTAATTTAGGTGATTTTCAACTACATGCATTCAAAGATAAAAATACAGATCAAGACCACTTGGCGTTGGTAAAAGGAACGTGGGAGAAAGATGAACCAATTTTGGTTCGTGTTCATTCTTCTTGCTTAACAGGTGATATTTTCGGTTCGTGTCGTTGCGATTGTGGTCCTCAACTGCACAAGGCAATGGAATTAATTGAAAAAGAAGGCAAAGGTGTAATAATTTATATGAATCAGGAAGGTCGTGGAATTGGGCTGGTAAACAAACTTAAAGCTTATAAACTTCAAGAAGAGGGATATGACACTTTTGAAGCAAATGTGAAACTAGGATTTAAACCGGACGAACGTGATTATGGTCTTGGTGCACAAATGCTTCGTGAATTGGGTGTTTCTAAAATGAAATTGATGTCCAATAACCCAAGAAAACGCACTGGATTAATCGGCTATGGCCTTGAAGTAGTTGAAAATATTGCACTCGAAATAAAAAGTAATATTCACAATGAAAATTACCTTCAAACTAAGAAAGAAAAATTAGGCCATAATCTGAAACTGAATAAGTAATGCTTTTAGCCAAAGGAATAGAAAAGTCATATGGTGAAATTAAAATCCTGAAGGGAGTTGATTTAGAA
>CANGLG010000225.1 GCA_947454395.1 Flavobacteriales bacterium
AATCCTTTGGCACCGATTTGTGGTCGTTTTACCCATTCGGTCAATTCATCTAATTGTTTGCGTGTGTATTCTGAGCAACCCGGTGCACTGATTCCGATAACCGCTTCTGCGCTATCAAAAACCACGAAATTCTTTCCGTGCGCTAAATCGGTCAAATCCACGAACTCCATTCCAAAACGAATGTCCGGCTTGTCGGAACCGTATTTTTTCATCGCTTCTGCGTATGTGATTCTCGGGAAAGCGCCCTCAAATTCAACCCCACGAACCGTTTTGAATAAATGCTTGATTAAGCCTTCAAAGGTGTTCAACACATCTTCTTGTTCCACAAACGCCATTTCACAGTCTATTTGCGTAAACTCTGGTTGTCTGTCGGCACGTAAATCTTCGTCACGGAAACATTTCACGATTTGATAATAACGGTCAAAACCAGAAACCATCAACAATTGCTTAAACGTTTGCGGCGATTGTGGCAGGGCGTAAAATTGTCCTTCGTTCATGCGGCTTGGTACCACGAAATCGCGCGCTCCTTCTGGTGTTGATTTTATTAAAACAGGCGTTTCAACATCTAAAAATTCTTTTGAATCCAAATATTTACGTGTTTCCAATGCCACTTGATTACGTAAACGCAATTTTTGCAACACGGGATTTCTTCTTAAATCTAAATAGCGGTATTGCATACGGATTTCGTCACCACCATCGGTTTCATCTTCAATCGTAAATGGAGGCAATTTCGCTGCATTCAGGATTTTCAATTCCGTCACGTTGATTTCAATTTCTCCTGTGGGAATATTTTTGTTTTTGCTACTGCGCTCAATCACAATTCCTGTAGCTTGAACCACAAATTCACGTCCTAATTTTCTAGCTTGTTCGCACAAATCGGCGTTAACTTCCATGTTGAAAGCCAATTGCGTAATACCATAACGATCGCGTAAATCGGTAAACGTCATTCCACCTAAATCCCTTGAACGTTGCACCCAACCTGCCAAAGTTACGTTAGTTCCAACATGTTCCATTCTTAATTCACCACAAGTGTGCGAGCGATACATAAGCTAAATTTTTGAGGTGCAAAAGTAAGAAACTAATCGCGTTTTATCAATGGATATTCAAACTATCAAGTTTCAGTCTATTACTCAAAAAATATGAGAATAAAGTTTAATTTATAAAAGTTGCTATTTAAACATAATATAAATGTTTAATAAAATTAAACACAAGTGTATTTTATAAAAAACACTTTTTTATTTTTGAGAACTGAAATATTAAGAATGAACTTAGACAAAAAAGTATTAGCAGTTGTAAAAAAATCCTTTGCAAATTTTGATTTTTCAAGATTAGAAGAAAATTGCACTAATGAAGCGCAAACAAGAATGTATCTTATCGAGCCATTACTCGAAATTTTAGGTTATAGTAGAATGGACAGCAGTGATATGTTAACAGAAATAAATGCCGGTTGGGGTCAGAAGAATGACAAAGCGGATTTAGGACTAATTGTTAAAGGGAAAAAACCTGAAATTGTCATTGAATGCAAAAAGCTCGGTAAAAAACTAACAGATAAAGAAGCATCCCAATTGAATAGCTACTTTTCAAATACTGACGGATCCAAAATCGGAGTTTTAACCAATGGTACAGAATGGCGTTTTTATGCTGAATATCAAGAAAAAAATAAGCTTCATTCAAATCCATTTTTAACGATTGATTTCTCTGAAATAGACGACACAAAAATTGAATCATTTGCTAAGTTTCATAAAAGTGTAGCAGACATTGATTTAATTATAAGTGAAGCTCAAGATACTTTTTTCTTAGAAGGTTTTATCGATGCTTTAGCAGAAGAATTGTTGAATCCATCCGATGATTTTATCAAGGCCATTTTTGCAAGAATGCCTGGTAAGCGAATGAATGATGCAATAAAAGAAAAATTGCGAACATTGATTAATTCCAATTCAATTCAACAAGTCATACCAAGGTTAATAGAGGAAGAATCAAAAAGTGGGAATTTAATTATTACTACTGGTGAAGAATTAAAAATTTATCACGCTGTGAAAACAATTATAATAAATTCACTTAAAAAGATTGACTTTTCTCGAATTTCATACCGGGATCAGAAAAATAGCTTTAATATATTAGTGGATGATAACCAACGCAAAATGATTGCAAAAATCACTTCAAACAAAGGAAAATACTTTCTTGAAATTACCGGAAATGGAGATAAGAAAATTCAAATTGATGGTTTAGAAAGTGTTGTGGCAAATAGCAAGCCAATTATTGAAATTGCGAAAAGTTATTTTAACGAGGTAAACAAGTAGATATTAGTTTATTATTAAAAAATAAAACCATGAAAAAGAAAAGTATAATTACACTAATTAGTTTAACCCTAATTTGCATGTCATTTAATTTAACACTTGCACAAGCAATATCATCAGATAGTTTAAGAATCAACCGAGAAGGTGATATTTCAATCTTAATAAAAACTAAATCAAAGTCCAATCTTGTTTTTAATAGAACAATAAAATGGATAAACTCAACATATCAAAATCCGGAAAAAGTTATTGTTGGTCAACTACAAAATGAAAGCATTAGTGTTTCTGGATACAAGCAAGATGTATTTAAAAACTATGGAATGCCATACCATATACATTTTACCTTCAAAGACTCTTTAGTTAATTATAGATTTATTGTTGACGAATTCAAGTATGAATCACCGTCTGCAAGTCCAAGCGCAAATGTTCCTTGTTCCTTTTTTTATAAAAAGGATGGAAGTATTAAGCCAACTGCAATCAGTACACTTCAAAAAATAGAACAGGAGATTAACCTACTTTATTTTTCCTATATTGAGCAACTAAATAACAATGTACTTTCAAGTGATGAGGCTTTAGCAGAATTAAAAAAAGCAAAAGACAAACTTGATTTAGGCATTATTACACAGGAAGAATACGATAAATTAAAAGTAGAATTAATGCCGTTTATTAAGTAATCTCTAATTTTCTATAGTCGCTCCAAAACCCCCTCAAGAAACTCATTGATTTTCGAAAATGCAAACCACTTCTTTCCCAAATCTTTTAGGGAAGCTCCGATGTGAAATAATTCCTTTTCATCTAGAATTAAAAATCGGTCGTGCGCTGTTTTGAGCATTTTAATTTCAATGGTTGGATATTGTTCGTTGTGTTTTGCTAGATCCAATTGCAATTGAGCGTTTATTTTTTGGGTGTAGATAATTGCTTTGCAAGTTGGGTTTCTTTTGCTCAACACCCCGCTCCGCTGGATTTGCAATCCTGCGAGCTGTACTTAACATTACACTTTTCAAAATATTTTTTCAAGAAAATGTAATTAATCGTTGTGGCAATCTTTCAACTTCTAGAATACTTTCCATTTCTTGATAATTGGATGCAGATGAATAGCACCAGTCTTCGGGATTTTTAACCCATCCTTCTTTTACAGGATTCTTGTGGATATAATTGATTTTTTCCCACACAAATTTTTCTGAATACAATTCAATGGCATGATTGCCTGCCTTCCAAAATTTATATGTTTTATGTTTTTGACTTGTTACCGCATGGTCTTCAAACAGCTTAAGCATCCATTCTCTTCTGCTTTCTGGTTCATTTTTAATCTGCGCTATAATTTTCTTGGCGGTAAATTTTTTGAAGTCACGCATCACATCGCGAAGATGAAAACGCTCGTCAGTGTTGGCAATAATGTGGATATGATTGGTCATTATGCAATAAGCGAAAATGATTAATCCTTTTTCTTTTTGACAATATTTGAAGGATTCAATTACAGCATCTCTGTGGTTTTTGCGCATAAATAC
>CANGLG010000226.1 GCA_947454395.1 Flavobacteriales bacterium
ATCAAAAACTGAAACATCCAATGAACCAATAATCGTGAAAAGAATGATGATTGCCATCGTCGATACAATTGGCCCGATGGAATTTTCAGCAAAAGCAGATAAGCAAATTGATAAAGTAGAAATGGTTAATAATGCTAAAAATGCAACCAAAAAACTAAGACCGTATCGCCATAAAATGTCTTCACTTTTTAGAATCACCAACCCATCGCTGTTTAACACAATTAAATCTCCTGTTCCAAAAATCCATTTCGCCACAATCAATGCTAAAAAACCGAGCCAAATGGTTAAAATCAAGGTGTAAACAGCACCTGCGATAAATTTAGACAAAACAATATTGGTTCTTGAAATCGGTTTAGTAGCCAACATACGAACTGTTCCCATTGCCGCCTCACCGGAAATCAAATCACCTGTAACCAAAGCAACAAGTAAAGGAATGTGAACGATTAACATTTGTAGAATAATAAACGCAATCAAATTTCCATTGAGTATGTTTCCATTAAATGATAGTGTTTGTTCGAAAGAAGCGGTTACAAATGAAATAAACGATGAACCATCTGCCTTCATGGCAAATAAGATTATTCCAATCAAAAGTGTTAAAGCTCCAATCCCAAGGTAACTTCTCGGTTTCGCTAGAATTTTTATGAATTCGTTATAGGTGTTTTTAAGTAGCATCAGGATTGAATTATTTTCATGAAAAAATCTTCCAATTTACGTTTTGGCTCTATGGAATGAACTTGAATTCCATTTTGAACAAGGATTTCATTCACTTTCGGAACAGACTGTTTTTCTAGGTTTATTTCAAATTCAGTATCATTCAGACGATTGAATTCTTTTATTTCAAAGGCTTTGGATAACAATTCACAAGCATCATTCATTCGGTCCACTTCCAACTTCACGACAATTTCCTGTGCATTCAATAAATCTTTCACTTCTCCTTCAACGATAGTTTTTCCCTTATTGATAATCACCATTCGATTGGCAATCAACTCTATTTCAGATAATTGATGCGAAGAAAGTAATACCGTCTTATTTTGTTCAGTTTTTAATCGCAGAATTAGATTTCGAATTTCCACGATTCCTTGTGGGTCCAAACCAGTTGTAGGTTCATCCAAAATGATTAAATCAGGTTGATGTAAAAGCGTTTGAGCGATTCCAAGTCGTTGTTTCATCCCATGAGAAAAACCGCCAATTTTATCCTTTCCTCTACCTGACAAACCAACAAAATCTAACATTTCCTGAATTTCTTTTTTCGAAACGTTTGCTCCTGAAATTCGAGCGAAAATCTCTAAGTTTTTTTCTGCAGACAAGTATTTGTAAAAATCCGGTTTTTCAATGATACTTCCGATATTGGCCAAAATTTCAGACCGGTTTTTATCGTATGTTTTTCCAAACATTTCGATTTTACCGAAATCGTTTTTAATTAGTGACAACATACAACGAATCGTCGTGCTCTTCCCTGCTCCATTCGGACCTAAAAAACCAAATACATCTCCTCTATTTACAGTAAAAGAAACATCTCGAACTGCCTCAAATGAACCAAACTTTTTTGCGAGGTGCTCAACTTTTATAATGGTATCAGTCATTGCATTAAAATTAATTCTTAAAAATCAATTAACTATTAAAAATCTCATCAACCTTTTTAAAGCGATAAGCGAAAATCTCTTCCAATTTCTTTTTCACAATAACAGGATGAGCGATTTTACCGAGTATTCCGAACGGAATTACATAGGAAACTATATCCGTCATTTCGACACCGCCTTCAACTTCTTTGAAATGATGTTCGTGGTGCCAAATCGTATATGGTCCTTTGCGTTGCTCATCTACAAAAAACTGATTTTCTTTCACTGTTTTTATTTCTGTAATCCACGACATTGGAATACCAAGAAGCGGTCGTACAATGTATGAAATCATCAATCCTTCATACATTTTTGCAGGAACTTCGGTTTTTACTTCAAAACCCATATAAGGTGGAGTTATGACTTTCAAATTATCAGGAGAAGAGAAAAAATCCCAGCAAGTCTGAATATCAGCTTTAATAAATTGTGTGCGTTTCAATTGATACATGAATAAAAAACAAAACGAACGGAATAAAGTTCAGTTTTTTAACCTGTTCAATCGAATCTTAACTCATAATTTGTGCTTCTACCTCCAGCCGCTTCCTTTTGAAGCATCTCTTTTTCAATCAAATCATTGATATCACGGATTGCAGAATCTTTGGAACATTTAGCAATTTTTACCCATTTTGAAGATGTAAGCTTGCCATCAAAACCATCCAACATTTTATTGAGCAGCTTTTTTTGGCGTTCATTCAAAATGGCATTGGTGTGTTTTGTCCAGAACCGGGCTTTTCCAATGATACGAGCCAAAAGAATATCAGTTGACTTCAAGGAATTAATCAAGCAGTTCAAAAACCATAGAATCCAATCGGTTATGTCCAAGTCTTCGCCTTTCTGTATTTTTTCCAACATTTCATAATACGCTTTTCTTTCAACTCGTATTTGCGCCGACATACTATAAAATCGTTGATTGCTTTTATCTGCTTGCGCTAACAACATATCTGTCAATGCACGCGCTATCCTTCCGTTTCCATCGTCGAACGGGTGAACCGTCACAAACCATAAATGAGCTACCGCAGCTTTTATGACCAAATCAACTTTTGGATTACCGCTATTGAACCAATCCAAAAACTGATGCATTTCCTTCGCTACAAAAAGGGAATCCGGTGCTTGAAAATGCACTTTTTCTCGACCCATAGCTCCTGAAACCACTTGCATCGGACCGGTTGTGTCATTTCTCCAATCACCGACAACTATTTTATATATGCCACTTCGTGCAGTTGGAAAAAGTGCTGAATGCCAACTGAATAATCTTTCGGATGTCAGTGGTTCAAAGCAATTTTGAGTAGCATCAAGCATCATTTCCACCACACCATCCACATTTCGTTCAGAATGAACTGCACCTGCTATTTCCATTCCTAATCGCCTAGCTATCGAAGAACGCACTTGCTCCGGACTCAAAAAGTCACCTTCTATTTCAGATGTTTTCAGCACGTCAAGTGTCATTGTATCTAGCAATGCTTCATCACGCAATTCAAAACCCAAGGATTCCATTTTACCGATGAGCCTTCCTTGTAAATTTCGTGCTTCACTCAACGAACTCATTAGATCGTCATTGTTCCAGACAAAATTAGGCCAAGCGCTTTTTTGATAGATATAAAATGACATTCGTTTCGTATTATGCTACGAATATACAACTTATTTGTCGCAAACAAAAATTATTCGTTGCATTTTATACGTTGATTAACAAGGTTATTCGTTGCATGAGAATTTAAACCTTCTTCAACCCTACCCTTTTCCGCGCAACATCAACCTCCAAAACTTGAACCTCCACATGTTGATGCAAAGCAATAAACTTAGAGGGATCATCTACGTAAGTATCAGCCAAATTCGATTTATGAATCAATCCATTTTCTTTAATTCCAATGTTTACAAAAGCTCCGAAAGCCGTTACATTCGTTACAATTCCAGTCAACATCATTCCAACTTTCAAGTCATCGATGGTTTTAATTCGGTGGTCAAACTCCAAAACTTTCGCCATTTTACGTGGATCTCTTCCAGGTTTTTTGAGTTCATTGATTATGTCGTCAAACGTGTAACTGTCAATTTGTGGAAAATCAGTTTTCTTTAAGCTATTTAACAATTCTGAATTCCCGATGAGCGATTGAATATCCACCTTAGAATGTTTCGCAATATCAGCTACAAAACGGTAACTCTCTGGATGAACAGACGAATTATC
>CANGLG010000227.1 GCA_947454395.1 Flavobacteriales bacterium
AATGCCCAAGTTTTATTGGAATAAATTATCATTTGTCCATAATCCGTATCGACTGTATCCAATGCTTTTTGGGCATGAAAACAACCAAAAACACTTAGAAAGGAAAAAATAAATAAGGACCTTAAAACTTGCAAACTTTGACTTTGGGTATCAAAGATAGTTATAATCCTTTAGATTGCCCGAACATCCGTTATTTCAATGTTGTACAACACTCTTTCATTCGGTTTAATTAAATCAGCGTATCCTCTTGTTCCATAAGCCTTTTCACTATCTAGAACAACAATGTATCGCTCTCCTTTTTTTGCATTTTTTAATAATTTCCGAAGTCCAGGAACAATTGATTTTTGTCCGGGAACATAATGCAATGGGAAATTTGATTTATATGTATTCATAACGGAAGACCTAGACTCTGTTGACACAATCGCATGAAAAGAAATTTCGACATCTTCGGACCCTGAATTATTTTTTTGTTCTCCATCCTTCCACTTCCAAGAAGTAATGCCATTTTCATTTACACCCGGAGTAACTTTTGCTAGCACTTTGACATAAAGCCAATTTGGACTATTAGCAGGAATTACACCTTTAATTTCATGCTCACCTAAAGCGAGTGCGGCAGGAATCTCTATTTTGGCAAAATCTCCAACAGATAACTCCTGTAGGCCTAAATCCCAACCAAGTGTTTGCATGTTATAACCAACTACAAAAGGAATACAAGGATAGCCCAATCGATTATTCCCATCTACAATTTTCCCATCAGGCAAAGCAAGTCGATATTCAATTAGAACCATCTCACCTTTTTTTATTTTCTTTCCATTTCCCTTAGCAAACCATTTTATGAAAATGCCATTATCAAGTGCCTTTGTATGCTCAACTTTACCTTTCTCAAATGTTTTAAGATTTGATTTAGCCTGATCAATTTCAGACAAGGAATCTGATGAAACACGCGATTTTATTGGATCTTGTTTATTAATTCTTTGTTTTTTTACAGACTTTGTTTTTGGGGTATCATTACATGAAACAAAAAACAAAAAAATAAATGCAGGAAGTAATTTTTTTAAACTCATTTTATATCAACTAATTCTAAATCTACATACAATATCGATTGTGGCGGGATTTTTCCTCGGTCTCCCAATAACCCATGTCCCAAATAACTTGGAAGAATTAATTTTGCGTGGTCTCCTTTTTTCATAAGTCTTAAAGCTTCCTGAATTCCGGATTCTTTTTCGCTTTTTTCTAAAACAAATTCATCTGTTTCTCCCTTTGGAGTTTCGTAACATAACGTGCCATTTAATAATTCCATTTTTACACGAATACGCACGAATTGACCCGTTTTAGCTAATGTTTCGCGTTCTCCACTTTTATATATCATGTACCTCAATCCAGAATCTGTCAATGTCATTTTCAAGGATTTGAAATGCTCTAAGAATAAACGAATTTGAATTTGCTCTCGTTCGTTTACTTCCTGATTAAAATCAACGGAATGTCCATCACTCCAATTTTGAGTTTCTGCGGTTTCTTTTGATTTTTCTGCTCTACAAGAAAGAAGCGAAAACAAAAAAATTATGAGTAAAACTGTATAACTAATTAATTTCATTGAAAAAGCTCCTGTACTAACGAATGAAACTGGTTCATGGTTACAGTTAGATTGGAAGAACTTATCCCACCAGCTGCATATTTGTGTCCGCCACCGCCAAAATACTTCGATGCAAATTCATTCACAAAGTATTTTCCTTTTGAGCGGAAGGATAATTTCACACCTTCATTTTCTTCTTTAAAGAAGACAGCAACGGAAATTCCTTCTATCGACAAAATTACATTTACCAATCCTTCAGTATCTCCTTTTTGACAATGAAATCGCTCCTGTTCTTCTTTTGATAATGAAATTATACCTAGTGGATAATCTTTGTGGATTTCAAGTTTTTCAGCAATTGCATATCCTCTTAATTGAAGTCGATCAATCGTGTTTACATCATAAATTGCTTCATGAATTTCATAATGCTTTACTCCGATTTCAATTAGTTTTGCTAAAATCAAATGGGTGTTTTTATCGACGGAAGGAAAACGAAAAGAACCGGTATCCGTCATAATACCAAGGTAAATTCCCTTTCCTATTTCAGCATCCAACAAATCCAAATAATCCATTTCTGCTATACAGTCATATATCAATTGAGCTGTTGAACAAATTTGAGTTCTTGAAATAATAATATCGCAAAATGAATCCGGATTCGGATGGTGATCAATCATGACTTTCTGCATAGAAAAATCACGAACAAAGGATTCCATCGTTGCACCTACCCTACCTGAGCCATTGTAATCTAAACAAAACAACAGATTGGAGGTTTCTGAAAACTCAATAATCTTACTCGAATCACTTTCAAAAACGAAATATTCTACATTTTCCAAAAATGGAAGAAGAAATACCGCCGGTTGGTCGGGTAAAACAACAATTGGTTTTTTACCTATTTTTTTCAAAAAATGATACCAAGACACAGAGCTCCCGATAGCATCACCATCAGGAGATTTATGTGTTGTGATAATTGGATTTTGGCAATTTAATAGCGCTTCTTTTAATGATTGAATCATGCAGCTAAATTACTCATTCTTTTGCATGTGCTCATCCTCTTCGGGATCAGGAGGAAATAATTTAGGTAAATCTTTTTTGCCTTGTAAATGATCCATCATATCCTCCAATTGAGAAATAGACACACGTTTTGCAATAATTTTTTTATCCTTATCTAGAACGTAGATCTGAGGTGTCGAAAAAATATCATAAGTTGTTTGATAATTCAACGATTCCAACGTTGTAGGTTTTCCTTTTTCACCAGGATACATAGGAACGAATTTATCGGCTTCTTTTTTCGCAGCCTCATATAATTTATCAGTTACTGCTACGTTAATAAAAGTCATTTTATTGTCACGAATAAATTTCTTCCAATTTTCAAAATCTTTTCCAATTGCCTTGCCTACAGAAAAAACTTCAATGTTTCTATCTTTTAGCTTCTTTTCATAAAGCGTCTGCAACTTCGGTGTCGTTTTCTTACAGTGTCCACACTCCGGATCCCAGAAATAAATTATAGTGTACTCCGATTTCAACGAATAAAAATCTTGCCATTTTGTATCAGAAGTATCTTTTAAAATCAAGTTTGGAGGACGAACTCCCATTACTAGATTTAATTTATTTTTCAAATTTTCGCAGATTTCTTCCAATTTATCCTCTTTCACCCAAAAAGCTGGTGATTTTCCTTCTGTATTTTTTGAACAGTAATAACGATCAATCATATACAGATATACTTTATCCATCCCCATGATTTCGCTTTTTCCATAGGTCGAAGTAATCCAACCTACAACATATTCAAACATGGTAGATTTCGGATTCAAACGATCACAAAAATCAAATGAATAATGAATTACAGTATCCCAATGCTGTATCATCATGTTTTTACCGAAGTAATACTCTAATTTATTATGAAAAACAGGATTATTTACCAATGCATCGTCTGTAAAATCAACATTGTCCCAATAATGACTACGGTAATACTTGAATTTAAAATCTTTATCAATGATACTGTCATTTTTATCTCTTGGAGGCTCCGGAATTTCAACTTCCATAGACATTTTAACGATTTTAGAAACTAATTTTCCTTTGTTTTGCTCAACAAGATTTTTTTGATATGTTTCAACTTCTTTGTTGATTGCATCAATTTTATCTGTTAACTTTTTGTATTCAGGATC
>CANGLG010000228.1 GCA_947454395.1 Flavobacteriales bacterium
CGTCCATCGTTGTGGTCGAACGGGCAGGGGAAACAAAACTGGACAAGCACTTTCATTTTGTAGCGACATAGAAATTCCATTGCTAGAAGCTATAGAAGAATACACCGGAGAAGAAGTGGAAAGATATCACATTAATTCAGACGAATACAAAGACATCTTAGAGGACACCGAATCAGGCGATAACAATTGGCGCAAACTTCTTCGAGACAACGATTCAGAAGAATGGGACGATAAATAAATTGGATTATTTATGAAAAAATCAATAAAGTTTAATCTGATTTGTTTTATATTTTTGACACTAATATTTTCAGCTTGTACAAAGTCTCATTCTGGAATGATGAAAGGTGAATTGCACGATTATACTGGTCTTGATGGTTGTGGAATGTTAATTGATTTAGACAACGAAACTGTTTTAGAACCTGTCAATCTAAATGATTTTCAAGCGGATGTCAATATCATAAATGGACAAGAAATTTGGGTAAAATGCCATGAAGTTAATGGAGGAAGTGTATGTATGGTTGGAAAAATAGTTGTAATTGATGATTTGGAGAACCAATAAATCACCTCATAATTTCATTATTTTCGCTTTAAACATCTCTTTTAACTCTTATCTTTGCACCAAATTATTTCAAGAATGTCTGACGATAAAAAAATCATATTTTCAATGGTGGGTGTTTCCAAAACCACTCCACAAGGAAAACAAATCATTAAAAACATTTATCTATCTTTTTTCTACGGAGCTAAAATCGGAATCATCGGTTTGAATGGTTCTGGGAAATCAACGGTGATGAAAATTATCGCCGGTTTGGATCAAGCGTATCAAGGTGATGTAGTATTTTCTCCAGGATATTCTGTTGGGTATTTACCACAGGAACCAGATTTAGATCCGAACAAAACGGTGAAAGAAGTCGTAATGGAAGGCGCACAAGAAACAGTGGACGTTTTACGTGAATACGAGGAAATCAATGCATCTTTTATGGATGAAGAGATTTTGAACGACCCAGACAAAATGGATAAATTGATTTCACGTCAAGGAGAAGTTCAAGACCGAATTGATGCGTTAGATGCATGGGAGTTAGATACGAAATTGGAACGTGCTATGGATGCTTTGCGTTGTCCGCCTGATGAGCAAAAAATTGAAACACTTTCTGGTGGTGAAAAACGCCGAGTGGCATTGTGTAGATTGCTATTGCAAAATCCAGATATTTTATTGCTTGATGAGCCTACAAATCACTTGGATGCTGAGTCGATTGACTGGTTGGAACAACATTTACAACAATACCAAGGAACTGTAATTGCAGTAACCCACGACCGTTATTTCTTGGATAATGTAGCTGGTTGGATTTTAGAATTAGATAGGGGAGAAGGTATTCCATGGAAAGGAAATTATTCATCTTGGTTAGAGCAAAAAGGAAACCGCTTGAAAGAGGAAGAAAAATCGGAATCGAAACGACAGAAAATGTTAGCACGCGAGTTGGAATGGGTGCGCATGAATCCAAAAGCACGTCAAGCGAAAAGCAAAGCACGTTTACAGAATTACGACAAAATGCTCGCTGAAGACGTAAAAGATAAAGAAGCGAAATTGGAAATTCCAATTCCAAACGGACCACGTTTAGGTATGAATGTAATTGAAGCGGTGCACGTTGCGAAAGGATTTGGCGATAAATTGTTGTACGATGATTTGAATTTCAAATTACCACCAGCAGGAATCGTGGGAATTATCGGGCCAAATGGTGCTGGTAAAACGACTATATTCAAAATGATCATGGATGAATTGCAAGCAGATAAAGGCGAATTTCAAGTAGGTGAGACAGTAAAAATCGGTTATGTTGACCAAACGCACAAAGACATTCATCCTGATAAAACGGTATTTGATGTTGTTTCAAATGGTTTAGAATTCGTGGAAGTTGGAAATCAAAAAATCAATTCGCGCGCTTATTTGTCTAAGTTTAATTTTAACGGTTCAGATCAAAACAAAAAAGTAGGTATTTTATCTGGTGGTGAGCGCAATCGCTTGCATTTGGCAATGACTTTAAAAACGGAAGCAAACGTGTTGTTATTGGATGAGCCAACGAATGATATCGACGTAAATACTTTGCGAGCTTTGGAAGAAGGAATCGAGAATTTTGCAGGTTGTGCGGTGGTTATTTCTCACGACCGTTGGTTTTTAGACAGAATTTGCACACATATTTTGGCATTCGAAGGCGACTCTGAAGTGTATTGGTTTGAAGGTTCTTATTCTGAATACGAAGAAAATCGAAAAAAACGCATGGGCGATGCCGGTCCGAAACGTATTCGCTATAGAGCTATTTTTTGATATAATCAGGTGCGTGTTTAAACACGCACCTGATTTTCATAACTGTTTCAACGGTTTACAATTACCACAAAAAAGCGAATACTCGACAAAGCATGCAAATTCCTTCACTATTAAATTACTGTCAAATTATTATCATAAGTTTGTAGTAAATAATGTGAAAAGACGTATATAGAATTCAAACAAATCTGGATTGTTTTATAAAGATTGTTTCGAGTAAATACAAGTTATTACCATACCATAGAAGTAAAAACGATAGAATTTATAATAATTAAACTACCGCGAATAATCATGAAGAAATTTTTAACATTCATAACTATAGCTTTAACGAATCTTGTTGCATTTGCCCAAACTGATAACATCCCTAAAGAACAAAATACAATAGTTGAAGTTTACGATGTTGTAGCAGTTTACAAAGAGTATTCAGACTCACGCGGCAGAACAAGACAGTATTCATCAGAACTAAAAGGCAAAATTCTCAATCACGACCAAAGTACAGGATTGCTGACCTTTCAAGGAATAGATGGTAAAATGTATTCCTTCACGAGTGTTCAATATGAATATTTTAAATATAATAAAGAATTCACATCTAAAATCAATCAAAAAAAAGCTATAAACCAGCGAAAAGAAGCAGGATTAGGATTTCATATAGGATTCAGCGGCGGAATTCTTAGCATTCCAACCGGATTTCAGGAAGACGAAAACTACGTTGGAGGAACAACCGGTGGAGCTGAACTTCCTGTTTGTATGAAGGTTGGTCTTAATAAATATTTAGATAAAAATAACCTTGTTGGTTTGACTGCCGAATATTCATTGCTTCGCCAGGGCAGTTTTTATTTTAACGCAGGTGCACGTTATCAATATTTGTACAATTCTGCAAAAAATGCTACATTCTATTTACCTACTGAGTTAAAATTCAGCCGTTATAAATCTAATTCTTACATGTTTCAATACAATGATACAACCTATATTGAAAACAATCAAACATGGCCAACAGATATTAATGCTGATGTTGCGCTGAACGCGATAGAAATAAATATTGGTCAAGGTGTCTCTTTCGCATTGAAAAATAAACGTTCCCTTTCTTTGGAATTAATGTTCCTCAAACAAGTTATACTGTCTCAAAACCTGAAAGTTCCCAACAATGTG
Organism: Flavobacteriales bacterium; assembly: GCA_947454395.1. Classification (GTDB taxonomy): domain Bacteria; phylum Bacteroidota; class Bacteroidia; order Flavobacteriales_D; family Crocinitomicaceae; genus UBA952. The sequence continues at coordinate 3,464 of CANGLG010000228.1, forward strand.
GTACCAAAAACCGATTTCGGTGTAAATGGCGCCAAATTATCGCTTTTCATGAATTTTTAGAAATTGAATCCTTCTTTTTTTCATTTAATTGAATAAATTCTTCAATTAAATCCCGCCCCTAAGTAGTCGAAAACTTGATGAAGCGATTAAATTAACACCAAAAAAAGAATTGCTTTTATTTGCTTTATACAATGTTAAATTCATAATTGGTGATTCGTCCAC
>CANGLG010000229.1 GCA_947454395.1 Flavobacteriales bacterium
ATTAGGTATCCGTATAATAACTTCTTGTATTAATTCTTTATTGGTTTGTTTTAAATGAGGTTTTTAGAAAGAAGGGGTTTGTTTTTCTAATCTAAACGCTTCAATCCTTTCGCAGTCATTAGCGATTTCATTTGGGTAATTGCCACTTGGTTCAGTTGTATTATTCTTTCTTGCGAATCCACTCCCTGTTGAATCAACAAAGCGTTAATACTTTCCATGTTGCTCAAAACAACCAATTGTTCAAGTGTTGCCTGATCCCGCAAATTTCCTTCTGATTTCGGATTTTTATGTTTCCATTGTTGAGCGGTTATTCCAAATAAGGCGACATTCAATAGATCGGCTTCATTTGCATAAACGTTGGCCGCTTGTTCTTTTGTTAATGTTTTTGGAATTAAGTTTTCTTTGATGGCATCCGTGTGAATGTGGTAATTGATTTTTGAAATCATTCGTTGCAATGACCATTCAAGGTTTTGGTGATTGGTTTCGGCTTCTTTGAGTCTCTTGAATTCTTTGATTAGGTAAACTTTAAATTCAGCACTGATCCACATTCCGAATTCTAAGGCAATATCAATGTGAGAGTATGTTCCTCCATATCTACCCGTTTTAGCAAAAATTCCAATGGCATTTGTTTTTTCTACCCAATCTTTAACGCTTAAACGATAATTATTCAAACCAGCTTTACTTTTAATTATGTCGAATTCGCCACAATTAAAATTAGGATTGTTTACTTTTTCCCAAAAACCAAGAAACTCAATGGTATTTCTATTTCTCAGCCAATCTGAAATAAAGTAATTTCCATCTTTTGCCTTAATCATATCTGATATGGAGACAAAGTCATCATTGTTTATTTTGAACAAATTCAATGATATCCCCTTAACAACTATTTCCTTCTTCATTAATTCAATTTTTAATAAATTAATCAATAAAATGACTATAATATAATCATTTGGTGATTGGTGTATCAAGTTCATACAATTACATGGGTTTGATGATGTGAAATTATGCGGTGAATAAGTCGTTTAAACGATTTTCAAATTCCCACGATTGTTCCCCATAGTTGCGGATTTTCACCTACACATTCGTTTCGGTCGATGAATAATCCCGCACTAATGGGTGTAATCAAACCATATCCCCAAACCATTTCAATGGTTTACTCAATTGATTTTTTTGTTTGATGAATTTAATTGGTGTGGAAATTAATTTTTACCCAACCTTCTCCCCAACTCCTCCCATTGCTCATTGAAATTCAAACCTGAAAAAAGCGGCTCGAACCATTCATGGCGGTGGTCTTGGTTACATTCACACTCGCGCATTTGGAAAATGTGGTATTTAAATATTCATCGTTTTTTGCGAAGCTTTTTGATGGAATTAATCATTAATTCTCTTTTTACAAATGATAATTTTCACTAACTTAAGGTAAACTATGAAGAATGAAATCATTTTATACCGTCCAAATGAAGCTGCTGAACACATTGAAGTGCGCCTTGAAAATGAAACTGTTTGGTTGAATCGTCAACAAATTGCATCGCTGTTTGGAAGAGATGTTAAAACTATTGGTAAACATATTGTTAATGCTTTAAAAGAGGAATTGGAAGGAATTCCAACTGTCGCAAATTTTGCGATAGTTCATTTTGAAGGTGAAAGAAAAGTAAAAAGGAACATTGAATTTTATAACCTTGATGTTGTTCTTTCTGTCGGATACAGAGTAAAATCCAAACAGGGAATTCATTTTAGAATGTGGGCGAACAAAATTTTGACCAACCATTTACTTGAGGGCTATACAATAAATAATCGAATCAATCTTCTTGAGTTAAAATTGAATGAAGACATCGGTCAATTAACACAGAGGTTGAATGAAATTGAATTGATCATTTCGACCAATGAGCTCCCAACTCAAGGAGTTTTCTATGACGGACAGATATTTGATGCTTACGAATTAATGTCAAAAATTATTCGTTCTGCAAAAAGAGAAATTATTCTGATTGATAATTACATCGATGAATCTGTAATTACACATCTCAGTAAACGTGCAGTGAACGTTGAGGCAATCATTTACGCTAAAAAAATAACGAAGCAACTTGAGTTAGATATTGATAAACATAATAGTCAATATGCACCTATTCTCATTCGAGAGCTAAGCGAAAGCCACGACCGTTTTTTAATTATTGATAAGAATGAGCTTTATCACATTGGTGCTTCCCTGAAAGACCTAGGAAAACGATGGTTTGCTTTTTCAAAACTCAATGAGTTTCTGCCGGAAATTTTGAATAAATTATCAGAATCCTAAGTCCTTTACTCAAACACGATCACAAACTCAACCCGACGATTTTTTGACGACTTTTTTGGGGTGGAAATAACTTGTTTTGCCTCTTGTTTCAAACGATGTTTTCACTAACTTAAAGTAAAAACATAGAAAAAATGAATAATATTAACTCAAATAAGGAGTTTTACGACTGGATTAATGAATTGAAACGAACAATAAAGTCAGCAAGACAAAAGTTAGCAGCAACCATAAACTCCCAAGTATTGGAATTATATTGGGAAATTGGAAAAGAAATTGCATCAAAACAAAATACATGGGGATCAAATATTATTGAAAATGTTGCGAAAGAATTGAACTCTGAATTCCCAGATATGAAAGGCTTTTCAAGAAGAAATTTATATGCAATTAGACAATGGTATTTGTTTTATAATTCAAAATATGAATTTGTGCCACACACTGTGGCACAAATTCCATGGGGACATAACAGATTGATAGTAAGTAAAATAAAAGACTTAGATGTCGCTGAATCTTATTTGCTGGCAAGTGCAAAAAATGGTTGGGATAGGGAAACGCTCGAAATTCAAATTAAAAGTGCATATCATCTCAAAGCTGGTGGTTCCTTTCATAATTTCAATTCGACGTTAACGGAGGCGCAATCGAAACTTGCCATTGAAACAATTAAAGACCCTTATAATTTCGACTTTTTAGGGTTACAAGAGGATGCGCTTGAGAAGGCAATTGAAGACGAATTAACAAAACACATCACAAAATTTTTATTAGAATTAGGAAAAGGATTCGCTTTCGTTGGGAAACAATATAAGCTTGAAATAAGCGAAAATGATTACTTCATTGATTTACTTTTTTACCACCTCGAATTACGCTGTTTTGTCGTAATTGAATTAAAATCAGGTAAGTTTAAGCCAGAATATGCTGGTAAATTGAACTTTTATCTTTCAGCTGTTGATTCGCAAATAAAAAAGGAAATCGACAACCCTAGTATTGGAATACTATTATGCAAAGCGAAAGATAAAATAGAAGCGGAGTATTCGCTTCGTGACATCAACAAACCAATTGGAATAAGTGAATTTAAACTAACTGAAGCTATTCCTGAAGACTTTAAGTCAAAATTACCAACCATAGAAGAGATTGAAAATGAATTAGATAATTTTCAAAATAGATAATCTCCAATTATGAAGTGGAATACTTTACTCAATCACAAACTCCAACCAGCGATTTTTTGGGGAATCTTTTTGAAGTAATAAATCAATCTTTCTCTTTTTTCAAATGATAAATTTCACTAACTTAATGTAAACTATGAAGAATGAAATCATTTTATATCGCCCAAATGAAGAAGCTGAACACATTGAAGTACGCATTGAAAATGAGACTG
>CANGLG010000230.1 GCA_947454395.1 Flavobacteriales bacterium
GTTCTGATGACTGCTTGTCAATCACTCATTTACCCGAAGAAGAACAAAAAGCGTTAAGAAAAGGATTAAATAACAGCAACCGAATTTTCAAAAAAGGCAGGTCCTTTCAATTGCGATTCAAAGTCAATAATGAAAAACCATTATCTTTGATTGAACAATCAAATAATAAGTAAACGTGTTATTAGCAATAAACTGGGCGGTCGATTCTGAAATCATAGATGGATGGAGAACCCCAAATTTGTACGGACTTCTTTTCGTAAGTGGTTTAGTCATCGGGTATTTCGTTGTTAGACGAATGTTCAAAATAGAAGGAATCAAAGACGATGTTCTTGACAAACTTGTTGGCTATATGGTTTTAGCTACAATTTTAGGTGCTCGATTGGGACATGTTATGTTTTACGGACCATATTTCGATCGTTTTGAAAATGGGTTTTTAGTTGAACGTGGTTATTTCTCTCACCCGGAAGACATCACTAAAATCTGGGAAGGCGGATTAGCAAGTCATGGTGCAGCTATTGCGATATTAATTTCTCTATTTGTTTTTTCTAAAAAAGTTTCGCAAAAATCTTTTATTTGGATCTTAGATCGTATTTCAGCTCCAATTGCGATTGGCGGGACTTTTATCCGACTTGGAAACCTTGTAAATCATGAAATGGTCGGTGATGTAACTAATGTTCCCTGGGGATTTCGATTTTTGCATCACGATTGCTCCTACCCTTACGATTGTGCTTGGGAACAAATACCGGTGCGTCACCCGGCTCAGCTATACGAAGCAATCTGTTATTTTATTGCCTTTTTAGTTCTAATATTCTTGTATTGGAAACAAGAAAAATGGAGACAACCTGGTTTTATTTTCGGAAGTTTTTTAATTTTTATTTTCGGAGCTCGGTTTCTAATTGAATTCATCAAACTTGGTCAAACAGCCAGAGATGATGTTTGGTTTTTAAATACCGGCCAGTTGTTGAGTTTGCCTTTTGTTATGGCAGGAATTTATTTAATTATTAAATCAAATAAAAAAGTAGAAAATGAGACTAATCAATAATATTTCAATTGGAATAATCTTAATTACTCTCTTTTCTTGCGGCGAGGGTGGCGATAATAAAACAAATGGTCTAAAAACGGAAAAATCAGATACGACAAAAGTCTCCACTGAAGAAGAAGTTTATGCTCCTGAAATAATTAAAGGTAAAGTCACAAAATCGTTAACTGCAGGTGAAACAGCAGAAATATCAAGTATTTATTTTGAGTTTTACAAAATCGATGATAAATCACCAAATTATTTAAAACTAGTAAATGAGCTTATTTCCAAAACGGTTCAAAATGATTTTGAAGATGAGGAAAAACTTGATATAACATCAAATTTAACAAAGAATTATTTTGCTAATATTTTGGCTGATTTCAAAAAAAGTTTTTTGGAAGTTGGAGATGAATTTATGCCCTGGTCAATAATTGATTCCATTCACATCAATAATTCAAAAGCAAATTTTGTTCATTTAGAAAGTTTCACATATTCTTTTACAGGCGGAGCACATGGAAATGGGTATGAAGGTCATTATCTTGTTAGTAAAGAAACCGGAAAATCACTGAATTTATCAGATGTTATTAACAACCAAAAAAAAATAAATTCTTTGGTAGACCAGTACTTTAGAAAGAGTCAAGGACTTTCAGCAAATGAGAGTTTGGAAGATGCCGGTTGGTTCATTGAAGGAAGATTGAAAGCCAATAATAATTTTTACTTTACAGATAAGAATTTAGTATTTGTATATAATGCATACGAGATTGGACCCTATGCTGCAGGAGCACCAATAGTTGAAATTCCAATTTCAAAAATAAAACCGTTATTGAAAATAAATTTAGATTAAGAATATTGATTAAATTAAGGTTATTCAAACTAGAAACAATTAAATAAAATTCATTGTTATATTTGTCATCGCAATAAAAACAAAAAAATGCCAGTCAAATCAGTAAATTCAAAAAAGGAGGCTTCGTCAAAAAAATCGACCAAGTCTGAATTGAAATTTTCAAAGGAAACCTACGTAAAATGGTATAAAGACATGTTGTTGATTCGTAAATTCGAAGAGAAAACGGGTCAACTTTATATTCAGCAAAAATTTGGAGGATTTTGTCACTTGTATATCGGACAAGAGGCTATTGTTGCTGGAACAGCCAGCGCTTGTCGCCCGACAGATAAACACATGACAGCTTATCGTGATCACGCGCATCCAATTGCTTTGGGAACAGACCCACGAGTTTTGATGGCTGAACTTTACGGAAGAAAGACTGGATGTTCTAAAGGAAAAGGTGGTTCAATGCACTTTTTTGACAAAGAAAAAAACTTCATGGGTGGACACGGAATCGTTGGTGCCCAAATCGCTATGGGAGCAGGAGTGGCTTTTGCAGAAAAATACATGGGAACTGAAAATGTTGCCTTTGTTTCAATGGGTGATGGCGCCGTTCGTCAAGGAGCATTGCATGAAACCTTCAACATGGCAATGATTTGGAAAATTCCTGTGATTTTTATCATTGAGAATAACAATTATGCAATGGGAACTTCCGTGGAAAGAACTACGAATGTGACAGACTTATCTAAAATTGGGCTTTCCTATGAAATGCCTTCCAAAATAGTTAATGGGATGCGTCCTGAAGATGTTCATGATGCAATCGAAGAAGCTGCAAATCGTGCTAGACGAGGTGATGGCCCTACCCTACTCGATATTCGAACATATCGATATAAAGGTCATTCAATGTCAGATCCTCAAAAGTACAGATCCAAAGATGAGGTCAACGAATGGATTGAACAAGATCCGATTGAGCATGTGTTGAATGTAATCAAGGAAAATAAATTTTTGACAGAAAAAGAAATCGAAGAAATAAATAATTGGGTAAAGAAAGAAGTTGATGAATCTGTTGAATTCGCAGAAAATTCACCATACCCTGAAGCACACGAATTATATGAAGACGTTTATGTGCAACAAGATTATCCTTACATTAAAGAATATTAATAATATCAATTACAATTAGAATCAATGGCTGAAGTAGTATATATGCCCAAACTAAGTGATACAATGACCGAAGGTGTTGTTGCCGCTTGGAATAAAAACATTGGAGATTCAGTGAAAGCAGGTGAAATTCTTGCCGAAATTGAAACTGACAAAGCAACCATGGAGTTCGAATCATTTTATGATGGAGTATTGCTACACATCGGTGTTGAAACTGGTAAAGCTGCTCCTGTAAATTCGATTTTAGCAATCATCGGTCAAAAAGGTGAAGACATTTCTGCGCTGCTTTCTGGTTCTGCGGCATCAGCACAGGCTCCGGAAGTTATAAAAGTTGAGGAAAGCAAACCGGTTGTTCCCAATCCCGAACCTATAAAAGCCGCTTCTGCAAAGGTAGTTAAATCAGTTCCGACGGCAATTCCGTCCTCTAATGAACGACTTTTTGCCTCTCCTCTTGCTAAAAAATTAGCTGAAGAAAAAGGCATAGATATTCACTCAGTTGCTGGAACCGGTGAAGGAGGTAGAATTGTAAAAAGAGACGTTGACCATTATACGCCTTATACTCCTGCAGAAAGAACATTTACAGCTGCGCCTTCTGGAACAGAGTCTTTCCACGATGAGACAGTA
>CANGLG010000231.1 GCA_947454395.1 Flavobacteriales bacterium
GGAATTCGTACAAAAAATTATTTCCAAAGTCGTATCTTTGCCTCTTTAATTGAAAAATGAATTTAAATAGCCTTACAGCAATCTCACCAGTTGACGGAAGATACCACAGTAAAACAAAATCTCTTAGTGCCTTTTTCTCTGAATTTGGTTTAATTAAATACAGAGTCCTTGTTGAAGTGGAATATTTTATTGCATTGACTGAAATTAATCTTGATGCTTTAAAAGATTTCCCAAAGGATAAAGTGAATGAATTGAGAAATATTTATTTGAATTTCACGGAGGAGGATGCTAATTGGATAAAAAACACTGAAAAGGTTACCAATCACGACGTGAAAGCAGTTGAGTATTTTTTGAAAGAAAAAATGCAAAAATTAGGACTGGAAAAGTACCTTGAATTCATTCACTTTGGATTAACATCTCAGGACATTAACAATACATCTGTTCCGCTTTCATTAAAAGAAGGAATAGAAAAAGTCTATGTTCCTATTTTAAACGAAATATTACAGAAACTGATTGCATTTCAAAAAGAATGGATGGAAGTTCCAATGCTTGCAAAAACACATGGGCAACCTGCTTCTCCTACACGATTAGGTAAAGAAATTCAAGTTTTTTCTGAACGACTTCAAATTCAATTTGAACAACTTAAAAGAATTGATTACTCCGCAAAATTTGGTGGAGCCACAGGGAATTTCAACGCTCATTTTGTGGCATACCCCGAAATAAACTGGGTTGATTTTGCAAATAATTTTGTCAATAATAAATTAGGTTTAAAACGAAGTCAAACGACAACTCAAATTGAGCATTACGATAATTTGGCCGCACTTTTTGATGTGTTGAAACGAATAAATACAATATTTCTAGATCTAGATCGTGACATGTGGACTTATATTTCAATGGACTATTTCAAACAAAAACTAAAAGAAGGTGAAATAGGTTCTTCTGCAATGCCCCATAAAGTGAACCCAATCGATTTTGAAAATTCAGAGGGAAACATCGGAATAGCCAATGCTTTGTTTGAACATCTTTCTGCTAAATTACCTGTTTCAAGATTGCAACGAGATTTGACAGACTCCACGGTTTTAAGAACCATAGGTGTTCCAATTGCTCATACGGTTATCGCATTTCAAGCAACTTTAAATGGCTTAAATAAATTGCTCCTGAATCAAGCTAAACTAGATGAAGATCTAGAAAATAATTGGGCAGTTGTTGCAGAGGCCATTCAAACAATTTTACGACGTGAAGGATTTGAAAAACCCTACGAAGCCCTTAAGGGCCTTACTCGTAAAAATGAAAAAGTAACTCAACAATCTGTTCATGAATTCATTAATACGCTTTCTATTTCAGACGCATTAAAATCAGAGTTAAAAAATATCAGTCCTTCAAATTATTTAGGAATTCAACTCGTAGAAAAATAATGAAATTACTCCTACTTCTTTTAACGGTATTCATCAATTTGGGGATTTTCGCACAGGATTTTCCAATTTCTTGGGGTGATTTAGGAAAAAGCCCAGGTTCTTTAATTGAAGTTTTACCCAAAAATAAATTAGATTTCTACACTTTACGTTGGTCAGGTGGGAGAACTTTTGGCTCCTATCGAATTTCGGATCATGAAAATTTATCGCTAATTCAGAGTAAAAAAATAAAACAAGTTGCAGAAACTGGAATTGCAAATTTTGAAACAGCTTTATATTTTGGAAATAAACTATTTGTGTTTCTTTCTGATAAAAATGGTAGTGAAATGTCGCTTTACTATCAGATTTACGATAGTGAATTAATTCCTGATGGAAATTCAGAGTTAATTGCCACTTATTCGAATAATAAATTGAGTGCTAAGCCAAATTTTAAAATCCTTCAATCATGGAATCGAGAATACTTAGGAGTGGTTTGGGAAATACAAGGAAAGAAAACTACTAGTGATTTTTACGGATACAAGGTTTTTGAAAAAACCATGAAAGAAATTCAATCTGGAGAGTATAATTTGCCATTTGACGGAAACCTTACCACAATTAACGAACATCACATATCCAATCAGGGCGATTACTTTTTAAGTCTGACAGAACATCTTCGCCCCAATGACAAATTTCTGGTTAAGTCATTTGAGAATTTCAAGGCAATCCATGTATATAAAATTAGAAACAATGATTTAAAGGAGTTTTCGGTTAATCTCGATGGAAAGCGCGTTGATGATATGGTTATGTCTTCAAATGACAGTAGTATTTTTACACTTTCAGGAATATATGGCTCAGGTGGAAATAATGGAATTGAAGGTATTTTCGTTTTTCGTATCAATGCTCAAAATGACAGTGTCGTTTCACGTGGATTAATACCATTTAGCAGAGACTTAGTTTTTCAAAATTTATCAGACAGGCAGCGAGAAAGAGCTGAACAACGCCTTGCTGTTCGGAATTCTGAGCCTCAACTTTACAATTACCGTTTACGTGATATGTATACCTGTTCGGATGGTTCATTAATTGGTTCTGTAGAACAGTATTACGTTCAACGTAGAGTAAATTATGACAACCGTACAGGCGTTTCTTCTACCATGTATTATTATTATTACGATGACATTATTGCTTTTAAAATTGGAAAATCAGGTCAATTTGATTGGCAAAAACTAATTCCAAAATCTCAGGTTTCAATTAATGACGGAGGACCATTTAGCTCTTATTCATCCTTTGCAAACGATAAAAAAATGAGTTTTATCTTCAATGACAACATTAAAAACTACAATGAGGAAGGCTTATTCTGTAAAAGTGCCAATTCAATTTATAGTTTTAATTTGTCGAAACGAAAAAATGCGGCAGCAATTGCAACTATAGATATTGAAACAGGTGAAATTACGCGAAAAACTCTATTTACTCGAAAGGACATAAATTCGATTGTTATTCCGAAATTGTTTAAAATAAATGTACTTGAACAAGAAGTACTATTATACGCTATTCTTGGCAATAAAGAAAGATTTGGAATTCTAAATTTCAGTGGAAAATGAAACTTTTTGTTTTTTTGTTTTCGTTTTTAATACTCGTTTCCTCCTGTGATCCGGCTCCAAAAACCGTTGGAACAAATACAGAGCAACTGGCAGATTCCGTTTTCGACGATCACAGCTACTCGAATTTGAAAGAAATTAGAACCACCCATCTCGATTTAGATTTAGATATTAATTTCTCGAATAAAACCATTTATGGAGTTGCGCGACATACCATGAAAAATAATGGGACAGACACTGCAATATTCGATATCAAAGGATTGAAAATTCAAAAAATAACTCTTGGTGAAAAAAATCATGAAAGAGAAACCGATTTTGTTATTGGAAATATGGACAAAGATTCAGTTATAGGTCAGCCTTTACTTGTCTCTGTTGACCATAATACAACTAAAATAAACATCTATTACCAAACTACAGAATCATCTGAAGCATTAGGTTGGCTAGATTCCAATTTGACATCATCAAAAACAAAACCTTTTTTATATACGCAAGGACAGGCAATTCTTACCAGAACTTGGATACCAACGCAGGATTCACCTTCAAATCGAATTACTTATAATGCAAAAGTTAAAGTACCTCAAGATTTGATGGCTGTAATGAGTTCTCAAAATTCAA
>CANGLG010000232.1 GCA_947454395.1 Flavobacteriales bacterium
AAGCCCCAAAAAATTGGATTCGCTAATAGTTTGAAAATTAGTGCGGTGAAATAAATGATAAAATACCATTTTCTCAAAGTGATAATGTCTTTAATGTTCCAAATTGCAAATTGAGTTGCAAGGATGATTAATATAAAATCGAAAATCGGAAATGGTAATACAAATGAATTGTAATCAAAAAAAATGTTTGTTGCGTAAACTAAAAGCGTCAGGATAACTAGTGAAACAGCTCTTTTTTCGCGGTACATTTATTTTTGTAATGCTTCGTAAATGTAATCAAAGGTCGAAAGGATTTCTGGTTGGCCATCTACTACCGCAATGTTATGTTCAAAATGGGCACTAGGTTTTCCATCTGCAGTCACAACAGTCCATTTGTCATCGAGGGTCATAACTCGGTCTGTTCCCATATTTATCATAGGTTCAATGGCAATTGTCAATCCATTTTGAATTTTCTTGCCTCGACCTCTTCGTCCGTAATTGGGAACTTGTGGTTCTTCATGCAAAGCTTTTCCTAAACCATGTCCTACTAAATCTTTTACTACCCCGTAGCCATTACTTTCAGCATGATTTTGAATCGCCCAACCTATATCTTCAATTCGATTGGAAGTGGTACATTGTTCAATTCCTAAGTACAAACATTCTTTTGTGACTTCTAATAATTTTTTAACTTCTGGTTGCACTTCCTCTACTTCAAAGGTGTAAGCATGGTCGCCGTAATACCCTTTATAAAGTGAGCCACAATCCACTGAAACGATGTCACCTTCTTTAAAAGGACGTTCCGTTGGTAAGCCATGCACAACTTGCTCATTAACAGAAATCAATAAAGTACTAGGACATCCATAAAGTCCTAAAAATCCTGGGATGGCATCTTGCGAACGAATGTATGCTTCTGCCATTTGATCTAGTTCTTTTGGGGTTTTTCCTGGTTTTATGTGTTTTGCAACTAAACCAAGTGTTCTACTTACAATTTGCGCTGCTTCACGCATAATGGCAATTTCTTCTTTCGTTTTGTATCGAATCATGAATTTTCCTAAAAGTGACATGTCTGCAAAGGTAGTCATGAATAATCAAATAATAACAAAACAGATCTTCGCGAATTAAAAAACAATAATGATTATAAAATACTTTTATTGCCTACTTAATTTCCCTTCCTTCCAATCTTTCACCAATTTCGCCCATGAATAAGGGTTCAGTAGATTATTGACGGGCATTTGACCATTGGTATATAACTTCGTGTAGCGTTGATTTTGGGCGTAACCATAGGACAACGATGCATCACTATCCAACCGTGCAGCTATAAACGCTAATGACTCTCCAGAAAGTTCACGTTGAGCTCTTCGCATGGCATCGTCATAAGGTTTCATGTTTACAAAGTAATTCGCAAATTCTTCTTTCGATGGCCAAGGATAAACAGTAACACCTGGTTGATTTACAGTATCCCTTTGCAACATATGAATAATACTATAACGGTTATCAGTTAAAGTATCGGGAACAACATATGTTGATGTTTTATAACCAAAATATGAAAAGCATATTGTGTCACCCGGAAAAGAAACCATTGAGAAAAAACCATAATAATCAGCAAAAACACCTTTACGAATGGATTTATCAAAAACAGTGATGTATGGCATAGGAGTTAAATCTTCCTCTGAAACAACAACTCCTGATAATTGAATGATTTTACTGGTGTCAATGTCATGACGTTGGGCAAATTGAAAGCCATAAACCAAAAGAAATAAAAATAGAAATTTAGCCTTCATTGTAACATTTGGATAAACAAGTTTAACTAAATTAAAATTAATCAATGAAGAATTGACCATTTTTAACAAAAGTCAACATAAATTCAATGCGTCAGATGAATCAATTTTTTCTTACTTTTGCAAGAATTTATTACAAAAAAATAAGTTCATGTCTCTCAATAATTTAAAGCAAATTACCGAAGGTTTAACATACGATGATGTTCTTTTGGTGCCGGCTTACTCTGAAGTATTACCTCGTGAGGTTCAATTGAAAAGTTTGTTTTCACGGAACATAGTTTTAAACACACCAATTATTTCCGCAGCGATGGACACAGTTACGGAAGCCGAATTAGCTATTGCTATCGCACAGCAGGGTGGAATAGGAGTGATTCATAAAAACATGAGTATTGAATTACAGGCTATGAATGTTCGTAAAGTAAAACGTTCAGAAAGTGGGATGATCATTGATCCAATTACCTTGTTAGAAAATGCTTTGGTGAAAGATGCATTACAGCTGATGAAAGACAATAGCATTGGAGGAATTCCTGTGGTAGATGAGAATAATGTATTGAAAGGAATTGTAACTAATAGAGATCTACGATTTGAGAAAAATACGGATAAGCCTATTCGGGAAGTTATGACTTCACAAAACGTTATTACTACGGGTGATGGAACCGATTTGGCAACTGCAGAAGGAATTTTACAAGAAAATAGAATTGAAAAACTGCCCGTTGTAGACAAGGAAAATAAACTGATTGGTTTAATTACGTATCGTGATATCATTAAAGTTAGAGAACATCCTATTTCTTGTAAAGATAGCCTTGGAAGGTTGCGAGTAGCGGCAGCTGTCGGTGTAACTTTTGATACCATGGACCGTGTAGCAGCACTCGTACATGCAGGAGTGGATGCGGTTGTTATTGATACAGCACATGGGCACTCAAGAGGGGTTGTTGAAAAATTAAAAGAGGTAAAATATAAGTATCCACAAATTGATGTAGTTGTTGGAAATATCGCTACTGCTGATGCAGCGAAATATTTAGTGGAAGCCGGTGCAGATGCGGTGAAAGTTGGAATCGGACCTGGTTCAATTTGTACAACACGTGTGATTGCCGGTGTTGGTGTCCCTCAATTAACTGCGGTTAATGATGTTGCTGCAGCGCTAGAAGGTACAGGTGTTCCCGTAATTGCAGATGGTGGAATCAGGTATACAGGTGATATCGTTAAGGCAATTGCTGCTGGTGCTGATTCAGTTATGTTAGGTTCTATGTTTGCCGGTGTTGAAGAATCTCCAGGTGAGACAATCATTTACGAAGGAAGAAAGTTTAAGTCTTACCGCGGAATGGGTTCCATCGAAGCGATGCAATTAGGATCGAAAGACCGCTATTTTCAAGATGCGGAGGACGATATTAAGAAACTCGTTCCAGAAGGAATTTCTGGTAGAGTTCCATTTAAAGGAAATTTAATAGAGGTTATGTTTCAGATAATTGGTGGATTGAGAGCCGGAATGGGATATTGCGGTGCTCCAACTATTTCAAAATTGAAAGGAGCTAAGTTTGTAAGAATAACATCTGCCGGTGTAAAAGAATCACATCCCCACGATGTAACTATTACTCGTGAAGCACCAAATTACAGTTTAAAATAATTGTTAAAAATACTTTTTAATAAACCCCAGTGTTTAATTTTAAATAATCAGAAATACAAACCGATGAAATACATACTTTTTATTATTACGCTATTTTTTTTAGGACTAAATGTCAATGCTCAGGAACTTCTAATTGGACCAGTGGA
>CANGLG010000233.1 GCA_947454395.1 Flavobacteriales bacterium
ATTTTAATTTCAAATGCATTTATAGACATGGCAACTGCAACGTTAATCAACGATTTATTTTGTGAAGTTTTGATTGCTCCTGGATATGAAGCAGCAAGTTTGGAATTGTTAAAATCGAAGAAAAACAGAATTATATTGGTTCAAAAAGAAACAGTTTTACCTCAAAAACAATTCAGAACCATTTTGAATGGTGTACTTGTTCAAGACAGAGACTCGAAATCGGAAACAACTACAGATTTAGAAGTAAAAACAAATCTCTCGCCGAGCGAACAGGAAATTGAAGATTTGATTTTTGCAAACAAAATCGCGAAACACACGAAATCAAACACGATTGTTTTAGCGAAAAACGGCCAGCTTTTGGCAAGTGGAACTGGACAAACATCGCGGGTAGATGCCTTGAGACAAGCAATTCACAAGGCTAAATCATTTAATTTTGATTTGAAAGGAGCTGTGATGGCAAGTGATGCATTTTTCCCTTTCCCGGATTGTGTGGAAATTGCTCACAACGAAGGAATAAACACCGTAATTCAACCGGGCGGTTCCGTGAAGGACCAGCTCTCGATTGATTATTGCAATGAACATGAAATGAAAATGGTATTCACGGGAATACGTCATTTTAAACATTAACTTATTATATTTACGAATAATTGCAACTTTTATTTTTCATTTACGAATAAGATGCAATTATATTAAAAGTGGGAACACGCAATGGGATTGTTTAGTTTTTTAACACAGGAAATCGCAATTGACCTAGGAACGGCCAACACGCTTATTATTTGGAATGATAAAGTGGTGGTAGATGAGCCGTCAATCGTTGCAAAAGACATTCAAACCGGCAAGGTTGTAGCTATCGGAAAGAAAGCGCAACAGATGCATGGGAAGACGCATAAATTAATCGAGACAGTTCGACCGTTGAAAGATGGAGTGATTGCCGACTTCCAAAGTGCTGAGCAGATGATTCGCGGGATGATTAAAATGATCAATCCGGGAAGAAGTTTGTTTAATCCAACGCTTCGAATGGTAATCTGTATTCCTTCGGGAATTACCGAGGTTGAAAAACGTGCCGTTCGTGATTCTGCT
The DNA here is from genome assembly GCA_947454395.1 of Flavobacteriales bacterium. GTDB lineage: Bacteria > Bacteroidota > Bacteroidia > Flavobacteriales_D > Crocinitomicaceae > UBA952. The sequence continues at coordinate 1,081 of CANGLG010000233.1, forward strand.
GAACACGCAGGAGCGAAAGAAGTGTATTTGATTCATGAGCCGATGGCAGCTGCAATTGGTATCGGAATCGACGTGGAAGAACCAATGGGAAATATGATTATTGACATCGGTGGTGGTACTTCTGAGATTGCCGTAATTGCTTTGGGAGGTATTGTATGTGATAAATCCATTCGTATTGCTGGGGATGATTTCACGAATGACATTGAAGAATATATGCGTCGTCAACACAACATTTTAGTAGGTGAGCGTACAGCGGAACAAATTAAAATTGAAGTTGGGGCTGCGTTGCCAGAATTGGATGAACCACCTGCAGATTTTGCGGTTCGTGGTCGTGACTTGATGACGGGTATTCCAAAAGAAATAATGGTTTCTTATGTTGAGGTTGCTCACGCATTAGATAAAACCATTTCCAAAATTGAAGAAGCGATTTTGAGTGCTTTGGAAATGACTCCACCGGAACTTTCAGCTGATATATACAAAACAGGTATTTATCTTGCAGGTGGAGGTTCGATGTTGAGAGGTTTGGATAAACGTATTTCAGCAAAAACAAAACTTCCTGTTCACATTGCAGAAGATCCGCTTCGTGCTGTTGCAAGAGGAACAAGTATTGCTTTGAAAAACATCGATAAATATCAATTCTTAATACGTGATTAACATTTTCGTTATTCGGTTGTTATAGTAGGATAACCGAAGTATGAAATTCGCACTTTTTTCTGCATTATTACTAATTCTCTCGCCTAATCCAAAGAGTAATATTACGATTGAAATCAAAGGTATTCCAAGTGAAAAAGGGAATGTCTTTGTTGGCTTGTTCCGACAAAAAGACGAATTTCCAGTTTTTGGTAAACAATACATTGGTAAAATTATACCTGTCACCGGAAAAAAGATGACTTATACTTTTGATAATTTAAGCGAAGGTAAATACGCAATTGCGATTTATCACGATGAAAACAAAAATGGGAAGTTGGATAAAAATTATTTAGGAGTTCCTACGGAAGCCTATGGGTTTTCAAACAATGCCAGAAGAACTTTTAGTGCTCCAAGTTTCGAGGAAGCGGAATTAAATTTAAAATCGGATTTGAATATTTCGATTACCTTGAAATAAAATCAACTAAACAAAGGAAATAAGAACAGCGCCTTTTTCTACCACGTCACCTTCAGAAATATTAATTTCACTGACAACCCCAACACCTTCTGCTTTAAGAATATTTTCCATTTTCATTGCTTCAAGTGAAAGTACGTTATCTCCGGGTTGAATTTCTTCGCCAACTTTAACAAAAATCTTCAGCACTCGGCCAGGCATTGGTGCATTTAATTCTTTTAGCTTTTTGATTTTTGGTTTGTCTAAGCCCAAAGAAGCAATTAAATCATCTAATTCTCCTCTTTTTTTAACTTGAAACGTCCTATGATTGACTTTAATCGTCAAAAGATTGTTTTCTGAATCATCTTTTACAATTTCACCGTGAAATTTCTTTCCGTTGTGAATCAAAAGAAAAAATTGATGATCATACCATTTTACAAAGGCTCCGTCTCTTGTTTGTACAGCCTCACCATCAAATAACCAACGTGAATCAGATTGCATAAAACAAATATAAGAGAAATATCAGATTTACAATAAAAATTAAGTTGTTTCACGATTGCAATGAATCCTCAATTTCAGTCCACTACTTTATTAAATTAGAGGTAAAATGGTAGTATGAAAACGACAAAAAAAGAGGTGAAGATTCAGTTTTTAGGGGGAGCAGGAACAGTCACTGGATCTAAAACTTTGGTTGAAGTTGAAGGAAAACGAATTCTTATTGATTGCGGTCTTTTTCAAGGATTAAAAGAGTTGCGAAAAATGAATTGGATTGATTTTTCAATTGACCCAGCTTCCATTGACGCAGTTGTTTTAACCCATGCACACTTAGATCATTGTGGTTACTTGCCATTGCTGGTGAAAAATGGATTTTCCGGTACAATTTATTGTACTCGGCCAACGTTAAATTTAACGGAGGTAATACTAAAAGACAGTGCTAAAATCCAGGAAGAGGATGCAGAGCGAGCCACATCACATGGTTATACCAAGCATGATAAAGCAAAACCACTCTACGAAGTAAAAGATGTCATTGAATGCATGCCTTTATTTGAAGGACATGAACTTAATGAATGGGTGATATTGAATGAATACATGAAATTTGAATTTCTAAACAGTGGACACATTCTTGGGGGCGCTTTTGTGAACTTAATTGTAAATGGAAAAAAAGTTTTGTTCACTGGAGACATTGGGCGATCGGAACCGATGTTGCTTTATCCACCGAAACACCTCAAAGAGGTAGATTATATCGTTTTAGAATCAACGTATGGCGACAGAAATCATGATAAGTCAAAGGATGTGAAAAATGAATTACTTGAAATCATAAACGAAACGATAAAAAACAAAGGA
>CANGLG010000234.1 GCA_947454395.1 Flavobacteriales bacterium
GGATTCATGGCACCGCAGACTCATTTTTATCCATGAAAAGTCATGGCCAACTCGTTTACGACAACAAACCCGGAACAAAAGAAGCAGTAAAAGTAGAAGGTGGAGAGCACGAAACGAACCCCTCCGTCATGGGATATCAGAATTACATTGATAAAATTGCGGAGTTTATCGAAAATTAATTTAATTCGAACTAAAATAAATTAAATTATGCGAATTCTATTTTCACTCTTGTTTATTGGAATATTTTTTTCTTGCCAAGATAACCGTTCAAAAAATATTAAACCTGGTGTTCTAAGATTTTACGAAACCTATTTTTCATCTGAAATAGCAAATTCATATTATGAAGCAGTAGAAAAATCAAAAACACTGAATTCAGAAAAAGCTAGTGAATCAGAATCAAGTCTTTCTTCTCAATTTTCTAAAGGTCTGTCAGATTTCTTGATGCCAATGGGTGATTATTGCTTTGGATGGGCAAAAACAAATGACAAAAAGAAAGTTGATGAAATTCTAAATCATCCGGATATTAAAGCGCTTTTTCCAAAAGATTTAAAATTCATGTGGTCAGCTGAACCAGAACGAATTAGTAGTCAATCACATGAACACGGTTATATGCTTTATGCAATAAGGATTCCTGAAAATAAAAAACCTTTTGGAGAGAATAATGATATTGAATCTGCTAGTACTGGATATGATAATAATTCCGGTGTGATAACAATAGATATTAAAATGACGGATAAAGGAGCGATGAGATGGGAAGAAATGACTACGATGAATCAATCTAGAGTTATTGCGATAACTATGAATAATAATGTTTATAGTGCGCCAAGAGTAATGCAACCCATTAGCGGTGGAAACACAAAAATTTCTGGTTCATTTACCATAGAAGAAGCTGAAAATTTAGTTGATCGAATTAATACGAATTCTAAAAAATAAAGGGTTCCATTAATCATCATTAACTTGCCATCACCTCCATCAAATGTAATAATCCGGGATTTAGTTCCATGTGATGTTTCACTGCTTTTTCGAAAGGTAGCAATTTCACTTCTTGGTTTATAATACCAATCATTACACTTCTTTCACCTGTAATTAGTGTTTCAATGGCAGACAAACCCATACGACTTGCTAAAACTCGATCCATACAAGACGGTTTGCCTCCGCGTTGAATGTGTCCCAAGGTTGTAACTCGAATGTCAAAATCAGGGCACTTCTGCTTTACTTTTTCAGCAACCACAAAAGCACCTCCCTCTTCATCTCCTTCTGCAACGACAACAATCTTCGAAGATTTTTCACGTTTCCAATCTTTATTTAGTACATCTATCACCTCGTTTACTCCCATTTTAGTTTCAGGAATTAAAATTGTCTCCGCTCCGCCAGCAATTCCACTACGAAGAGCAATCAATCCGGCATCGCGTCCCATTACCTCAACAAAAAACAAGCGATTATGAGAGTCCGCTGTATCTCTGATTTTGTCAATAGCATCTACTGCTGTATTTATTGCAGTGTCGTAACCAATACAAAAATCCGTACCAACCAAATCGTTATCAATCGTACAAGGAATTCCAACAATTGGAAAATCAAATTCCTTTGAAAACTGGGCTGCTCCTTTGAAAGTCCCATCGCCACCAAGGACAATCAATCCATCAATGTTGTTTGTCTTCAAATGTTCAAAAGCTAGTTTTCGAAAGGATTGTTCCAAAAAGCGTTGGCTCCTCGATGATTTTAAAATTGTACCGCCTCGTTGAATAATATTACTTACCGATGAAGAATTCAATTCGATAAACTTTCCATCAATCATTCCTTCATAGCCATTCAAAATGCCATGAATTTTCAAATCATGAAACAAGGCTGCCCTAACCACTGAACGTATCGCGGCATTCATTCCTGGAGAATCACCTCCTGATGTTAAAATTGCAATGTTTTTCATAACCTTAAAATTATAGAGCCTTTTTTTAACATAATTGTTTCAAAAGAACTGATAATTACGTAATTATCGCATAAAAAAACCTCAATACACTACTGAGGTTTTCTATTTAAGTATTTATCTTCTATCTCAAAACGGCAATTTTCATGCTTATCTTATGACCATTTGACATTCCATTCAGATAATATAACCCGGAGCTAATTTCAGGAATTGTAACTTGAACATCGTTTACGGCAAGTCCAGAATAAAGTGGTTTTCCGTTTAAATCCAAAATATAAAATGATGTATTTGTATCAAAACCTTTCAAGGTAAAAGAACCACCATTTGGATTTGGAAAAATTAAGGATTCTGTATTCATTAAATTTTGTAATCCAGAACAATCATCGACTACAATTACTTGAACAGATGTATCACTTCCTGCTGAATTTGTAGCTATCAAAGTCACATTAAAACTTCCACTGCTCGCAAAAATATGACTAGGGTTTTGATCATTTGACGTACTTCCATCAGCGAAATCCCAAAACCATTGTGTAGGCAAATTTGAGGAATTGTCTGCAAAGAAAATGGTATTCCCCGTACAGATTGAATTGTCACTTAATGAAAATGCAGCAACAGGCGTTAACACTGGTCCAGATTGATTGTAGAAAACTTTAAAATCGTCAAAGTAAAAACCATCGGCAGTTGTTCCTCCATCTGATTTCAGTTGAAAACGCACTTTAATTTGTTGACCCAAATAATCACTTAAATTAATCTCTTCCAATACCCAGTTGGATTTTGTTCCTTCATAAACAGGTTGATTTAACGGCTGAACGCCACCAGAGATACCTGTTACGGTATAGTTTCCACATTGACCAATCCACGTAGTTCCTCCGTCTGTTGAAACTTGAAACTGTACAAAATCATAATCTGCTTCGATTCCCCATTTTGCATAAAAAGAGACCATAGCGGCACTAGCAGTTGTCAAATCAATAGTAGGAGAATAGGTGTAGGTTTTGTTGGCATTATTGGAATAGTTACCAGTTGAACCATCGTAAAAACTTTTAGAAGGTGAAACAAAAGTAGTGGTAGTAGTAGACCATGCACCCGTCCAATTTGAAGTGGAAGTTGCATCTTCATTGATTTGTTGAGTAATCGCACCGTAGGTTTTTGTTATTGTATCTCGTTTTATCCATAGCCCATTGTCCGTCAACAATACATATTTAATTATATTCCCGAATTGAATATTTGGATTTAAATTATATGAAATCGCTCCTGTAGAAGCTTGTAGAATACTTAAATTGTAAATAACAGGATTTCCAACAGATGCAATGTTCAATAGTGGTTGAATTGAAACAGTGACTGACCCTGTTTCACGACCATAACGTTTTATTGAATGACTAAAACTCCCGATTAACACAGAAACATTTGAGGGATCAGAATCGTTAACAACATTGTAATTTCTGGAAAGATGCGCAAGCACTAAATTCGGGAAAACCATTTCTTGACAAGTCGGGATAATTTCTGATTGCGGTTGCCAGAAAGCAGTTCCGACTTCAGGGGTATGAACAAATATCGTATCCTTTACACCAACACCAATATCCAC
>CANGLG010000235.1 GCA_947454395.1 Flavobacteriales bacterium
GTGATTTTGTGAATGACCTGAAAATACTTTAGTATCTGAATTTGTGGAGGTCAAGTATTCTCTCGATTGTGCTTTTGGCTCATCTAACGGAGCATCACTCGGTGTTCCTCCACCACCGCCACCTTCAGAGGTTTTTAAAACCTCCGCGTTATCAAGCATGAATTCTTCAATTACTTCATCTGAATTCAATGGTGGAATATCAACCGGAACCGCAGGATGCACACTGAAAGTTATAAAATAGGTTAGTATAAGCAAAACAGTAATTGATGCTGCAGAGATTATCAGCGCTTTTTTTCTTTCACCTTTGTCTTGAAATTCATCTAAATTAATCGCGTACATATGAAATGACTTTTTGTTAAAACGATGCTTTACTGATTTGTTACAATCTCTAAATCACTACTTTGCCGGTGCGGTTGAAATCAACATTTTTAAATCATGAACCATGCCGATTTTAAGTAAGTCAACCATCAACTGAACTTTAGATTCACCAGGAATTCTTAAGATTACCGTATTGTCGTTCAATTTGGTTGTCGATTCCAATAAAACCTGCTCTAAATCTGCAAAAGCAACCTCTGTTTTATCTACATAATATTTTCCATCTTCGTCAACAGTTACAGTGACATGTGGTTCGTTCGTTTTGTCATTAGCATCCGACTTTGGCAAAGGAACTTTAATTACGTTTGGATTCGCAAGAGTCGAGATAATCAAAAAGAACAACAACAAGAAGAACATGATGTCGCTCAATGCAGAAGTAGCAACCTCCGCATGGAATCTTCTATTACGCTTTATCGCCATTGCTAGGTCTGTGAATAAGGTTTACAAATTCTAAATTTATTTTTTGAATGGCCAATGCATAATTGTCAATCATACCATTCAACAGGTGGTAACCCGTAAATGCAATAATACCCACAATTAGACCAGATCCACTACTAATCATTTTTTCATACAAACCACCTGAGATATTTCCAATAGAAACGTTTTCAGTAATGGAAATCATGTAGAAAATTTTAATTACCCCAGAAATTGTTCCAATGAAACCTAAAGTTGGTGCAATACCTGCAATTAATCCCAGGTGACCAATGTTTTTTTCCATTTTACCAATTTCAATATTGGCTACTTTTTCCATGTTTGATTCAATTTGCGCAATCGGTCTTCCGACTGTCAAAACACCTTCTCTTACAACGTTTGCGTATGCTGTTTGATCTCTTGATAACGTGCTGATTGCGCCTTGGATATTCCCTGCAGACAAGTCTGTTTTAATCTCATTCAACATGTTTTTATTCAATTGAGTCATTCTTCGGATAAAAAGTACTCTTTCAACGATTACAACAATCGTATAAAAAAGTAGAATTCCAATTGGAATAAGGAAGAATCCGCCTTTCATTAAGAATTCGAAAGCTGAAATTTCTTGCGTGATTTTTACTTGCTCAGTTGCTGTTCCTGCAGCAGCAGCTTCCGTTCCACCAACGCTCATTTGAGACAATGAAATTGCAGCGGTTAATACAAGGGCAGTCGTTAAGAATAATTTGAATCTCTTTTTCATTGTTAATTAGAATTAGTCATGTAAAATTAAATATTCGGATATCGTCTGAATTTAGACGTTGAATTAGATATTCACACCAAATTGTTATCTATTGACTGATTTATTTTTTAAGAACCAGTTTTAACAAGGTAATTCCAATAATTCCTGCGGTTAGTGAAGAGATTAATATCATGAATTTGGCATTGTTTATTATGCTTAAATCGTCAAAAGCCAAAAGTGTTACAAAAATCGACATGGTAAATCCAATTCCGCCTAAAAAAGATACGGCGATAAGTTCTTTCCAATTTGATTTTTCCGGAAGTTCGCATATTCCGGTTTTAACAAAAATGAAAGTAAACAAAGAAATTCCAATGGGTTTTCCGAATACCAATCCGATGATAATCCCCAAGCTGTAAGGCTCTGAAAATAATTTTCCCCACTCAGGATTTATTGTGATTGCAGTATTTGCCATTGCAAAAATTGGCAGAATAAAAAACGGTACGGGTTTATCCAAATAATCTTGAAGCAATCCGGCGCTTGATTTTGTTTCATTCTTCGCGGCTGGAATTGTAAACGCCAATAAGACACCACTGATAGTTGCATGTATCCCGGATTGATGCATAAAGTACCACATCAACACCCCTAAAACTAAATAGGGGAGGAGTGATTTAACTTTCATGCGATTCATTACAAGTAAAACTCCAAAAATAGCAAAGGCTAATCCCAGATTTATCCAGTCTATATTGGTGGAATAGAATAACGCAATAACTACGATTGCAGCTAAATCATCAATTACCGCCAAGGCAGTCAGAAAAACTTTAATAGATAAAGGAATCCTATTTCCGAGTAGTGAAAGTGCTCCAAGTGCAAATGCAATATCGGTTGCCATAGGGATTCCGAAACCTGATTGTGTTTTTAAACCTGCGTTGAAAAATAAATAGATTGCAGCAGGAACAAGAACTCCACCAGTTGCACTTACAAAGGGTAAAACTGCTTTTTTTTGTTCAGATAATTCACCGGAAATAAATTCACGTTTCAATTCCAATCCAATCAGCAAGAAGAAAAAAGACATGAGTACGTCGTTGACCCATAATTCCAGTTTTAATCCCAAAAATTCTGTTTCCCAAAAGTGGATATAGGAATCTTGAAACGAAGAATTAGCAATCAGAAAAGAAAGCAAAGTGACAAAAATCAAAATGATTCCACCCGACTTTTCTCCTTCGAAAAACTCTTTAAAGAGGTTTCCGTATTTTTTGTTCATCCTTAAACTAACTGTTTCAGTGCGATTTCAAACGCCGCTTTAGCAATTCCTGTATTGGAAGTATGAACCTTGTGCGCGTTTAAAAGTGCATTTTTTATGGTTTCACTTGTGTCTTCAAAAATTGCTTGATCCTCTAATTTAGCAAGGTCATTACTCATCAAATAAGCAAAAACCCTAGCCATTCCGCAGTTTGCGATAAAATCTGGGATAAGTGACAAGGAAGCATCCGCTTTTTCAGCAATTGCACCGAAGAAAATTTCCGGATCCGCGAAAGGTACATTTGCCCCAGAAGAAATTACCGATACACCAGCATTGAGCATTCTGTTTAGTTGATCTTCGGATATCATTCGGCTTCCGGCACACGGAGTGAAAACATCTGCTTTTACATCCCAGATACGCGCATTCACATCTTCGTAAGAAAGCATGTTTGCTTCTACCAATTCATTTCCATTTTTATTTAAGAAAAGAGCTTTCACTTCATCAAAAGAAAGACCTTCTTCGGATATTACACCTCCAACTCGGTCAATAATTCCAACAATCTTAGCGCCGTTTTGCGATAAATAATAAGCTGCTGCTGAACCAACATTTCCCCAGCCTTGCACAATCACTTTTTTACCTTTAAGGTCACCTCCCCAGATAGAAAAGTAGTGACGAATGGATTCTGCAACACCATAACCGGTAATCATGTCGGCAATAA
>CANGLG010000236.1 GCA_947454395.1 Flavobacteriales bacterium
CACAAAAAACTCCTTGCTCGGTTTACAGATTCCTCAGGTTCAATTGATTTAGTCTGGTTTCAAGGATTTCAATGGATTAAACCCAATTTAAAGCCGGATGTTGAATACCAAATTTTTGGCAAGCCTAAAATGTTTGTGAACTCTTGGAACATTCCCCATCCTGAAATGACTATTTTTTCGGAGGTAACAAATAAAACAGGGCTTCAAGCATTTTATTCAAGTACCGAAAAACTGACGTCAAAAGGACTTCATTCCAAAGGAATTGAAAAATTAATTGCAGCGTTGATTCCTCAAATTCCAAATAAAATTCCGGAAACACTTCCTGATTGGATAATACAAGAAAATCATTTGATTTCCAAAGAACAAGCAATCATTGGAATTCATCAACCTGGTTCTGAAAATCAAATTCGCAATGCAAAATTTCGTTTAAAGTTTGAAGAATTGTTCTTTTTACAACTCGAAATGCTACTCCGAAAGCAAGTTACTGCCACAAAAATGAAGGGATTTATTTTTGAGGAGGTTGGAGTAGAATTCAATGAATTTTATGCTCATCATTTGCCTTTTCAATTGACCAATGCTCAAAAAAAGGTAATCAAAGAAATTCGAAAAGATTTTCTTTCAGGAAAACACATGAATCGTTTGCTACAAGGCGATGTTGGTAGTGGTAAAACACTAGTTGCCTTGCTTACTGCACTCATTGCAATTGGAAATGGTTTTCAAACAGCAATTATGGCGCCAACTGAAATTCTTGCAAATCAGCATTTTGAATCTGTATCTGAATTGCTAAAAAAAATGAATATTCGTGTTGCACTTTTAACCGGTTCTACCAAAAAATCCCAGCGAAAAGACATTCACGAACAATTACTCAATGGTGAAATTCATTTGTTGATTGGCACGCACGCACTGTTGGAAGATGTTGTCCAATTTAAAAACTTAGGGACTGTTATTATTGACGAGCAACATCGATTTGGCGTAGCGCAACGAGCGAAAATGTGGCGAAAGAATACGACTCCACCTCACGTACTAATAATGACAGCGACTCCAATCCCAAGAACACTTGCGATGACATTTTACGGGGATTTGGATGTTTCTGTAATTGATGAATTACCTCCGGGACGAAAACCTATTTCGACCATTCATCGCTATGAAAGTCATCGTCTGCAATTATTTGGATTTATACGCGAGCAGATTGCGCTCGGTAGACAAGTTTATATCGTGTATCCACTTATTAAAGAATCTGAAACTTTAGATTTTAACAATTTGATGGATGGATTTGAGGCAATTTCCCGTTCATTTCCAATGCCTGATTATCAAGTAAGTATTGTCCATGGAAAAATGCGTCCTGAAGACAAAGAATTTGAAATGCAACGATTTATCAAAGGAGAAACCAATATCATGGTAGCCACTACGGTAATTGAAGTTGGGGTAAATGTACCAAATGCTTCCGTAATGGTGATTGAAAGTGCAGAACGTTTTGGGTTATCTCAATTGCATCAATTACGTGGCCGAGTTGGACGAGGAGCTGAAAAATCGTATTGTATTCTCATGACTGGGGATAAAGTATCAAAAGAAGCCATAAAAAGAATGGAAACGATGGTTCAGAGTAATGATGGATTTGAAATTTCTGAAGTAGATTTGCAATTGCGGGGACCAGGAGACTTAATGGGAACGCAACAAAGTGGAATTTTGGATTTAAAAATTTCCAATCTGGCGAAAGATGGTCAAATTGTGACGTTGGCAAGAGAAGTTGCTAAAACCCTAATTGAGATGGATCCAAAATTTGAAATGCCAAAAAATCAAATTCTAAAAACGCAAATCCAATACTTATTGAAATCAAAACCCAATTGGGGCCGAATTGCATAAAAAAAGAGGGCAACCTTTCGATTACCCTCTCTCCTATTTTGATATTAACTAAGCTTGCTCAGTAAGTTCTTCAAAAACTTCTTGCGAACCAACTATCATTTTTTGGAATTCTCTTACACCCGTTCCTGCAGGAATTAAATGTCCAACGATAACGTTTTCTTTCAATCCTAACAAGTGGTCTTCTTTTCCTGAAATAGCTGCCTCATTCAATACTTTCGTAGTTTCTTGGAAGGAAGCTGCCGATATGAATGATTGCGTTTGTAATGAAGCTCTTGTGATACCTTGTAACAATGGAGTTGACGTCGCCGGTCTAGCTTCTCTTGCTTCAACCAAGGTTTTATCTTCTCTTTTCAATCGAGAATTTTCATCTCTCAATCTTCTCACTGAAACCAAAGATCCTTTTCTCAATTCTGTAGAGTCACCAGCATCTTTCACGAACATCATTCCGTACAATGCGTCATTCGCTTCCATGATATCTGCTTTGTGAACTGATTGTCCTTCAAGGAATCTAGTGTCGCCAGAATCAATAATTTCAGCTTTTAACATCATTTGACGTACAATTACTTCGAAATGTTTGTCGTTGATTTTTACCCCTTGTAAACGGTAAACCTCTTGAATTTCATTTACGATATACTCTTGAACTTTTGTAGGTCCTTCGATATTTAAAATATCATTTGGAGTAATTGCACCATCAGACAATGGTTGTCCTGCACGTACAAAGTCATTTTGCTGTACTAAAATATGTTTAGAAAGTGGAACAAGATATTTTCTGATTTCACCCAATTTAGGTGTAATAATAATTTCTCTATTACCACGCTTGATATTACCAAATGCAGCTGTACCGTCAATTTCCGAAACAACAGCAGGATTAGAAGGATTACGAGCTTCAAACAACTCTGTTACACGTGGTAAACCACCTGTGATATCTCCTGTTTTACCAGCCATTCTTGGTATTTTAACAAGGATTTCACCTGCTTCAATTGTATCACCCTCATTCACATCAACGTGTGCGTTAACAGGAATAGAGTATTCACGAATAACTTCTTTGGTTTTCGGATCAATGATATGAATTGCCGGAGACTTTTTCTTGTCTCTTGATTCAATAATTACAATCTCAGTTTTACCTGTTTGCTCATCGATTTCTTCGCGATAAGTTACGTTGGCAATAATACTATCAAATTTAACTTTACCTTTTACTTCAGAGACAATTACAGCATTGTAAGGATCCCATTTACAAATAACATCTCCTTTTTTAATTTTTGTATTATTTGAAACAAGTAACTCAGAACCATAAGGAACGTTAGCGTTCATTACAATGATTCCAGTTTTCTCATCTGTAATTCTTAGTTCTGCAGATCTTCCAACAACAATCACTTTTGTTGTACCATCAGAATTTTTCTTTTCAATAGTACGCAATTCCTCCATTTCCAATTTACCATTGGCTTTAGCTTTCATATCTGAAATATCCGCGATATTAGAGGCTGTACCCCCAACGTGGAATGTACGAAGCGTCAACTGTGTACCTGGTTCACCAATTGATTGTGCTGCTATTACACCAACTGAGTCTCCTCGTTGTGCAAGTCTGTGATTTGCCAGGTTGCGTCCGTAAC
>CANGLG010000237.1 GCA_947454395.1 Flavobacteriales bacterium
CGTAGGAGTCTGGTCCGTGTCTCAGTACCAGTGTGGGGGACCACCCTCTCAGGCCCCCTACCTATCGTAGCCATGGTAAGCCGTTACCTTACCATCTAGCTAATAGGACGCATGCCCATCTTATACCGTAATCTTTAATTATCAATAGATGCCTATCAATAATACTATGGGGGATTAATCCGAATTTCTCCGGGCTATACCCCAGTATAAGGTAGGTTGCATACGCGTTACGCACCCGTGCGCCGGTCGCCACCCAAATAGCAAGCTATTTCTGTGCTGCCCCTCGACTTGCATGTGTTAGGCCTGCCGCTAGCGTTCATCCTGAGCCAGGATCAAACTCTCCGTTGTATAATAACTTCAAATTTTCAAAGGCTTAGAGATGTCGTTTCTTTCTTAAAACGCTGTTTCCTTATTTCTCAATAATTCAAAGAACTTATATTGTGTAATTAATATATCCTAATAACACTAATTACTTAATCTAATCTTTTATTTATAACAACGCTTTCGTTATTATCGGGGTGCAAAGATATGTACTCTTTTTATTCTGACAATACTTTTTTGAAGTTTTTTTTTATTTTTTTTCTACTTTTCAACTTAAATCATTTAAAATCCAATACTTAAGTCGCAGAAAATTATTCAATCCTAAATTGGAATTGATTATACAATGTATTATTTACCTTTTTTCCAAAACTAGTCTCTAATAAAGATTTTCGATATGCTACTAATCCACTTCTCTTATCTAAAGAAGATAGATCAATTGAATCTTTTAAATGCATTACTTCAATTTGCTCATAATTAAAATCACCCAGTTGAACCAAAAGTCCTTTTAAATTTAAATAAGGTAAACCATACATAGCAACAGTCATGTTAAAAGCAATATCTGTTGCAATTGAAAAATCTAAAAACTGATCTCCTGAAATAAATCGAGCTTCAGCCAATATCAAACCAGTCCGATCAAATAGTTCCTTTTTCTCATTGGATTTCATATTTAATAAAAAAGGGTAATTCCTTTCTAAATCAAAAATTACATTTTTATTCAATATTACTCGTTCTTGTCTATTTGAATTCAAACGTGTGATTCTCAACCAAAGTCTGAGTGCAATTATGACAACTAACAAACTTATCAATCCGGAAATTTTCGCTAATAAAATGAAATTCATTAATGCAAATAGTGGAACGGAAAATAGTGATAAAAAAATTACCGTTAACCAAAAAGGAAAACGGTAACTGATTTTTTTTGAAGCTATATTCTTCATTTTAAATTTAATATCTGCTTACTCAGCTATCCATTTATCATTAAGCATTTCACCTTTAATAGTTACAACCTTGGTTCGTGCATAGTCTTCTGCAGCAATCATCATTTGTTCTCTCGTGTCACGACGAATTAATATCGCACTTGACCCTTGAGTCTTAACCTCAATATAAAATCCATTTTTTAATCTTGCCGGTCTTGTTGGTGGTCTACCCATTATTTATCTAATTTAAAAACTTTCTAAATATAACCAAAATTTTCGAACTGCTTCAATTATTTAAGAAAAATTGTGATGAAAACAAATTGAACCGTTACAGTTATTAATCACAAAGAAACAATAATTTTGCAAAATGATAAATCTTGAAAAATTAGGGTATTTCTTACCTCAAGGCCACCTATTTCAAAATGTAAGCCTACAGATAAACAAAGGAGATAAAGTAGGATTGGTAGGTAAAAATGGTGCAGGAAAGTCAACCTTACTAAAAATATTATCCGGAAAAATTAAACCAACTGAAGGAGCTGTTCATTTACCTAAAGGAACTACAATCGGTTATTTAACACAGGATATTAAAATTGATACTAGTAAAACAGTATTTGATTTTTTAAATTTTTCAAATGAACGATTGAATTTTATCCGTACAAGACTAGATGAAATAAATCACGAAATTGTTGTTCGAACTGATTATGAAAATGACAGTTACCTTTCTCTTTTAGACGAACTTAGTGAATTAAATCATGAATTTCAATTAATAGATGGGTTTCAATGGGAAGAAAAAATTACAACAACACTCAATGGACTTGGATTTTCAAATGAAGAAATGCAAAAAGGTCTTGATACTTTTTCAGGAGGCTGGAAAATGAGAGCCGAATTAGCACGAATACTAGTTAATAACCCTGATATTATTCTTTTAGATGAGCCAACAAATCACTTAGACATCATCTCTATCACCTGGCTTGAAAACTACCTTCAAAAATTTGAAGGAGCAGTAATTATTATCTCTCACGATAGATTGTTTTTGGATAATGTAACTAAACGAACATTGGAAATAAGCTTAGGAAAAGTATTTGATTTCCCCTATGCATACAGCAAATATAAAGAAGTTCGAGCGGAAGAATTGGAACGTCTAGGGCAAGCCAAAAAACAGCAAGACAAAGACATTAAACAAACGGAAGAACTCATTAATAAATTTAGAGCAAAAAGCAGCAAAGCTACATTCGCTCAGAGTTTAATAAAGAAACTTGAAAAAACAGAACGAATTGAAATTGAAAAGGATGTCGTTTCGAAAATGAAATTAACTTTTCCATTAAGTGTTCAACCAGGGAAATGGGTTGTTGAATTAAATGATCTCGGAAAATCATACGGTGAAAAACTGCTGTTTAGGCAAGTTAATATCACCATTGGTCGTGGAGAAAAAATCGCTTTACTTGGTCCAAATGGCGTGGGTAAATCAACGCTTTTAAAAGCAATAATGAAACAAATTGATTTTGAGGGTTCGATAGAATACGGTCATAATGTTAACGTAACCTATTTTGCTCAAGATCAAGCTGAAAATTTAGTAAAAGAAAAAAGTGTTTTTGAAACGGTAGATGATGTCGCAAAAGGAGAAATTAGAAAGGATTTACGAACTATCCTTGGCACCTTTTTATTTGGAGGCGAGGATATTGACAAAAAAGTGAGTGTTCTTTCCGGTGGAGAACGCACTCGACTAGCCTTGTGTCAGTTATTACTAAGTCCATCAAATTTCCTAATTCTAGATGAGCCTACCAATCATCTTGACATTCAAAGCAAGGAAGTTTTGAAAAAAGCGTTACAGAATTACGAAGGAACTTTTGTAATCGTTTCCCACGACCGTGAATTCTTAAATGGTTTAACAAATCGTATTTGGGATATAGAACAAAATAACTTAAAAATCCATCATTTTACTTTGAATGAATACCTTGAATATAAGATAAATAAATTGCAGGGAAATAATTCTAAAGAAAAACAAAATAAGATAGACGTTGACAAAAAAATAAAAAAGGAAAAGACTGAAAAACCAAGCAATTCAAATAATGGTCAACTTGAAAAAGAAATAAAATTGATTGAAAAAAAGATAGCTGAAAAAGAGAATGAAATAAAATCCTTAGATGAAGATATGGCTACTCTGGATTTTACAGATGAAAAAAGTTCAGAAGTTTTAAAAAAATACGAATCCGAAAAAAATATTTTGAGCAA
>CANGLG010000238.1 GCA_947454395.1 Flavobacteriales bacterium
ACCTTTAATAAGTCAAGGTATAAAATCATTGCTTGAAAAAGATAAACAATTTAATATTGAAATAGCTAAAATTCAATTTTGGGAAATTGATAAAGACACATTAAATGATCTAATCAGTGATATTTATATTGTTCAATTCAGCTTAAATCCATTGTTTTTAAATCAGATATTAAGACTTAAAACAGTTGAAGCGAAAATAAAAATTATTGCAATTGGTGAAAATTACGAAGAAGAACTAGAGCATGTCTTGAATTACAATATTGATGCTTATTTGAATTTTAATAGTTCACAAGAAATACTTATAAACACAATTGAAAATGTTTAGAAAAATGAATCGTTCATAGAACCATCGAGCACTCATCTTTATATTGATTTACTGAAAACAAGATACAATAAAGTTATAAATCAAAAAAACATTTTAACTCCAAGAGAACTTGAAATTCTCATTTTAATCTGCGAGGAAAACACAACAAAAATGATTGCAAATAAACTTTCAATAAGCAGTAGAACTGTAGATAACCATCGGAAAAACCTTCTATTTAAAACAAATACGAAAAGCACACTAGGTCTGTTTATTTACGCGTTAAAAAACAAAATATTCGCGATTTAATCAAATCGAGTGAATTCTATTTTTTATTGCAAAGAAAATCAAATCAACAAGACTTTTTGTGTTCGTTTTACTACTAATTTGTCGTCTTATTCCTTCAACTGTCCTATGACTTAAGCACATATGCTCTGCAATTTCTTGATTCTTCAATCCATTGCAGATTAGTCGAATAATACTAATTTCTTTTTCATTTAAAAGACTCAACTCACTTCTTCGAGCTGAATCAGATTTGTTTTTTAGCGTATTAATTACAGTAGCTGAAACATTTTTGTCAAAATAATGCAATCCTTCATTTACTTGATAGATCGCATCCATAATTTTTTCAAAATCAGAATGCTTCGGTAAAAATGCAAGCGCTCCTAATTGCAAACATTCAATCACTTCAATTTGACTCGTATTTGCTGAAAGAATTATTGTTTTTATCTGAGGATATCTTATTTCTAGTTTTCTTAAAACGGTTTTTCCATCAGCAAGAGGCATTTGTAGATCAAGTATTAATACATCAATTTTGTGTTTTTTTAATTCTTCCAATACTTCTAAGCCATTTCCAACATCAAAAACAACTTTGATTCCTGGTTCATTTTTAAGCAGTTTAACAATTCCTTGTCTAACAATTAAATGATCTTCTGCTAAACCAACTCTAATTTCTTTTGCCATTTTTATTTGGTATTGAAACAATTATTAATGCTCCATCTTCGTTTGAAAGCAAATCTAACTTTGCATTGAGATGAGTAATTCTAGCATAAATTGAGGGTAAGCCTCTCCCCTCTTTTAGCTTCACCGATTTAATAAAATCATCTTTTTTAATTCCTTTTCCTTTGTGTTTTAAAACCAATTTCAAGCCAAAATTATCTGCCTGAAACAACAAATGCAATACATCAATTTTTTCGTATTTCGCGATGTTATGAACTAATTCAAGAACGATACTATAGGCATTTTTTAATGTATCTTGATCGATGTGTAATTCCGGTTGAACATCTGAAGAATAATCAACCACAAATTCACTAACAATTGAAAAATAACTTATTAATGCAAGTTCAAGGTCTTCCACATTATTCATTTTCGGCGCTAAGTTTTTGATTGACGCATTTTGATGTTCAATTATGTTGTCAATAAGGTTATTCATCTGAAAGGACTTATCTTCATCAAATTGTCCATTTTTGAATTCTATACTACAAAGCTTTATTTGATTTTTCAAAGCTGCCAAAAGCGGATTGACATCATCATGAAAACTATTAGCCATTCTTTGACGTTCGTCCTCTAAAGTGAAAATTTGCGCTTCTAAAAACTGCATTTCAAGGTTCTTTTTTTCAATTTTAAATGCTTGTTCACGTGTTACATTTCTTCTATGAGAATTCATTGCAATAAGGACAATTGTTAAAATTAATACCAATACGACAATCGAAATTCCAATTACAAAAAAAACAATTTCTACTTCCAAGACACTTTTATTACATTATCAATGAAAAAAGAATTTAAATGAGTAGAAATTATCTACTCATTTAAATCACATTCTCAAGCAGTTATTTCTTCTAGCAATTCATACTTTGAAATATTTTTATCTCTGTTTTTGTAGAGAAATACATTTCAAATAACACTAAATTACTTTTTGTTCTAATTCCAA
Source organism: Flavobacteriales bacterium (assembly GCA_947454395.1). Classification (GTDB taxonomy): domain Bacteria; phylum Bacteroidota; class Bacteroidia; order Flavobacteriales_D; family Crocinitomicaceae; genus UBA952. The sequence goes on from CANGLG010000238.1 coordinate 2,232, forward strand.
TTAATCTATTCCATCTTCTAGTTGAGTATTTTTTTTGATGCTTTTGAAAAGAAATACTGCTAAAAAAAAATTAAACAGAAAAGTCGCTAAAAGTACAACTGACCAGAAAAATTTCTCATAAAGTCCACTTTGATTTTTCATTACAATATTTTGAAAAAACATAACTGAAAACAACAAGGAGTTATAGACTAAAAAAGAAATGTTCAACCAAAAGTACTTTAATTCAAATGCATTTTTTTTTTGTAAATGATTAACCAAATAGATTACACTGTAAATTGTGAAAATTAAGTTAGAACATGATATTGCATAATTAAGAAGTCTGAAGTGCATTTTATCAATGAATAAATTTAAAATTAATACAATGAAGAAAAAAAAACTTCCAAAACGAAAAACTTTCTCATAATTCACATTTAATATCAATCTATAAATTTTTGTAAATAAAATATACGAAATAACTAGGTAAACATTTTGTAAAAATAAAGCTAAATAAATGTCTCTAGTGATTAATTGAAGCGGTGCAATTTCCGCAAGAAACAACATGAAAACTGAGAAGGCTTTTAAAAAAATGAGTGACTGATTGATAAAACGATTAATGTGTCTATATGTATATAAAAGTGATATCAATAACAAAATTTCAGTCAAAAAAATAAAATAATAAAAAGCCTTGTAAGTCATTTCTAACTGTTTAATGAATTGGGGCTTGAGCAAGAAGTTGGACAAGCTGATACATACTCCACAATCACACCATTCACAAGATCATTTTGATTTGCATCTGCTCCAACAAAAACTAAATTTTTATTTCCTTTTTCATCGATTCCGTAATACACTCGTACTCCGACACAATCTTTCTGTTGAAGAATCATGTTTAACTTGTTCTTCCCAATAAAATGAGCAATTGTTCCTCCAACAGGAATTGTTTTTCTGTAATTTGCCGTCCAAACTGACGCTTCTCTCAAGGTTACTACTGTACCTTCATCTCCATTAAATGACATAATAAAAAATTAATTGGTTAATAACACAAAGCTAAGTTTACAATTAAACAACTATTTATTACAAATAAACAACTAAAAAGAACAACGCAGACTATATACCTGAATTTCAATATATTAAAAGATAATGAATCTATTTAAAAACGTATTTTTCACGTTAAATCACTTTATTTCTCACGTAATATTACGTTTTTAGCTCTAGTAAATATACTCATTTTTCACGTAATAAAAAATC
>CANGLG010000239.1 GCA_947454395.1 Flavobacteriales bacterium
CAGCCGAACATTGCATTTTATAAGGTGATTTATCTTTTGAAAAACGAATGTCACGATTTATTCTAAAAACACAGTCTTTTGCCAACAAGTCTTTAAGAGCAGCATCCGATTGCGCAATGCGATCAATCAAATGTTGGGTGAAATCGTAAAACGGTTTTTTGATATTTTCTTCATATCGTTTTCGGTTTAAATCAAACCAATCTTTGTTGTTGTTCGGTGCCAACTCAATGAAAAAGTGTAAGAAATCTTCGGTGAAAAAAGTCATGGTTAAAATTAAATAAATAATCATTTAAGTTGAATTTGTACGAATGATAAATTTTAATCGTAATATTGCAATATACAAATATAAAATGGGAGTTTCTAAAACGCATCACTTTACTGAAAACCAAAACAGAATTGCAATTCTAATAAAAGCGTTAGGTCATCCTGCAAGAATTGCCATCATCGAATATCTCTTGAATGTAGAAGCTTGTATTTGCGGAGATATTGTAAATGAATTGCCCTTGGCTCAACCAACGATTTCGCAACACCTCAAAGAACTTAAAAATGCTGGATTAATCAAAGGAGTAATTGAAGGGAAATCAATTTGTTATTGTGTTGATGAACAAGGTATTGAAAAATTACAGAACTATTTTGGTAATATTTCCAGAAAACTTGCCGACAAAAAAACAAACTGCTGTTAATATCAAATAAAATGAAACTTTCACAAGTAAAAGCACTTTTGCCAACATTAGAATTTGTGGCATTCAAATTAGAAAATGGAACAACTGTCCCAGAGCATTTTCATATTACAGAAGTTGGAATAGAATCCAAAGATTTTATCGATTGCGGTGGAACCATTCGAAATGAAAAAAAAATAATTTTTCAACTTTGGTTCGCTGACGATTTTAGTCATCAACTTATTCCAGAGAAACTATTAAATATTATTGAACTCTCAGAAAAACTTCTCGACATTCAAGATTTAGAGGTAGAAGTTGAATATCAAAGCGATACAATTGGTAAATATTCATTGGCTTTTGATGGAAAAAGTTTTATTCTCCAAAACAAAACAACAGCATGTTTGGCGCTAGATAAATGTGGCATTTCCGCAGAAAAAACAAAAATTAAATTATCTGAATTAAATAAATCACAATCATCTTCTTGTACCCCAGGAGGTGGTTGTTGTTAAAACTATGAAAGCATTTTTTATTAAGTACAAAAAGCCAATTATCATTACGCTATCGGTAATTGCTTTACAAATGATATTCGGTTTCGATCCGAAATTCACATTGATTAACATCATTTGGTTATTCGTTTAAGATGGAAAAGAAGAAAATTTTAGTGCTTTGCACAGGAAATAGTTGTCGGAGTCAAATTGCCGAAGGTTATTTAAAACATTTTGCGGGAGAAAAAGCAAATGTATACAGTGCTGGTGTTGAAACGCATGGTGTAAACCCAAAAGCAGTTGCAACAATGAAAGAAGACGGAATTGACATTTCAGATCATACCTCCAACAACATTGATGAGTATTCAGAGATTGACTTTGATTTTGTAATTACTGTTTGTGATAACGCTAAAGAACGCTGTCCCTACTTCCCTACGAATGCGGCAAAGTTTCATTACAATTTTCCCGATCCTGCAAAAGCAACAGGCACAGAGGAAGAAATCCAAGAACAATTCAGAAATGTACGTCAACAAATTAAAGCATACTGCTACAAATTCACGAATGAACACATTTCTTAATTCGATTTTTTTTTATGATATAAACGAATAAATACATATTTTTTAAATATATTTCATTTATATCGTAAACTTTAATTTTTTTTGAATCAATTTTCATTTATAAATGATATCTTTGATTTTAAATTGAAAAATGAAGTATACACCTCGTTCTTATTATTTACAGAAAATAAAAGGATTCATCAATACGAACTTGATAAAAGTGATTGTAGGTCAACGTCGTGTAGGGAAAAGCTATATGCTATTTCAATTGATGGACGATATTCAAAATAGATTTTCCGCAAACATCATTTATATTAATAAAGAAAATTACGAGTTCAAAAACATAACCAATTGCGATGAACTAATTTGTTATGTAGAGGAAAAGCGTTCAAATGAAACAAAAAATTATTTGTTCATCGATGAGATTCAAGAAATTGAAAATTTTGAATTAGCCATCCGTCACTTTGCGCTTTTTGATGATTTTGATATTTATTGCACAGGAAGCAATGCGAATTTACTTTCAGGAGAGCTGGCAACTTTGTTAAGCGGACGATACGTGGAAATAGCCATTCTCCCCCTAACCTATAGTGAATTCTTAAATTTTAATACAGTTGAAAACTCCAACGAATCACTGAGAAATTATTTGCTTTGGGGGGGATTGCCCTTTGTTAAAAATTTAAATGCAAACGATTTCCTCATCGAAGAATATTTGAAGAATATTCGTTCAACGATCGTACTTAAAGACATTATTCAACGCAATCAAATACGCAATGTTAGCTTTTTGGAAAATTTGATTTTCTTTCTTGCTCAACAAACTGGCAGTTTAATTTCTGCAAAAAAAATTAGTGATTACCTGAAGTCACAACGCATTCAAATGTCACCTCAGTTGGTTTTGAACTACATCGATTTATTATGCAATGCCTTCTTAGTCAACAGAGTAAAGCGATTTGACCTTAAAGGAAAAAGAACGTTCGAAATAAGTGAAAAATTCTATTTTGAAGATTGGGGATTAATGAACGCTATCATAGGTTTCAATCAATTTGATATTTCAAAAGTAATTGAGAATGTCGTTTATAATCATTTGAAAGTATTCGATTTTGAAGTACAAATTGGTCAAATTCAGACGAAAGAGATTGATTTTGTTGCAAAAAAAGGTGGCCAAACCATTTACATTCAAGTATGTTATCTTTTACCAACCCAAGATGTGATTGATCGTGAGTTTGGAAACCTACTGACTATAAAAGATAATTATCCGAAATACGTAATTTCAATGGATGAATTTGCTCCAACGAACATTGAAGGAATTCAACACATGCATCTGAGGGATTTTCTACTGAAAGAATTTTAAATCAAAAGTCTTTGGTAGTCAACAACGCTCCTTCTTTCAACGAAAGTGGCGAAACAAATATCCTTTCAACGTTTAATTTATCAATTATCCATCGGGTTTTTACGGCTGCAATCGGTGCCATTTTCTTTCGAATCGGCACTATGAATTCATTCTCATCACGTTCTTTTTGGGTAGAATGAATAATGCTGTTAAGCTCCTTATTAAATATGGAAAGTTCGATTTCCTGTGGATTCATTTTGGATGGAAACGGACATTGATGTGCCAACTCATAAAATGTTTCAAAACTTCCGGATGCTCCCACCAAACAACTACATTTTTTTCCTTCAAAAAAACCAAAACTATTTGTTTTGATAAATTCTTCAATGTTTTTAATGTCTTGAGTTGACAA
>CANGLG010000240.1 GCA_947454395.1 Flavobacteriales bacterium
CAATTAATTATTATTTTTCCCACAAAACAATCGAAAATTTAGGCATCGAAGTTCAGAAAAATTTTGTTCCTGAAAATAATCTAATTGATTCCTTAAAAAGATGCAATAGTGAGTATATAAACGATTTAATTGGGTTATTTTTAATTGGTATTATTGCGGATGGAGACATAAATCGTTATGAACAAAAATACTTGAATGAATTAATCAATACTTTCAATGTAAAAGACTCACTAGTAAATGATTACGAAAATCTATTATCTGAATTTAAAAATGGAAAAGGCGTTCATTTATTAAAATCGAAGAAATAATCTTTTTTTGTCAAGCGCTATTTTCCTTGAAAATAAACCTCAATATTAAACAACTCAGAATCAAGGCCATCGTTGTCGGATACTAAAAATAATTTTGCTTTCTCATCATTAATGAATTCAACTGCTAATGATTCAACTTTTGTTTTTATCTCTTTTCCATTCTCCATTATTGGTTGAGTACTAACATTAAAGTGCTTTTCCAAATCGTTTATATGAAACCAACCTATTGAGCTACCCAGAATTTGACCATCATTATACCAATCTTTTGTTTCCTCTGCGCTCGCGCAAAAAAGTACAACTCCATTTTCGCAAATTGTCGCACCTGATATTCCTGACTTGACTCCCTTAATATCATCTAATTCAATTCTGTATTTCTTTATTTTTAATTCTGTTGATTCACCATATATAAAATCAAAAAAAGAATCTTGTTTTAATGAAATTATTTCATTCGTTCCTCGATTAAAAAAATACAATTTTTGATCAAAATAAGCAAGTGCTTCTAGGTTGAAATCATCATCATTTATATGTGCTTTGTCTTTAAATTCCTGGAAAAAATCTTCTAAATCTAAAGTTTCAACATTATTACCATCTGACAGCGAAACCAATTTAGCTTTATTTCGAAATTCCTTTTTTGAACCGGAGCCAACAAGAAGTAGAAAATCAGAATTATTTCTTGAAATGATTGTACAAGCTTCATAATCCGATTTGAACTTTTTCTCTATCACCTTGTCTGAAGAAATACTAGCTTTTAAGGCTATGACTCTTTGTAAATTGCCATTAAAATCACAAATGGAAATCCCTTCCGTATTGTCTGAAATCATGTAAAGATTTTCTTTGTATACCTCAACTCCTGAAGCTGCAGAAACTGATATTTTTTTGTGATTTAAAATGAATACTTCCATTTTTTTAGAAGAATTTTGGCAAGAAAGTACAAATAGAAAACCTACTAAAAATAAACTCTTCATTTATTTCAAAGAAAAATGCTTTTCAGCTTCCTCTGCGATGTAATTCCCAATTGCTAATGAGGCTGTTGCTGCCGGAGATGGCGCATTTAACACATGAATCGACTTTCCGTGGTATTCAATTCTGAAATCGTCACGTGTGTCTCCATCTTGCGCTAAAAGAAGTGCCCTCACCCCTGCTCTTCCTGGATGGATGTCGTCCATCGTAAGAGAAGGAATCATACGTTGCAAAGTCTTCAAAAATAACTTCTTTGAAAATGCACGACGGTATTCATTGATTCCGAAAGACATGTTATTGAAGAATAATTTCCACGTTCCTCCATACGTTAAAGCATCCACCGTGTCACGCAAAGAAAAATCCGTTTTTCCATATCCTTCACGTTTAAAGGTAAAAACAGCATTTGGTCCACATTCAATTTCACCATCCGTCATGCGCGTGAAATGAACTCCCAAAAAAGGAAAATCGGGATTTGGAACGGGATAAATCAAGTTTTTAACCTTGTGTTTGGCTTCTGGAGTAAGTTCATAATAATCACCTCTGAATCCAACTACTTTTTCTTTCAGTTTTACACCGTCTTTTTTAGCCATTCGATCCGCTTGGAGTCCTGCACAGAAAACCAAACATTCAGCTTCAAAATTCCCTTTGTTCGTTACAATTGTTGATGACAATTCACCTTTTTCAATGGAAATTACTTCATGACCTAAATACAACTTACTTTCAGGTTGAATTGCCAATGCCAGTTCCACCATTTTTGCTGTTGCGCCTCTGAAATCAATAATACCTGTACAAGGAACCCAAAGACCTCCGATGGACTCAACAAAAGGTTCTATTTCTTTAACCTGTTCTGCAGTTATCTTTTCAATTCCTTCTATTTTATTCTGCAAACCGGTCTGATAAATTTTATCCATGTTTGCCAACTCACTGGAATCGGTTGCCACTACCACTTTACCGCAAACGTCGTGGGCAATTCCATATTCTTTCGCAAAAGCAACTAATTCATGTCTTCCTTCGATGCAGTTTTTTGCTTTCAATGAACCAGGTTTGTAGTACAATCCGGAGTGAATCACACCTGAATTGTGTCCGGTTTGGTGATCCGCAAGCAAATTTTCTTTTTCAAAAAGTGCAATTTTTAAATTGGGATTTTTCTTTTGAAGTTTGTAAAAAGTAGCGGCGCCTACAATTCCACCTCCGATGACTGCAATATCGAATTTCATTGAATTTGTTTTGGCAAAATTACTAATAATTCTGAGAGAGAATTCTTTTTCAATTTGAGATTTGTATTCCGTATTTATTCAATAAACCGGGTAATCCAGAAATGGAAAATTTTGCTTTTTTAATTTTGTTTTTGTCAGGATCAATTATAAAATTAAATGCGGAACGAAAATCTGCATTTTCAAGATTTGAACGATCGAAAATAGCGTTTTTTAAATCCGTATCTAAAAAGGACGTATTGATTAATTCTGTTTCTGTAAAATCTACCTCTTGCAAATGACATTTCTGAAAAATAATTCCTTTCATTTTCATTTGATAAAAGGAAGCATGATTTAAAACACAGTTTTCAAAAGTAAGTTCAAGACCGAAAGGATTAGCATATTCGAAGTGAATTCCTAGCATTTTACAGGAAACAAAATGAACATTTTGAAAAAATGCGTTATTTGGATTTACCAAACTTAAATTACATTCGTGAAATTCACATTCTACGAATTTAAATCCACTAAAGTTAAACGAAGAAAAATCTATTTCTCGAAATTGGCAATTGAAATACTCACCTTTTTCGAAGGCATTCAATTCTGATTTTTCAAAAGTTTTATCTTCAGCTAAAAACATTCAATATCAAGCAATTACTCCTTTAACGTAATCTTCGAGGTATTTGAACGCATCCGTTAGCTCTCCATTTGAATCAGTTTCTGATGCTCTATCTATGATTCGATCGGGGTCCTCCCCAAACAAAGCAGGGAGCACATTCTTTAATAGCTCATTACCAAAATCCTCTGAAGCATCTTTTGGCAGCTCACATGGCAAATTATCAACTGCCATTACTGCTATTGCATTTTCATCCATAAAATCAACCTCGGATTTCGTTTCAGGATTGTATCCATAAATAGAGTTTCCAATTTTACTTGGTCTTATTGTTGG
>CANGLG010000241.1 GCA_947454395.1 Flavobacteriales bacterium
GTCAAAAAAAGAAAAGCAGCAAGGTTCTTATTCGCACTTGAAAGTACTTGAAGGAGCTTCTTACATTCCAAATGAAAATATCTTTTTCGAACTTAATTCATCTTTCAAATATTTAAATAAACACAATTACATTTATAAGAACAACTACAAATTAGAATTTCATATTCCAATTTTTCATCCTCCCCATTCAAATTTTAATGTTTGATATTAATTAGTGTGATTCTGTTCTAAGGCATTGGAATGAAACGCAACTAATTTTCTTTTTCGTTGATTCAATTCAACATTCACATTTAAAGTAAATATTATGCGGTATTTAATATTCGCTTTGCTGCTGGCGTTTAGCACCGAAGTGATGGCGTGTGATATTTGTGGAGGAGTTAACAGCAATGCTTCAATTGGCTTGTTTGCTTCTACAAAATTTCACACGATTGGAATTAAAAGTTCTTTTAGAGGATTCTCTTCATATATGTATGGGATTCGTCACTCACAAGAATACTTATTCGGACAAGAAATACAATTTCGAACCCAAATTCATTCAAGAATTCAATTGATGGGCTTTATTCCATATCAATATGCAGTTCAAAAACGTGATTTAGGAAATGATTATGTTTGGGGTTTAAGTGACCCAACATTAATTGGAAATTTTATCTTATTTCAGGATAAAGATTCAACGGGTATCACTAAAAACTTCCTAACGGTTGGAACAGGCGTTAAAATGCCTTTGGGTAAAACGGTTTCAAATTCAAATTCTTTAAAAAATCTCTATCCAGGTACGGGATCCTGGGATTTTTTAATAATGTCCAACTATACAAAGCAGCTTTCAAAATCATGGGGCTGGCAAACGGAAGCAAGCTATGCAATTAAGGGAAAAGACAGTTATGGATTTCAATATGGGAATGCTACTTTGCTTTCGTCTCAGGTATTCACAAGCAGAAAAATAAGTTCCTTTCGATTAATTGCTGCGATTGGTTTGCAGTTTGAAAACCATCAAAACAGTCGTTTAAATGGACAAGAAAACAGTAGTAATACAAATGCAGGATTCATTCTTTCCACTAAAGGAAGTATAAATTTAATGACCTATCGCTGGCTTTGGTCTTTGTACCTGCAACAACCTATTTCACAAAATATAAATTCAGAAACGATTCACCAAAATTTTAGTGGTGGAATCAGTTTAAATTATCTTATTAAAAAATCAAAAAAATGAAAAAACTATTTTTAATTACCAGTCTTATTGGAGTTATTGTTACTCTCAATTCATGTCACAAAAATGAAGCTTCTAAAGCTGATATTACAATTCTAGAACCGATGACTAATGACACCATTGCTCTAAATGATTCTCTTCATGTCGAAGGAACAATACTTGGAGATGGTGAGTTACACGGATATACTTTGTCATACACAAATTCGACGACAGGTGCTTCTTTATTTAGTGTGGCTTCGGAAACACATGCAACCTCGTATGCTTTCCACGAACATTGGTTGAATAATTTGACGGATACAACCATTGTCAATGTTAAAGTGGAAGTTGAATTGGATCATGAAGGTAATAAAACATCGAAAGAAATCAATGTTGTTTGTTTGCCTCAATAAATAGAATGAGGTCTTTAAAAGGCCTCATTTTTTATTTTCTTTTGATCGAAATCGGCTTCCAAGAAAAAATACCGCTTTGGTTGTTTGGGCTTTTGTATTGAGGAACTTCTTAATCCATTTTAATTTCAAAGGGTAAGCGCATCTGAATGCCCGACATATTTTCAATCTTCTTTATTGAAGCATAATAGTCCATAAGCTCTTTTGGTATTTGCTGTGATTTGATTCGCACTGATTCATCTTCTTCTTGTTCATCAATTAGTTCCAATAAATCACCCAATTTGTCTTCCTTTTTTAGAGGATAATACAATACTTTTGGATTTTTCAAATCCGCTTCATTTGCAGCAAAGGCAATTGCATCTTTCAATCCTCCCAATTGGTCTACGAGTCCGATTCGAAGTGCATCTCTACCGGTCCAAACGCGACCGCGAGCGATTACGTTTACTTGATTTTTTTTCATTTTTCTTCCGTCTGCTACACGTTGTAAAAATTGGTCATAAATTTCATCCACTTCTTCTTGTGTAATTGCTAACTCTTTTGGTGATAATTTACGATTTGTAGAAAGCACGGCATGTTGATTTGTACTTACACGGTCAAAAGAAATTCCCAATTTATTTTCTAACATTTTTCCAGTATAAGGAATCATTCCAAATACGCCTATCGAACCGGTAATTGTTGTTGGTTCAGCGAAAATTTTATACGCCGGAGTTGCGATATAATAACCTCCCGAAGCTGCTACATCTCCCATTGAAACGATTACTTTTTTGACTTTATTCGTCAAATTAACTTCTCTCCAAATTTCTTCACTTGCAAGTGCGCTTCCTCCCGGACTATTGATTCTGAATACAACCACTTTAATAGATTTTTCATTTCGCACTTTTTTGAAAAGCTTACAAATTTCCTCAGAAGTTAAACCATCACCTTGTGTAGAAACATCCCCCTCAGCTAATATTACAGCAACACCGGGGCTTTGAGATTTTGTAAGTAATTGATCCTCGTAAAATGATTTTTTTGCATATTTCTCAAAGTTTTGAAGTTCCAAATCATCTTCGGAATCAACACCAACTTTCTTCATCAACAGAGACATAATCTCATCACGGTATTTTACACCATCAAGCAATTTAAATTCAACGGCATCTTCTGCTCGTTTAATTTTCATAGAATCAGCAATAATATTCAATTCTTCAGCATCAATTTTTCGGTCAATAGCGATATCATTTCGCATATCTTCCCACATTGAATTCATATAACGTTCAACTTGAACTCGACTGGAATCACTCATATTTGTTCTGAAAAAAGGTTCAACAGCACTTTTGAAATCATTGTTTTTACCACGAATTATTTCAACTTCAACTTCCAATTTATCCAAAAGTCCTTTGAAAAACATCAGTTCCCCTCCTAGCCCAGTCATTTGAAATGCCGATGTTGGAAAGCCATAAGATTCACTTGCAGCCGAACTGATATAATATTCTTTTTGAGAAACATATTCACCTGAATTATAAGCAACGGCAAATTTTCCACTTTTCTCAAAATCGTTTATTGCATTTCTGATTTCTCGAGCGGTCGCCATGCCACAAGTTACGTCACCGATATCAATAAATAAACCTTTAATGCGGTTGTCTTTCTTTGCTTTTTCAAGAGCATAAAGAATGTCTGGAAGTCCAGAATTATTATTCATTGTAAAACTTGCAGCATCAAATTCAGATTTTCCTTTTTCTAGAATCGTTCCATTCAACGACATATGTAAAATCGTTTTGTCTTTTATTGCGACAGGTTCCGGACCAAAATCACTAAAAGATCCAATAACACCTCCTAAAAC
>CANGLG010000242.1 GCA_947454395.1 Flavobacteriales bacterium
AAAAAATAATCGGTTGTTCCATTCCTTTAATTTCTTCAACATGGCTTGTGATTTCCTGAAGTGGAATATTGATTGATCCGTTCACGTGACCTCCACTGAATTCTGCTCTAGTGCGAACATCGATGATTGTTCCTTTCATTGACATAATTTAAGATTTAATAAAAAACGTTTCGTGTATAAACTGAAAAAGAAATCCGCCCATGAAAGCACCCATTAACATTGTCAAATAAGGATTTGATGTTATCGCACATCCTTTTTCGCAGGAATAAAACGAGTAATATGCCAACCCTCCAATTGCTCCAAGAGCGTAACCTACGATTAACACAAGTTTATTTTTTTTCATTTTCGATTTCTATGGAACAAATTTACAGGAGTTAATTAGTGTGTTTTGTATCTTTTGTTACAATCCGAAAGTCAAATCTTCATTTTGTTCCGTAACTTTGTGAAAATTCAAATAAAAACATGAGTCAAATTTCACTTTCCTCCATCGAAAAAGCAATTGAAATCGTTGATAACTTGAACGATGATCAACTGGAAGCTATTTCACAAAAATATGCTAAGGCACAACAAGCACTACTTAATTATGTCATGTCAGCGCCTGCTGAATACGAAAATGAAGATTTAGAAGGTTTGCTTATCTATTATTTTTGCTTGATTTGCGAATGTTTCGAACAAGAGGGAGTGAAAGTTCGCGAAGTTGTTGATGAGGACATCGACGAAATGGAAGAGCCTTATTTCGATATGTTAGATCAATATTTCGAGGACGAAGACGAAGAGATATTGGAGTCTTTTTGCGATCAGCCGTTTTTAGCACAGTTCATGGCAATGGAAGTTTCCACAGAAGATAATGACGGAACAACGCTTGACGAAGAGACTGCAACTCAATTATTTATTGTCACTTTGGCGATGATTTCTTTAATGAATCGCGCAATTATTCAAAATTAATATCTGAAATTGTTAATTGATAATTTGAATTATTGATTAACTTTGCCCTGGGGTAAGTCTTTTACGACCAGCTCCCTCTTAATCCTCCAGGACGGGAACGTAGCAAAGGTGTGAGGTTGTAGCGGTGCGATAAGAGTAGCTTACCCCTCTTTTTTTTCTACAGCCTAGATTTTTACTTTTTCATTCAATTTCTAAATTTCCAATTGTTACATTTGTTGAATGAAAATTTCCGCTTCCATTTATAGCGATAAAAAACGGCCTCTAAACGAAGTCATTGAAGACTTGGTGGCACATCAGGTTGATTTATTACACGTTGATTGTAACGACGACTTGAATGTATTCAACGACATAAAAAAAATCAGGGAATGGTGTTCTTTGCCGATTGATTTACACATTATTACCTCAGTACCTGAAAAGTACTTTGACTTGTTAATTGAAAATCCGGTTGAATATGTCACTTTTCAATACGAGGATTTAAAAACGCCGTTAGTTTTACCAAAAGAAATTTCCGGTAAAAAAGGGTTAGCGGTCATTACTCCGACTACAGTTGAGGTTTTTGATACCTATTCCTATTCCGATTTTGATTTTATTTTGATAATGGCTACAATTCCGGGACAAAGCGGAGGTGTTTTTGATAAAATCAATTTCTCAAAAATTCGCCAATTCAGAAAAAAATATCCTTCAAAATCCATTCACGTGGATGGAGGAGTCAATGGCGAAGTTTCTTTTATCCTTAGAAATATGGGGGTCAGTTCATCCGTTTCTGGTTCTTATTTATTCAACGCACCGAGTGTTGGACATGCTTTGATGAATTTAACCAAACGCGAAATTGAATCTCAATATTGCGTGGAGGATTTCATGATTCCTCTGGCTGAATCGCCGGTGGTGAATTATTCAGGAGCGACAACAAAATCAATTTTGGAAGCTGTTGAGCAAGGGAATTACGGTTTTGCATTGGTCGTTGGAAATCAAAATAAATTGGTCGGACTAGTTTCAAGTGCTGACATACGAAAAGCCTTGTTGCGAAAAATAGAACAACCTTCTGAAATTCAATCGGATGATCTTATCAATAAGTTTCCGACAACAATTAAAGCAACAACCACAGTTTACGAAATGCTTCAATTGATAAAAAAATCTTCTTTTCCGGTAATGTACCTTCCTGTGGTTGATGAACATCAAAATGCCGTTGGAATTGTTAACTTTGTTCACCTCATCAAAGGAGAAATATGATCATTCATCTTAAAACATCTGTAGACCAGGATCTTGCAGCTAAATTGGCAAAAGAAAACAAAGCTTTTTACATTGTATATAACAATATTCAGGTATTGATTACCGGTTCCGGAATGAAAGAAGTTCCGAAGAGTTTGGAAAATTATACCGAAGAATTTTGGGTGTTTCCAAACGACATGCAATTGGCATCTCGCAAATACCAAAGTCAAAAACGTGAGGTGAATCTTGGTAATGTCACAATCGGTGGAAACACAAACAATACCATTTTAATCGGTGGTCCTTGTTCTGTTGAATCAGAAGATCAAATTCGTTCTTCAGCAGAATTATTGGTGAAATTAGGGTTGACAACATTGCGTGGAGGATGCTACAAACCAAGAACAAGTCCGTATTCTTTTCAAGGAATGGGTTTGGAAGGGTTGAAATTACTTGCGAAAATGCGTGACGAATATGGTTTAAACGTCATTACGGAAGCAAGAGATGCAACACACATTGATGAAATCATTGAATATACTGACATCATCCAAGTTGGAGCAAAAGCCATGTACGACCAAGGGATTCTACGGGCTTGTGCCAAAATAAATAAACCTGTTTTAATTAAACGTGGTTTTGGAACAACATTACAAGAATTTGTTCAAGCAGCGGAGTTTGTGCTTTCAGGCGGAAATGAAAACGTAGTTCTATGTGAACGCGGTATCAGAACTTTTGAAACGGGAACTCGATTCACATTGGATTTATGTGGGGTAGCTTGGTTACAAGAGCATACAAACCTCCCAATTATTTTGGATCCATCACATGCGATGGGTTATGCTTACGGTGTACCTGGATTGTCCAAAGCGTGTGTCGCAATGGGTATTGATGGCTTACTTATTGAAGCGCATCCGAATCCGAAAGTTGCTAAATCAGATGCATCTCAGCAATTGGATTACCAAGAATTTGAAACATTATTCAATCAATTGCGTCCGGTAGCGGCTAGCGTTGGTTACAACATTATTTAAAATGCATCTCGAACAAAATATAAAAGGACTTTGTGCCAAGTTTGGCGTTGAATTCGACGATTTTTTGAATGATTTAGACGTTGAAAATGTACACGAACTAACTGTGTATGATTTAGAAGCGGTTTGCGAAGAGTATGAAGTGGATTTGATGTCGTTGCTTTTTAAACCAATGTATCGTCCGGAACTTTTTAAAAAACAATTAGACAAAATCAAGTTGTTAATT
>CANGLG010000243.1 GCA_947454395.1 Flavobacteriales bacterium
GCAAAATAGACACGGAAACAAGTCGTAAAATCGCTGCACTTTTTTCAATGTATTGTTCTTCAGGGTTTATAAGCTCAATTAAATGTTCAGGATACAATAAAGCACCATGAAATGTGATGAATAAAAATCCAACAGTTAAAAGCTGAATTCTTCGCTGAATAATAGGAATCATTTTGTAGCTTTTTTGGCCTAAGTATTGCGAAATATATGTTTTTGTTGTTCCGGCGAATCCCCAAATTGGCACGAAAGCAAGAAAATAAATCGACCGTATATTTTGAGAAACTGTTAAATCGAATTGCCCTTTTTGTTCTAACCAAGCAAAAAATAAACTCCAAGTTCCTAAAGCAAAAAAACCTTGTAACATTAATGGACTTCCAATATTCAATAATTCAATCATTGATTTGACATTGAAAGAAAAGTATTGGTAAAGCCGATAAACACGTTTCTCTTCTGAAAAACTGAGATAAACTAACAAAAACAGCATTCCCAAGCCATCTGCTAATGTTGATGCTATGGCGGCTCCTTCAACACCTAATTTCGGTAATCCTAAATTCCCCAAAATCAAACCATAACCCAAAATCATGTTTGAAATAGCTGTAATCAATGCCGCAATTAAAACCACCCACGTTTTTCCTTTTGCCATGAAAAAAGCTTGAATTGAAACCGTAATCATTGCAAAAAACAGAGCAAAGCTTCTAATTTGAATAAAATCTCCTTGTAAAGCTGCAACTTGTTGGTCCTTGGAATAATAAAGAATTGCATGCGGCATAATAAAGTACAAGACAACAAACAAAACAAGTGCGATAATAAAATGCGTGATTACAGCTGTTCCGAAAACTCGGCCAATTGCCTCTGGTCGCTCCTCTCCAATTCTTCGTGCGATAATAATTTGAGCCCCATCAGCCATTCCAATTAAGCACATAAACATAGTAACGTAAAGTAGACCACTATTTCCAACAGCAACAAATGCTTCTGTAGAAAAACGACTAATGAATGCAGAATCGGTAATCATTACAATCGACTGAATGAACCCGGATACCATCATTGGTAAAGCGACTCCTAGAATTGTTTTATATCTTAAATCCAGCATTAGTCAACTTGTATTACAAGGCCTTTCAAATATTCTCCTTCCGGATGAAAAGCATTAATTGGATGGTCAGCCGGTTGATGTAATTGTTCTAAAATACGTACGTTTCTTCCTGCTTCTATCGCTGCTGCGATTATTGTATTTGTGAACAGGTATTTATCTACTACTTGCGAACAAGAAAAAGTAAAAATCAACCCACCTGATTTAATTTGGCGAATAGCATGTGCATTTAATCGTTTGTATCCTTGTATCGCTTTGTGACGCTTATCCCTGTGTTTTGCAAAAGCAGGTGGGTCCAATACTATTATGTCATAATCTTCTTTCAGTTCTTTCATGTATTCCATCGCGTCGGCCACAATGGAAGTATGTTGTCCAGAAAAATTGTTTATTGCCAAATTAGCTTCCGTCAAATCAATTGCTTTTTTCGAACTGTCCAATGAATGAACGAGTTTTGCATGTTGATTCAATGCTTGAAGGCTAAATCCGCCCGAGTAACAAAAAGTATTGAGTACTTTCTTTCCAAATGAGTATTTTCCAAGAAGCGCTCTATTTTCACGTTGGTCAATAAAGAATCCAGTTTTTTGACCATTAATCCAATCGATTTGATAATCAACGTTGTTTTCCTTGGCAAGATGAGGTGTTTCACATGAACTAAAAAGATATTCATCTTTCGATAGAATTCGTTCGGGTAATGTATCGGATGATTTCGAATAAACCGAGATTAATTTATTTCCTAAAGAGCCTTTTAATGCTGTTGTAATCAAATCAATGGATTCATACATCCCGATGGAGTGACATTGTATAACGGCCGCTCCGTTATAAAAGTCAATAATCAGTCCGGGTAAGTTATCTCCTTCACCGTGACAAATTCTGAAAACATTGTTACTCTCACTTAGTAATCCAAGATTAAGGCGCAATTGAACAGCATTATTGATCGCTTTATCAAAAAAGGTTTGATCTATTTTACATTCTTCAAAACTTAATACGCGAACAGAAATAGTGGCATGTTGAAAATGCCCTACAGCTAAAAATCTACCTTTGAAGTCTTCTACAATTACAATTTCTCCGTCTTTAATGTTTGAAACATCGGAGAAAATTGCACCAGAAAATACCCAAGGATGCTTGCGCAATAAGGATTGCTCTTTGCCTTTTCTTATTTGAACACTTTTGTAATTCATGTTTGCAAAGGTACGTAAGATTTTTTCTGTTACATCATTTAAGATGAAATGGAATAATGAATCCAAATCCTATGCAAATCATTTGAAAACTCCTGTAACTAAAAGATATATGTACCGAAGTAATTTTGACTTGTATTAACTATTAAACATTTAAATTATGTCATCATTAGTAAAAAAGAAAGAGAGTTTAATGCCAACTTGGGCAAACGATTTATTTGACACGAGTAGATTTTTCAGTCCGCGTTTATTCGATTTAGGAACAGATCCATTTTCAATTGATTTTTCAACTAGAATTCCGAATGCAAATATTAACGAAACTGAAAAAGAATATAAAATCGAATTGGCAGTTCCTGGATTGGATAAAAAGGATTTTAAAGTTGCCGTTGACAGTGGCGTATTGTATGTGAGCTCTGAAAAAGAAGAGGATAGAAAAGAAGAGGATGCAAATTACACAAGAAGAGAGTACTCTTACAATAGTTTCAGAAGATCTTTTTCATTACCTGAAAATTGTATTTCGGATAAGATTAAGGCAAAATATGAAAACGGGATTTTAAATCTAATTCTTCCAAAAAAGGAAGTGACAATTATGAAACCGGCCAGCGAAATTCCGGTTTTGTAAACCTGGATTCAATTTAATCAATTGATTTCAGGATAAATGAGTGAGTTTTTCACTCTAAAATTTGAAAACCTCTCGTCTATATTGGCGGGAGGTTTTCTTTTTATTTAGATATGATTTTTCAACTAAGAAACCGCTTCCACTTTTGTTTTAAAACTTTTCATTAGTATGGGTGGTTTTCCATTTGTACTTTCATTAACTAGTCAACATTTTCAGAAATACGGTTTGAAGTTCTCAATGTAGATTTTGACAATGAGACCAAATAATCTTCTTCCCACCAATAGGTCGCAATTTCACTTTCCCAAGTTTTTCTGTCTGTTGGAATAGAATGTAGTATCATCATGAAACAAATTCAAGATAAATTAATGTAACAGCTGCCACAGTCATAACAATCAGAGCTCCGAAGCCAAGAATATTGAGTACTTTACCATTTACATAGTTTCCCATTATTTTTTTATTGTTGGAAATA
>CANGLG010000244.1 GCA_947454395.1 Flavobacteriales bacterium
GAAAACAATAAAAATGGTGTAAGGCTTATTGGGTATAGGATTTAGATGATTTTGGATGATTTTGAGATGTTGAAAAAATAGTATAAGTACTATAATATTTGGGTGTTTATACTATATTTTGTTTTAGTACTTGTACTATTATTTTGATAAAATTTATTTTACCGAAAGAATTCTGAATTATTCTCTTTTAAACAGCATTTATTTAAAAGTCCAAAAAACAAAATCATTCATTACCCAATACCATTTTCCATTATGATAATCTGGAAATCCATCTTTGTTTACTGGAAAGAAGTTGTGTTCTAAATTCGGATAACGAATGACTGTATAATCGGATTTGCCTTTTTCAATGAAATATAGTGGCAGTAAATCACAGAAATCGGAATTGATATCGTTTGAACCATAAGCTACATAAACCGGTATTTTCAGATTAATAAGTTCGTTTAACTGACTTTTTGAGAATGATTTCCATGAGTTGGCAAATGCCCCATTCTTATCGCTGTCAGGTTCATAGAACATTTTATATTCAT
Source organism: Flavobacteriales bacterium (assembly GCA_947454395.1). Classification (GTDB taxonomy): domain Bacteria; phylum Bacteroidota; class Bacteroidia; order Flavobacteriales_D; family Crocinitomicaceae; genus UBA952. Next base: position 528 of record CANGLG010000244.1, read on the forward strand.
CGAAGCGGGACTTTTGAATAGAATCGGCTTCTTTCCATGTGATTTCATCTGCCTCAGCTTGTTTTCTCGCCGAACGAATGTATTGATCAATTCTGCCTAATGGATTAAATCCAAAAAGACCTAATTGCGTTACTTTCTCGTTTGAATAAGCAATTCCCAAGGCGACATGCGACCCTTGTGAATGACCGGCTACCACCAATTGATTTTTATCTACCCATTTTTGTTTGCTCAAAAATTTAAGCACCTGATTTGCCCTAAATACATAATTATCGAGGTAATCAGCTTTTACAAATTCAGGAGAATAACTATACTCTTGAGTTGTGTCTAAGACATAATTGTAAGATTTGTTGAGGTGATCCCAGCCAACAGTAACTGGTGTTTTTGGCATTGAAATAACCGCAATGTGATACTTCTTTTTCATTTCGTTAACATCGAAATTGTTCAACGTAACAGGAATAATTCCTTGATCTGGAAAGTCAAAAAATAAAGGGACTGGTTGTGAGCCTTGGCAAAAAAGTAATATCGGTTTTTTTACTGCGAAATTCGTTTCAGCGACAACAAAATCGATGGTGTCGTTCTTCAACTTAATTTGAAAATGGGTATAACCTTCTGCGATTTTTAAATTGTTTTGCGCATTGAAACTAGTTACGAAGAGTGTAGAGAAAAAGGTTAGTGAAAGAACGGATACTACCTTCGATTTTAGGGAAGTGTTTTTAAAGATTATTCTATGATTCATTAATTGACGATTATGGATTTTTTGTAAATAATTCTATTTGTTTCATCTCTGAAAACTATGACATACTGGACATTTGGACGAAGTGCCAAATAACAATTGCCTTTTTCAAAATAAGTTGTTTGGTCTGTGGGTATTCGCTTATTGAAATCTTTTTTATTTCTGATTTCACTGGCTAAATAGGCTTGCACAAGAATTGTGTGTTCCTTACCTTCTAATTCTACCCATTTTTTTTCCTGATTCAGCGTAATGTATTCAGGTCGATTATGTACGAATTTGGTTTTTGGATGAATAATGTAGACATCGGAAAATGGAGGAATGAAATTTGAAAAAGACGTTTTACTACAAACAATTGAGCTATCTTGAACGAGTGCTTCGTAAAAAGTTGCCATGTAAGAGTTATCTGAGTACTCTCCAATTAATACCTGGTCAATGGTTAGTGGATTTACACCTGTCATCTCGCCAATATACTGTCCCATCATTTTTGTTTCAGTAGACTCAGACCATTCATACAAGTGACCATAGCCACAAATTATTGCCGTCTTTTGAAGTTTGCCTTCAACGAATAGATGATTTTTAAGGTTTACCGCCTGAATTGAATCCCTCATTGAGGCATTATTGTTTGCATCTTCGTAAGCAATAAGTTGAAACCCTAACTCCAAAGCTTTTCGGTAAACTTCTCCCATAATAGGTTCTGAAGTGTAGAATCCTGTTGAGATATCCAAATTTGATGTTGGCTGCGAAAGCGTCTCCATCGCCAAATGGGTAAATCCTTTATCTTTTAGAAGCGGTAAAAGCTCGTAAATGAAAGCACGTTGCACTAGACGATCATGCGCTTCATTGATAATCACAATTTGATTATTTCCAATTATCGAGTCCAATGCACCTATTCCTTGATTAGGAATAGCACTCTTATTTATAAGTCCAAAGATTGATGAGTCAATTTCAGGTTTTGGTCGATTAAATGAACTCCTTAGATCTCCTACGAAAGACAATAATTGGGATTCTTTTTTAAGGTCTATGGATCTCGTTTCCTGGCATTTTTGAGAACACAAGGCTGCCTTTACATAGTTTAAATATGCTCCTTTGCCATTGTTTTCAATTATCGAAGTTGCGTAATTTTGTGCATAGGAAATGTTTAATAAACAACTGCATAAAAAAGGTAAAAATCCTTTAAAACTTGCAGATTTTAAATCTATTACGGATAATCGAAACATTTCTTTTGATTTCAAATTTTCGATATAAACTGTTCTATTTTGGCAATATACAGATCTCCAAAAAATGCTTTCGTCAAGGTTTGAAAGCCTTGTAAGTGACCCCCGTTAAATACGAATGAAGAGCGGTTTTTTCGTTGTTTAGCAATCAGTTTACTATCTGCTTGAGTTGTGAATACATCTTGAGAACCAGCAAATAATAAAATGGGAACTTTTAGATTTTTTACTTGATCTTGGTAGTTTTCATAGCCTACAGGAAGAACAATTTCTTTGGATTTCACTTCACGTATTTTCTTCTGAATATCTGATGGATTTGAAACAAAACCTTCTCCGATAAGAAAATCTACGGATTCATTTTGAAGTGCAATTGTGGACATAATTGTGCCCATTGAAAGGGCCCAAATACCTGTTTTACATTTCGGATATTGTTCTTTTGTCCATTTAATAATGCTTGTTAAATCGGTGACGAACTCATTGTAGTACAATTGATTCGGATTCATTTCAAAAGGGTCACTTTTCCCAAAGCCTCGGTAATCAAAAAGTACCATGTCAAACCCTTTTTGGCTCATTATTGCCGCATGATTTAACCAATAGGACATGTTTCCTGAGTCCCCATAAGTGAGAATAATGGTGGTATTTTTTCGAACGGCGCTATCTGCTGGGATTTTCCAAACTTGGATGTTTACTGAATCAGTTGTTTTAATTGTTGTCGATTCATATTTCAAACCAAGTGCTTCAGGTGTAGAGATGTAAAGACTATCCGGTTTTAGTCCAAAACAACTTGATGAATAAATTATAGCGAAGAATAGAATTAGTTTTTGAATCATTTTATTACGATTAGTTTTTACCCTATGTATTC
>CANGLG010000245.1 GCA_947454395.1 Flavobacteriales bacterium
AAAAATAATCAGAGAATTTATTCAACAATTGGCTTCAATCCCTATTTTCATTCTTCAGCTTCTATTGAAAGTGAAATAAAGAAGAACACTGAATTAATGCAAATTGCAAGCGAAGTTAAAGGAGTTTGGTTTTATGGTTCAGGTTGTTCCAGTGAAAGTTTAAACAACATTGTGGCAGAAGGATTGAAGCGTATTTTCACAAATGCTCAAATAGTTGTAGATCATGATTTATTGGCTTGTGCTTATGCAACTTACACAGGGAAACCTGTTATTTCATGTATCCTTGGCACTGGGTCCAATTCGTGTTATTTTGATGGGGAAAACTTGAAAGAAGTGGTTCCTGCATTGGGTTATATACTCGGAGATGAAGGAAGTGGTAGTTTTTTTGGAAAGCAATTGATTTCAAACTTTTTGTATCATCGTTTACCCAAAGAAATTTCAGAAGACTTTTTGAATACTTATCATCTTGGTAAAGAAGAAATAATTGGTAAGGTTTACAAAGAAAAAAATGCAAATGTTTTTATTGCCTCTTTCATGCCCTTTATCGCCAAACACAAGGAAAATGATTTTATCAAGACAATGATATGTGAGGGTTTTAAAAAATTTATGGATGTTCACGTATGCTGTTTTGAGAACTACAAAAATGTTGAAGTGAACTTTGTTGGTTCGATTTCAGAAATTTTTGAAACCCAACTTCACGAAGCTGCTTCTGAACTGGGAATTCATATTGGGAGAATTATCAGAAGACCGGTGGATGCATTGGTACAATATCATTTGGATTATGTAATAAAGTTTTAGAATTCTGAAAAATCTTATTAAAAAACAAAAGGGACTTTATTTGAAGTCCATTTTGTTTTTTTTGTTAATTATTATATTATTGTTTTATTAATTGAACTTCGCAATTCAATGTAATTTCATCCCCAACAACAACATTTCCGGCCTCAGTAACAGCACTCCAAACTAAACCGAATGCGCTTCTTTTGATTTTTCCGGTAATTGACATACCTGCCTTTGTTTGTCCGTATGGATCCACAGCAATTCCAGCAAATTCTGCTTTTAGCGTTACTGGATTTGTAACTCCATGAAGTGTGATATTTCCAGAAATTTCTAACTCATCACTTGCTAGTTGTTTTACTCCAGTTGAATGAAACAATAACTCAGGATGAGTTGCTGCATCAAAAAAGTCAGGTGATTTTAAATGTGCGTCACGATCTGCAACTCCTGTATTGATAGTGTCAATTGCAGCTTTGAAATCAATTTTAGCTGTAGAAAAATCTTCACCTTCTGTTGTAGCTTCTGCTGAGAAAGTTCCAAAAGTTCCTGTTACATTTGAGATCATCATGTGTCTCACTTTAAATCCGACAACACTGTGTAAAGTGTCAATAATCCATTTATTTTCCATTGTTTTTTTTCTGCAAATTTATTTCAAGGTAAATCGAATACTCGTTGACTTGTGTTAAGTCTTTTCCGATTGTTGTTTCTATCAAATTTATATCTTTGAATAATGAAGTCAACAACATTATTTTTCTTATTTCTTGCTAATTTTTCATTTGCACAGCTAATAGGGAATAACGTGCAAAAGGTTAAGAAAAAAGCAGATTCAAGCTCCTCTTTTTATGCTGAAGCAGGTTATTTTTCTGTGAGTCACTCGCTCCAATCAAATCCTGATTTTTTAAATAAACCATTGGAAGAGCGTGAAAATGAGACAAAGACTAAATTATGGTCTTACACATTGGGGATGGTTTCTCCAATAGCCAAAAACTTTTATTTTGATGGAGGTTTGTCATATATTCAAAATGGCGAGCAATATTCCTGGTCTTCAACGACGAGTGATTCTACATTTAATTATAAAACAAAATACAAATACCTAGGAATGCCCATGCAGTTAAAATTTCAATCTGGTAAAGACTTTCAGTATTTTATAAGTGCTGGAGTTATTCCTCAAATGTATATGGGATATTTACAGTCTCAAAACTGGAAAGATTCTTTGGGAGGAAGCCACGAGGCAAATGTAAAACAATTCAATAACATTAGTTCATTTGTACTTTCTGCAGTTGGAACCGCAGGAATTACATTGAATTTTCAGAATAATTTTGGTTTGAGACTAACAGCACAATACCGCAGACAATTAACTGATACATATACAGAATACAACGGTTATTTGCACAAAACATCAGCTATTGGTTTTACATTTGGTTTAACAAGAAAATTTTAGAATGAGAATAGCAGAAGTAATTGATTTTTTGGAGGAATCATATCCAATAGCTTTACAGGAATCATATGATAATTCTGGACTTCTTTGTGGAAGAAGAGAATGGGAACTTCAATCTGTTTTAATCTGTCTTGACTCCATAGAAGAAGTTGTTGATGAAGCGATAAAACTGGGAAGCAATTTAATTATTGCGCATCATCCGATTATTTTTAAAGGTTTAAAGAAGATAACAGGAGCAAACTACATAGAACGTGTGATAGAAAAGTGCATTAAAAATAGTATTGCGCTGTTCGCCATTCATACGAATCTTGACAATCATTATTATGGTGTAAATCGTGAAATTGCGAGAAGACTGAACTTAAAAAACATTCGAATTTTAAGCCCGAAAAAAAATAATTTGAACAAATTGGTTGTTTTTGTTCCTCAAGATTCAATTCATTTAGTGGATGATGCTGTTTTTCAAGCAGGAGGGGGAAGTATTGGTAATTATACAGAATGTCATTTTAAAACGGAAGGAATTGGCACTTTTAAACCAAATTATTTCGCTAATCCGTCAATTGGAAATAAAGGAGAACGTTCCTCTGTAAATGAATATCGCGTTGAATATTTGGTGAGTTCGTATCGGATGAAATCAGTCTTGAAATCCATGCTTAAGGCGCATCCTTATGAGGAAGTCGCTTATGAGATTTATCCTATTCAAAATGAAAATCAAACAGAAGGAGCTGGAATAATTGGGGAACTTGAATTTCCTGTGGATGAAAAGGAATTTTTATCATTCGTGAAAAACCAATTTCATTGCGGTGTTATTCGTCATACAAATTTGCTTGAAAAAAAGATTCTAAAAGTCGCATTATGTGGAGGGTCCGGAAGTTTTCTTTTATCAGATGCAATTCGTTCAGAGGCAGACATTTTCATCACTGGTGACTTCAAATATCATGAGTTTTTTGATGCTGAAAATAAGATTGTAATTGCCGATATTGGACATTTTGAAAGTGAACAATTTACATCTAATTTAATTGCTGAAAAACTTAAGGAAAAATTTACTAACTTTGCAATCCGTTTAACAGAAATAAATACAAATCCGATAAACTACTTTTAGCACATGGCAGCAACTGC
>CANGLG010000246.1 GCA_947454395.1 Flavobacteriales bacterium
ATTTTGAACATGATTATTATTTAGTTGCATTATTACCAATTTTTTCTGTGTTGTTTGCTATCGGAGTTTATTTGAGTTATGAATTCTTCAAATTTAATAAACTGAAAATCTCAAAATACATTAATATCGCTGCTATATCGATGGGATTGATAATTCCATTTTCTCTAACTAAAGGAATGACTTTTAGTAAAGAGTATTTGAGATTTAGTTATACAAAAAACAAAAATGATGATTATCCGCAGTATCTCGTTGGAAAAAGAATTCAAGCTTTAACTAAAAAAAGTGATGCTATCATTATCACAGATTTCGAATGGAGTTCTGAAATGATGTATTATGCAAAAAGAAAGGGGCTTATGTGGACTTTAGGAAATGAAAACGAAATTGGTCGTTTTGAAAAAGACTTAGCAAGGACTCAATACAAATTTATCGTTTCAAAAAATCCTGAACTTTATCCAAACCTTTTTTCAAAATTTGAAATATGCAAGAAGATATCTTTCAATGAGTATACAATTTTTTATTTAAAATAAAGATTCATTTTGATTGACGGAATAACTATATTAATTTGCACTTTTAACGGAAAGTCGAACCTTACTAATACACTACAAGGTTTATCCAAATTAAATTTGGAAAACATTCCTTACACAGCACTTGTACTAGTTGACAATGCAAGTACAGATGATACATCAAATTTCACCAAAAGGAAATGGGAAGAATTAGGTAATATATTTCCTATACAAATTATAAAAGAAGAAAATCCTGGGAAAATAAATGCCCAAAACACAGGGTTGAAAATAGTTAAAACGAAATACGTTTTAATTTGTGATGACGACAATGAATTATATCCAGATTATTTAGGAATTGGTTATCAATTATTAAAATCCAATTCTAAAATTGGTGCATTAGGTGGAAGAGGAGTTGTAAAAAGTGAAGTGGAAATACCAAAATGGTTCGATAGCATGGCTTATATGTTTGCTTGTGCTCCACAGGCTAAAAAAACAGGCGATGTAAGACCAGAAAGAAATGTTATTTATGGAGCTGGTATGTTTTTAAACATGACTGCCTTTGATATTTCATTAAAAGCAGGATTTGATTACTTACTGCCTTCTAGAATTGGAAAAAGTGTCGTTACAGGTGCTGAAGATGGTGAAATTTGCTGGTGGCTAAGATTCGCTGGATTTGAAATATGGTATTCTGAAGATTTAATTTTTAATCATCATATTAAACCATCGAGACTGACAGATGAATATCATATAAAATTACTAACCATGTTTAAAATTGGTTTTCCAGTCGGTAAACTTTATTTGCGTATTTTTAATGGAGAACTTAGAAAGCCAATCAAATTTTTCTGGTTAAAAGAATCTCTTTATACTATAAAGTACATTCTTAAAATACCTTTTATGAAGCGTTCAGAAAAAAAAATGGAACTTAAACGAAGTGCTTCACAACTTTTATATTTTTTAAAGGAAAGAAGAAATTACGACAATAATTACCACAAATTGTTAGGAATTTACAATTCATTAAATGTCAAATAATCCTTTTTTTTCAGTAATCATACCAGTTTTCAATCGAGAAAAAAGAATTGAAAGAGCAATAAATAGCATAATAAATCAAGAATTTGAAAATTGGGAAATTATAATTATCAATGATGCAAGTACTGATGGAACAAAACAAATTTTAGATAATATTATTCATCCAAAAATCAAGGTAATACATAATGACAGGAATAAAGAAAGGTGTATTTCGAGAAATATTGGAATAGAACATGCAAGAGGAGAATATTTATGTTTTTTAGACAGTGATGACTATCATTTACCATTTCATTTGAAAAAAATTCATGACTTGATTTTAAATAAAAACAATCAAATTGGCATGTATTTTTCAAACTCGTTTAATGAAACAGAAACAGGTCTCAGAACTGATAGAATCTGTCCCTTGTTTACTGAAAAAGATCCCTTTCAATACTTTTTGAACTATACTGTCAATCCTCAAAGATGGGCTATACACAGGATGATCTTTGAAAAAGTAAAATTTGACCCTAATGTCATTATATGTGAAGACATGGATACCTCCATGCGGATTGCTGCCAATGGATACCCAATACACCAACTTCATGAAAGAACTACAGTATATGTGGCTGCTGATGATAGTTTTACCCATGGAGATTCTCAAAAATGGGAAAAAGAGCTTTTTTATTTAAAAAGAATTTTTAAAAAATCTGAACTCAAAGGTAAACTCCCGATTTTTTCTAAATGGAGGCTCTTAAGTATGTGTTATTTTCATTTGGCAGAGAAAGCAAATTTATACAGGAGAAAAAAATCCGCTGTTAATTTTGCTTTGAAGTCAATTTTACTCTACCCGCTTGGATACAATAGACGAACGTTCAAGCCACTTGTAGTCATTCTCTTGTATAACTTACCTTTATTTGGATACACTATCCGAAAGTTTAAAAATATACTTGGTAAGCTACACCATTAAACATTAAACCGTATTTATGGAATTAGAATTTGTGAACCATGCATCAGTAATACTTAAACATAAAGAAGTAAGTCTGATTATGGATCCATGGTTCGATGGAGTCGTTTTTGACAATGGTTGGAGTTTAATCTCAGAAAGTAAATTCAAAATTAAGGATTTTGAGCGCATTACACATATTTGGTTTTCGCATGAGCATCCGGATCATTTTTTTCCGCCTTTATTGAATAAAATCCCGAATGAATTTAAACAAAAGATTACCGTATTATTTCATCAAACATACGATAAAAAAGTTGTGAATTATTGTATCAAACAAGGGTTTAAAGAGGTAATAGAACTTAATCCTGATGAACAATTTGTCATTGAAGATGATTTGAAAATCATATGTAATGAATTTACAGACGGAGATTCATGGGCTTATTTTTCAACCGATGATTTTGGTATTCTAAATGTTAATGATTGTATCATTACAAATAAATCAGCAGCTGAAGCGATCAAAAGCAAGATTGGAAAAGTTGACATCCTATTAACTCAATTTTCTTATGCCAATAAAATTGGGAATGTAAATGATGATGAATTACGAATTAATGCAATTCTAGAAAAAAAACAACGAATAAAAGCACAGTCCGAGGTTTTCAATCCAACATTCATTATTCCGTTTGCAAGTTTTGTTTTCTTTTGCCATGAAGAAAATAAATACATGAATTTGTCACGTTTTTATTTACGTGATATTTTTTTATATATTGAAGACGAATTACAAAAGAAATCCATAGTATTGTTTCCTGGGGATATATGGAATTTAGATAGCAATTGGGATTCGGAAAGTAGAATTGAGCGCTATGAATCAGATTGG
>CANGLG010000247.1 GCA_947454395.1 Flavobacteriales bacterium
TCTATTTTCGCTAAGCGACCTTATTTGCAAAAGCTTGATGTGTCAGCCCGCATTAGGCAAGGTGCTGTTACTGGTTCCTGGTTTTTATTGTCATTCGGTTTTTCCTTTGAATGTTGCATAAATTGCCATTGCGTGTCCGTGTCCTAATTCAAATTCTTCTTTGAGCCAATTCGTAATTTCTGTTGCCTTAATTTTAGGATTAAGTTTCCCGTCAATAATAAATTCTTTTTCTTCCGCCAATTTTTTAAAGTCAGTAGGTGTCTTTCCAGTCTTGTCTTTGATATTGTCTATGTATGCTTGAAACGACATAGTATTTAATTTTTGTTAGGATTTAATTTGTGATAGTAAATGTATGAAACGGCTAAAATTCCAAATATGACGAATGGAAAAAATGTTTGCCCATTTATTCCGTCAACTGCTCCGCGACTAATTGTCGCAAAAATAAAGTCAAAAGCAAATCCTGCATAAGCCCATTCTTTTACTCGTTTCGGAACCTGTGGAATAATTAATGCTAAAACTCCTAAAACTTTAGAAATAACCAATGCGTTTCCAAAATATTCTGGATAACCCAAATGTCTAATACCTTCTTTTGCCAATTCTGTTTGTGAAGTTAATGCAGGCATTACTCCTTCAAACAATGCGATTATTGTTGTCGCTGTCCAAAAAATTATTTTTTCTTTCTTCATTTTTTTATATCGTTAATCTTCTGTCTTGAGTTTCGGTACAATGACCGCTAACGGTTTGCTGCCAGGAGCACGGCCCAACTCTTTAAATAAAATAGTTTTCTAAATGTAAGAATAGTTTGGTTTAAATTAAACGTTTCTACGAAGTAAGATCTTGGGCTGATGCTTGACAGCTGTTAGGTGATGCCTTATTATTTAACCAAATCACTCTAATCATATAGATCAATGTTAGAATGAATTGAAGAATGGAAAAGGAAAAAATTAAATGAAATCCTAATCCAGTTTTACTATCAAAATCGTGATCAATGAAACCTTGGAAATGAATGGATGCCCTTATGAGGTATACAATTCCCAAATTTAATAAACTGAAAATGAAAGTCAGGACAACTCTTTCCATTAACACTGTAATTAAAAATATTGATGGAAAGATTGCTAATGATAAAGTAGAAAGAGAATATTCATAACCGTATTTGATTTTTGGTAAGTCAAGGTTACCACTACGCACGTTAAGTTTTATTAAATAGGGATAGAATAAACTCACAATGCACCCTATGAAACAAATTCCAAGCAGAATTAAATAAATCATTTTTTCCTTTTTCAATTTCTTATTCAAATTGATGTAATGCATAGTTAATGAGTTATTTGGGTATGGGTGGTTGCCAATAACGGTTTGCAAATTGGCGCTCGGCTTTGCTGGCGCTTATTTGCTGTTAGTGGTATTTGTTTTTATTAATTTAATTGTTTTTTCTAAGTCTTCTTCTCTGCTCCAATAATATCCATAAGCCTTTTTGTATTTTTTCATCTGTTGCCTAATACCTTCAGGTTTATATAAGCCTGATTCATCAAGTTTTACTGCTTCTAGTGATTCAAAATCTTTTATCACTTGAAAGTTTTCAGGATCAATTTGAAGTAGTTTGCCTTTTGTACGCTTCTTTTGAGCCTTTCTATCTTGAGGAATATATTTTGGTTTTAATCTAAGCTCGTCAATTAATCTTCTAAATACTCCGTCACCTATACCGTATTTTTTAGGAATGTCTTTTTGATAAAATTTTCCACTGATTATGTCTTTTTTCAACTCAGCAAGTTGTTTCATGCTTAGTTGCTTTTTTTGGGCTTCTTTTTGGCATTCTACACACCAATATCCATTAAACAAATATTGCCCTTTAGAAACCCTTTTATGGTCGTTATTGCAAATCCATGTATATGATTCAGAATAACCCTTAGGTTTTAGTTTTTTGTCAATTAATTTTCCACCTCTTGATTCAATAATATCTTTGAGTGCTTCGTACTTTGATAATGCCTCACAAGTAGAACAAGATGCGTTCGACTTAATTATTACGCTCAAAACTCTATTAGTTGTTTTATGACCTTTCGAGCAAGAATAAGTATGCTTACTTTCGGCACCTATAAATTCTTGTATCGAACCCTTCTTTTTCTCAACTATTTTTTTTGCCTGTTCATACAGTTCACTTTTCTTTCCACGGTAGAGTTCGACTAAATCGAGTTGAAAGGGTTCGTGGTTATAGATAATATTTAACTCATCTAGTTTTCTTTTTACCTGGTCAACGAATAGATGAATTCTTCCTTCTCTAATTGTTTTAAATTCAAATATTTCAATCAGGGTTATTTTATTTTTCTTACACAGTTGTTTTTTGTAATTGTCTCTATCAATTTGTGATTTATATCTTTTTTCGTCTGAATGAAAATGACTGTTTTCAGTATAATGCTGATATCCTTGGTATTCGAAAGCAATCCTATTTCTAGAATTATAACCATCCAATTGAAGCCCTTCCATCTCTTTTATGTAAACAGATGGAAGTTTTAATTGTAAAAGGTGTTCTAAAATTAAACGTGCGAGAGTTTCTCCAATTAATTTGTTTGGTGAACACTTTGGACACCACCGTAAAGAATTTTTTACTGCACTCCAAGATTTTTGAAACTTATGACCAGCATTACATTCAAAGTCTAGTTTAGTTTCATTGTTGATGTAAGTCTTAGAATTACATTTCCCATTTATTTTACCAACGAAATTATGTATCTCATCGAGAGTTTGATTACTTAGGCTTACGAGGGACGCTTCCTTAGCACATAAATCACAACCATGTCCTCTCAAAAATACTTGAGGCTCTTTGGTAATAACTTTGTTATGTTTTAAACAAGTTAAAGAAATGGGAATTCTTTGATTAATGTAATTTGCATTCTTAAAATCAAAATGGACACCGAAAATTGCCCGAATTTTATTCTTGAATATATCTATACCATCAGAGAACGCTTCGCGTCGTGATTCTTGAAGACAGAATTTACAAGGATGTTTTGAATTTAGATGATTATTTGAGGTTTGTTCAAATGAATAGTCGTGTTTTTTACAACGAAAATTGATTTTAGTTTTTGCATCCCTATATTCGGTAGCGTGATAATCAAAACTATCACCAAAAAGTAGTTTTGATTGCTCAATTATCCATTTTGTATTTCGCTTTTCACTCAAAATATTATACTTTGGGCATCATTACCACTAACGTTCAGACGACTAGAGAAGGCAGCATTTTAATTAAGTTCGTTGATCGCTGCTTTTTCTAGTCGTATGTTGGAAGCAGTTTTTTACTACCCCCTTATCAAAAATAGTAAAAAAACGTAGTCA
>CANGLG010000248.1 GCA_947454395.1 Flavobacteriales bacterium
ATCGTTCACTTTGTAGTTCAGCATGTAAGCTACGTGCCTTATTCAAAATTTGTTCAATGCTTTTCTCTATTTGTTCAGTCATTGCTTTCGACTTTTTACAAAGTTAACATTGTTAATATTACAAGCAATATTTTTCGGAATGTATTTTAAGATTTTTTTGAAAGGTTAACTTTGTGCATGCGTTACAAATCACTTGTTTTATTTTTTATTCTTTCCATAACAGCTGTTTTCGGACAAGATGTTCGTGTTGACTCAAAATACCATTCACCTCTTGGAATCCCTTTGCAGTTGAGCGCTATATTTGGAGATATCCGACCAAATCATTTTCACATGGGTTTGGATTTTAGAACAAACCAAAAAGAAGGAATTCCAATCTATTCGATTAACGATGGCTTTATATCAAGAATAAAGATTTCAACAAACGGTTATGGAAGAGTAATTTACATTGACCATCCAAATGGAATTACTAGTGTTTATGCTCATTGTTCGGCTTTTTCTAAAGAAATTTCAGATTACATTCTTCCCAAACAAGTGGCTGCATTTTCAAATGACATTGACCTAAAATTGGAGAAAAATGAATTTCCCCTTAAAAAAGGGGACTTTATCGCGTTATCAGGAAACAGCGGTTCTTCCACAGGGCCACACTTGCATTTTGAGCTGAGAGAAACTAAAACAGAACACGCTCTAAATCCTTTACTTTACGGATTTTCAATAACTGATAACTTTTCTCCATCCATTGATGCAATTAAAATTTACGCTGTGGACGAAAAAGGATACCAAATTCCAGGTAAATCAATGATGATTAAAGTTCAGAAATCAAAAAACGGTTTTGTTATTCCAACCAATAAAATTATCCTTCCAAAAGATTTTGTGCCTTCCTATGGTCAGTTGGCTTTTTCAGTTTCTGGAACAGACCGGATAGGAAGCAATGGAACAAATTGTGGCTTGTTTGAAAACATTTGTTTGGTTGATAATGATACGTTATTTCACTCCGTATGTGACCAGATTTCTTTTGATGACTCGCGGTATGTAAATAGCCATCAAGATTTAGATGAGTATAAAAAATCAAAAACAAGGTTTCATAAACTTTTTAAAACAGCGCACAATCCTTTGAATATTTATCATTACGAATCCCTTGGGACTTTAAAAATTGGTCCAAAAGATACATTGACAGTTCAAATTTCTTTGAAAGATGTCTCTAAAAATAATTCAAATCTCAGTTTTACAATTATTACACCGAGCGAAACACCTGTAAAGTCAGAAAAATTTTATTCCTCCAAAACTTATTTCTTACCTGACTCCGCGTATCATTTAGTCGGAAAACAAATGAAAATTGACATTGAACCGTATACATTTTATGAGCCTGTTAAAAAATTTGATGAAATCAATAACAACCGATTTGGTTCAAGTGAAATTCCGATTCAAAAATCCTTCAAAATTGAGATGAGTTCGTTACCAAATATCAATACTGAAAAACAATTTATTCAAATATTGTCAAATGGAAAAGCAAATGCACTGTTAACAACACAAATAAATGGTAAACTGAATGCTGAATCGAAATTATTTGGAATTTATTCTGTGAAAATTGACACTATTGCTCCTAAAATTACACCCTTGAATTTTAAAGAAACAGACAGCGTTATTACCAAATCCACTTTAACTTGGAAAGTATCGGATAGTCAAACAGATATTAAAAACTATAACTTACTGGTCAATGGCGAATGGTTTCCTTTAGAATATGATTTAAAATCAAATCGATTGATCTATGTACGAGATAAAATACACCGAATGGAAGAAAAAATTGAGGTACTTGTTACAGACGGTTGTGGCAATATAGGTATTTGGAAAAAAGAACTATGTCTTCAATGACCTGTAGATTGAAAATCTTTGAGATAATTGGGTACAAATTGAGAAACATCCACAAAGTCACTTTTAAGATACTTCTCATAGGCTAATACAACTTGTCCTGAGGCGCTGGGAGTAATTTCCAAATCAAAATCAATCTCACGTTGTTGCCAAATATCTACCATTTTAGAAGCTCCGTCTCCACAACAGACAAACGGTATAAATTCCTTATAAGATTGCTCATCTAATACATCTGCACTTAATGCTTTTATAACAATTCCTTCAGAAGACCAAATTTGACTGTAAACCTCCATTCTTCTGGCATCAAGCATAACACATACTTGTTTTTTTGAATATATTTTTTTTGCTAATAAATAGATCGAATCCAAAGTAGAAATGGAAATTAAAGGAATACTTAGTGCATAACACAATCCTTTTACTGTTGAAACGCCAATGCGCAAACCGGTATATGAACCAGGCCCGGAAGAAATAGAAACAGCGGATAAATGATTGATTTTAATTTTCGCTTGAGAAAGAACATCTTGAATGTACAAATTCAAAGATTCACCATGAATGTATTGATCAGAAGAAGTTTCTTTTAAAGCAATTAATTCTCCATTTAATGACAAACCTACTGAACAAACTTTTGTAGCCGTTTCAATATGCAAAATGTAATTACTCATTCTTTGATTTCAAATTTAAATCCTACACCATGGATGTTCGTAATGTGAATTTTGGATTCCTCTTTTAGGTACTTGCGCAATTTTGTAATAAATACATCCAGACTTCTCCCAACAAAATAATCATCCTGCCCCCACACGGCATTTAATATCACTTCTCTTGGAATTACTTGATTTTTAAACTTGTACATTATTTTCAGAATCTGAGCTTCCTTCTTAGTTAGTGTTTTTACATCACTGTTCGTTTTAAGCGTATAATTCTCCACATCAAATGTATAGATACCAAGATGAACTATTTTTTCCTCTGGTTTATCTACTTTTAAATTAACTCGTTTCAAAAGTGCTTTAACACGCAATTGAAGTTCTTCTACACTGAATGGTTTGGTTAGGTAATCATCTCCTCCGGCATTGAAACCTTCAACTTTATCCTCAGTCATTGATTTTGCTGAAAGAAACAATATGGGAATTTCTGAATTTAATTGACGAATATCCTTTGCTAATGTAAATCCATCTTTTTTCGGCAACATGACATCTAGTATACATAGATGAAATTCCTCTTGGTTAAATCGTTGCAAAGCCTCAACACCATCACAGCATAGAGCCACAGAATAACCGTCAGTTCTAAGTTGATCTGAAATTACAAGTCCCAAATTAACATCATCTTCAACAAGTAAAATTTTGATATTTATCATAACTCAGCAAAGATATAAAAATACTA
>CANGLG010000249.1 GCA_947454395.1 Flavobacteriales bacterium
CGGATTTAAATGAATCTGATGTTCAAATTTTGGAAAAATGGATGGATGAAATGGATGAGAAATTGCCTGAAATGCGATTTTTTGTTTTGACTGGTGGAAATCACGCTGTATCATTTTGCCATGTTGCTCGTTGCGTTTGCAGAAGAGCAGAACGAATTATCGTTGAATTAAATGAAACAGAATTTGTAGCTCCATTGGTTTTATCTTATATGAATCGATTAAGTGATTACCTTTTTGTGTTGGGGAGAAAAATAACAAAAGACTTGAATGTAGAAGAGCAACCTTGGCACCCAAGGGTTTAATTTTTAAATTGTTAAAAAAAGATTTATTAACTTTTCAATTATTTAAGGCTTTATTTAAAATAAATTTTACTTTTGCCGAAAATAAGTGAATTAAACTAAAGTAACTATGTATTGGACATTAGAACTTGCATCATACCTGGAAGACGCACCATGGCCAGCGACAAAAGAAGAGTTAATCGACTTTGCAATTAGAACAGGTGCACCATTGGAGGTAGTAGAAAATCTTCAAGACCTTGAAGATGAAGGAGATATGTATGAAAGTATTGAAGAAATATGGCCGGATTATCCATCCCGAGAAGACTTTCTCTTTAATGAAGATGAATACTAATTTTAGTCTCGCTTCGGCGGGACTTTTTTTTGATATATGAATTTCCTTGGACACCTTTATTTTTCAAATAACGATAAGGACTTGATGTTAGCAAATCTTTTTGGTGACTTTGTTCGTGGGAGAAATTTCAGTCATTTTCCTGAAATCATTCAAAATGGAATAATTCTTCATCGTAAAATTGACACATACATGGATCAACACCAAAGTGTCAAGGAGCTTAAATTGAAATTGTATGAGGAATTACCTAAGGTTGCTGGTGTTGCTGTTGACTTGTACTTTGACCATCTGCTAGCAAGAAATTGGGACAATCACCATTCTATAAGTTATGAGAGTTTTTTGAATGATTTTTATAGGCATCGTTCAGATTTCGAGCCTTATTTAACAGTTGAGTTCATTAACTTCATTGCTATTTTCAGAGAACGAAAATGGCTCAATCACTACCCTACCTCATTTGGATTAGAGAAATCTTGCCAAGGAGTTTCATCACGAATTTCGTTCCCAAATAAGTTAAAAGACGCCCCAAGTATTTTTTATAAATACGAAGCTGATATAACAAGCGTTTATAAAATCTATATGAACGATGCGAACGAGTATTTTTTGAATTTAAATCGATAAGAATATTTAAATTTATTCTATGCAATCGCTTCCCGATAAATTCGTTCAAAGATTAAATGATAATTTTCCAAAAGCAGAAGTTTTAATTCCTGCTCTTGATACGCAAAGTCCTGTTAGCATCAGATTGAACCCAAATAAAAAAAGAGATTTAAATCAACTTGAATTTGAGGAAAAAGTAACTTGGTGCGGGCAAGGACATTATCTAAAATCTCGACCAAAATTCACATTAGACCCCTTATTTCATGCTGGATGTTATTATCCGCAAGAGGCTGGTTCGATGTACATTGAGTCTGTTTTTAAATCACTTTCACTGAATGACGCCCCTGTGGTTTTAGATTTGTGTGCTGCTCCCGGAGGAAAAAGCACTCTTTTAGCTACTTTGTTAAACAACCATGGAACCCTTATAAGTAATGAAGTCATTCGTTCGAGGGCATTTATTTTAGCTGAAAACGTTACAAAATGGGGTTATTCCAATTGCTTAGTAACCAACAACGATCCAAAAGATTTTAGCGCTTTGAAAGGAAGTTTCGATGTTATATTAATAGATGCACCCTGCTCTGGTGAAGGAATGTTTCGAAAAGATTTGAAGTCACGGGATGAATGGAGTGAGGACAATGCAAACATGTGTAGCGCGAGACAGAAAAGAATTGTAATGGATGTTTGGAACTCTCTCAAAGAAAACGGATACATCATATATTCCACCTGTACTTTTAATCCTGAGGAAAACGAAAATAATGTTGCTTGGCTCATGGAAGAATTGGATTGTGAAGTCGTTCAATTGCCAATGTTTGAAAATATGCAATCTGACTCAAAAGGCTATGGTGTTTATTTCATTCCGGGACTCACAAAAACGGAAGGATTTTACTGTTGTTTGTTGCAAAAAAAAGAATCAATTAAATTAAATTCAAGAATTAAGTTAGATATATTAACTAAATTAAAATCAAAAGATAAAATCTCATCTTTCATAAATAAAAAAAACACTTTATCTTTTTGGCAAGAAGGTGAATTTACTTACGGAGCAATGCCAAGTGCACTTGATTTTTATAGACAAAATCAAAAGCGTTTAAAATGGATGAAAACAGGTGTGAAATTAGGAGAAAACCAAAGAAAAGGATTCATTCCAGATATTGAACTCGCTTTGAATCCATCCCTAATTAATCAAGAAAATGCCATTGAATTAACGGAAGAACAAGCATTGAAATACTTGCATGGCGATACATTTGAGTTGGATTCAACAATTGGAATTCAACTTGTAACATTTAAAGAACAACCATTGGGATTTATTAAACACCTTGGTAATCGTTTTAATAACTTATATCCAAAAGAATGGCGAATCAGAATGGATTTGAAGTTTTGATTTTATAATATTACAAGTTTCAGTATCATGGAATAAACTTTCTTTTATTATTCTGAATGAATCAGTTATATTTGAATATTAAATCAAAATTCGAAATGACCAAAAAATTCATTTTTTCAATTCTAACTTTTCTAGCGACCTATTTGTATGCACAAAACGAAGTTAAAATAAGTAACCAAATCTGGATGACAGCGAATTTAAACGTTTCAGTTTTTAGAAATGGGGATTCGATTTTTCATGCAAAGTCAAACAAAGAATGGGAAAATGCAGGAAATGAAGGTAAACCAGCTTGGTGTTACTATGAAAACAATGCAGGTAATGAAAGTAAATACGGCAAACTTTACAATTGGTATGCTGTAACTGACCCACGCGGATTGGCTCCGAAAGGATGGCACATTCCCTCCGAAACAGATTGGAAAACCCTTGAATATAACATTGGTGAAAATGGAGGAGACAAATTGAAAAGCACATCTGATTGGAAAGAAAACACGAAATCTAGTGACAATAACACGGCCTCATCAAATGGTAATAACTTTATTGGTTTTAATGGTTATCCATCAGGGATTAGGTATTACGATGGATTTTTTATTTATAAAACGCAAAACGGCTATTGGTGGAGTAAAACTGA
>CANGLG010000250.1 GCA_947454395.1 Flavobacteriales bacterium
TCCATGCCAGCAAGAATACCAGCTGTTAACTGGCAAATTGCTTCGGGTTGGTCGCCCGTAGGTTGAAATTCAGAAACAAGTTGGAAATCCATTGAACCGTAAAATTAAACAAGTTCAAGGATAATTTCTCTCCTGCTCTTTAAAACTTATGTTAATAGCAATTAATGGAGTTTTAATTTTGCTTCAGCTTCAGAGAACGATCGTTTTACGAGGTATTTTTGATTGAAACAGAGCAATGGAATTTGAGTCAGAGAAATCATGTTTTTTACATGATCGCGTTTGAAAAGTCGTTCAAAGAAACTTTTGTCTTCATGTTCAACCATTGTGATGAGGTTAATGCTATTCTCTCGAACATATTCGTCCAATCGGTCATTAATGTCGTTGGACAATAGAAATTCGAAATTAAGTTTTGGGTAGTTGATTTCCAAGGTCATTTGCTTTTTAAAATCATTCATTCGATTTAAACTAAATGATTCATAATCAGTAGAAATGTGAATAACGAAAATCTTTGCCTCAAACAATTCAGCAACGCTGACTAACGCGTGTAATGCTTCAATGTTATCTGCGCCAATATCGGATGCAAACATGATTTTGTCTGGTAAATGAAATTCCGCCTCTGCTGGTACAACAAAAACAGGACAAAGACAATCTGTAATAACGCTTTTTGTATTGCTGCCGATTAAAAATTCTAGAAATTGCCTTTTACCATGTGCGCCCATGACGAGTAAATCACCTTTGTAATGCTCAACTTTTTCCAGTATACACATGGAAACTGAGGTATGTTCAAATGATTCAAATACAACCTCAATTTGATTTGAATCATCCTGAGCAATGTTTAAAAATTGCTCCTTTAATTTTGTTTTTTGAGCTTCTAAAAGTTCACCATCCACATTTGGAAAATATGGAATTTCTGTTGGATTTGCCAGTAATGCCGAAATGTCAAAAACATGAATTATGAAAAGTCTTGACTTTGTTTTTTTGCAAAGTTCAACGGCAAATTTTATAGCTATTTCTGAATTTTCAGAAAAATCGTTGGCTAGTATGATATTTTTCATAATGTTCAATTTCAAAACATAATTGATACAAAGTTCGGATTGAAACTAGCAAAATACATCACATTTAAATTTGATTTTTACTATAAATCACAGATTTCGATGAATGCTATGAAAATAAAAATCCCTTCCAAAAAAATGAAAGGGAGTTAAATATTAAGGAATATTGATGTTATTTTTCCTTCGAAATCAAATTTCCTTTGCTATCAAATATTAAATCAAAATGAGATTTTCCTTTACTGAGTTCAGCTTCATATTTCACTTCTCCTGAGGCAGTTGTGATTTTAGAAGCTTCTGTTAATTTGTGATCCTTATAGTTTTTTGAGCAGTATTCTCTAACCGAATTCGGAAGTTTTGACGTTTCCATTTCCGATTCCTCTTCTTTGAATTTTCCATTTGAATCAAATACAGCAGAGGTTTCCACTTTGTTTATGTAAAACTCAGCTTCATAGTCACTATCTTCTTTTTCCCATTTTACTTTTGACACTTTAGGGAATTTTTTCGCAAAAGCCTGTGTTACGGAAGAAGGAGTTTTTTCTGTTTTTTGACAAAACGAATAACCGCATGTTACTGCATAAAAAGCAGTTACTAAAGTTGTTTTTTTCATGTTCTTTTAATTTTTAAGAGTAAAGTTACTGGTTAATTCTAAAGGAATTTTAAAGCATTAAAACTTATAACTATATCCTACACGAATAACTTGTGTTTCGTAATAATCAGAGGAAGTATAATGGAATCCATCTCCTTGAATTTGCTTTCTGGCGACCATTGCATTTAATAAATCACTGGCATTAAGAAAAATTTCACCTTTGTCTTTTTGAATTAATTTTTTCACGCCAAAATCCAATGAGAATCGCGCGAGAATTTTTCCCTGTGGAATAATATCAGGAGCTAGATAAACGGCAGTAATCTGCGCATTCCATTTATGATTGAAAGCAAGAACTCCGTTCAATTTTGCATTGCCTGAATAAATCTGCTGTTTTGCTGCTTTAAATGTGTTTTCTTTCGGATAATAATTAATAACCGTGAAGGCATTTATTTGGTTGTGATAGGCATTTGCATTAAAATTTAACGTCAACCATTTACTGATTTTCTGATTGAAAACGAATTCAATGCCGGTATTGTAACTTTTATTTACGTTTTGGAAAATAGCATAAATTAAAGTACTTCCGGGAACAATGCTTGAAATTCTTGTAATCGTTGCATTAGAGATTTTATGATAGGCCGCTGTATAGAAACTCCCGGAATTCCATTGTGTTTTATATCCTAATTCAAATGAATTTGTGAACTGAGGTTTTAAAGCAGGATTTCCGACTTTGATTATTTCCGCATCGTCGTATTTAGGGAAAATACGAATGTCGACTTCATTCGGTCTGTCTACTCTGCGATTGTAGAATAAAGAAATTTTGCTATGATCATTTAATTTGTATGCAAGACGTACATTCGGAAATGGTTGTGTGTAATTATAACCGTTGCTTTTATAGGTGTTGTGTTCCGGATTTACAAAATATTGAAGTTTGACATATTCCATTCTCAATCCCAATTCCATTTCATAATTTTTGTTTTCAATGATGTAATTCCCATAAATTGCAGGAATGATTTCTTTGTAAGTTGCCCAGCCACCTGCATTTGTATCAAGCGGAGAATTCAGTCCGGGATAAAATTTCATGTCTGTTGGGATGTCTCTTTTCCTGAATTTCAGTCCTGATTCAAAACGTCCGTATTTGAGTGGTTTAACATAATCGATGTTTAGGTCCAGTACTTTTTCATCAGATAGTAATTTAAATGAATCGTGTCCTGTATAAGTAGGCATGATGTTGTCAAAAAAATACTTTTCATTCTCGCGATGAAATGTGTAATTCAATCCAAAAGAAACCTGATGACCAAGCTGTTTGAATTTATGTTGGTAATTTGCAGAACCCATAAAGGTTGTTTTCAGTTCATCTTCCAGAAATTGCCACAATCTATTTCTAACGGTTAAATCTTGATTGAAAAAAGGTTCGTCGCCATTATCGAGAATTTTCTCACCGCCATACATGCTGGAGATGGTTAAGTTGTCGTAACTACTTAACTTCCAATCGAAACCCATTTTTGCGGTTATGAAATGCGTATTTCTATTTCTTTTTAATTGCTGATTAATTACAGTGCCATCATCGTAGGTTCTTGTTGTAAATTCA
>CANGLG010000251.1 GCA_947454395.1 Flavobacteriales bacterium
GAAACAATTATTTTTTTTAATTGAATGCCGTTCAGATCAAAGTCATGTTCTTCAGTTTGACTGAGGAAATTTGAACCTGGAGGAATGTTCGATAAATTAATAGTTGAATTGCTCG
This sequence comes from Flavobacteriales bacterium, assembly GCA_947454395.1. Taxonomy (GTDB): domain Bacteria; phylum Bacteroidota; class Bacteroidia; order Flavobacteriales_D; family Crocinitomicaceae; genus UBA952. The sequence goes on from CANGLG010000251.1 coordinate 116, forward strand.
TTTGAGAGATTATAGTGTCGTTAATTGAAATTAAATCTTCAATTCCAATGTTTAATAATGTTCTTGTTAAATGAACATTCAATGTTGTACCATCGATAGAAACCAGGGTTGAATCATTGTATAAGTTGTCAAGCGATAAAGTATCATGAACGAGAGGTGCCGCCCAATCAGAATTCCAGCTAGTTTTTTGTTTTTTACAAGCAACAATGAAAAACGAAGCAATTGAAATAAAAAGAAGTAGTTTTTTCACTTATCAAATATAGGTGATTTTGTTAAAATATTTGAATATCAAACATGAATTAAACTCGAAATAGTGTCAATGAAGAATGTTAAGAAATCCTTGCTGTTTATGTACAATGTTGTCGCCTCGAAGTGTGTAATCAAGAATCCAATAATAAGTCCCAGTTTCAAAGTTGATTTTTGAATTTTTTTGATTTACAAATGGATTGAATTTATTTGCATCTTCTATGCTTTTTGCATCAAATAGGAGGGAGCCCCATCGGTTGAATATTTGAAAATTGAATTTTTGTATTGTACAATATTCAGAGTAAACAATTTTCCAAGGTTCCTCATCATTGATTGAAATATTGTTTCTGACGAAAAAGCAGATACTGTCTTTTTTATCATCTTTTTGAGAAAAAGAAATACATGAAATGAATAGATGGATTAATATCAGTGTTGTTTTCAAAAAAAATATTTATTAAACCCTTTTTCCTAATTCTATCACTTCCAAATCGTGAATTCGATTTCCTGAAATAGAGAAACGCAAAATCGTTTTAACCGAATGAAATCCTTTAAAACCACACGCCCCTGGATTCATCCATAACATATTGTAACGTTTATCCATTTGAACCAGTGTTATATGAGAATGTCCACAAATGAAAAGTTTTGGCGCACCATTTTTGGTTAATTCTTCATAAGCTGGTTTGGCGTATTTTCCGGGGCGACCTCCAATATGAGTAATTAATACTTCAACATCTTCAATTTTAAAACGTTGAAATTCTTTTGTTTCTCTTCGAATCTCATGATTGTCAATATTTCCCCAAACAGCTTTTGTTGGTTTGAATGCTACTAATTCATCTAAAACTTCCATTGAACCAATGTCGCCGGCATGCCATATTTCATCTACTTCTGAAAAGTACGACTTAATTTTAGGATCGAGGTAACCATGTGTATCTGACAGTAAACCAATTCGTTTCACTTGAAATATTTAGTCTTCTATTATTTTTAAATTTGCGAAACGAAGCAAAACTGTTTTACTTCCATGGTGTGGGAAAAATATAGTTGCTTTTTTATCTGGACCGTTGCCTTCTAGTTTGGTAACCTTTCCTTTTCCGAAACGGTCATGCTCCACATTATAGCCAACTTTAATATCCTGTGATTCTGAATTATTTTGGGGTGGCTTTGATTGAACATCTTTTAAAGAACGTAAATTCGGCTGAGAAGAAATGCCTAAAGATTTGTTTAATCCACCTGAAAAGGGTTTTTCAAAACCACTCCCCATCATTGAGCGACCTGAACCACGTTGTGGTGTTTCAAATTGAAGGTACTGCTGTTCGATTTCGTCAATAAAGCGACTAGGTTCACAGCTAATTGGTTGCCCCCAAGTGAAACGCGAAGATGCGTAGGATAAAGTACAGGACTTCATGGCTCTTGTCACCGCAACATAAAACAATCGTCGTTCTTCTTCAAGTTCCGTTCGCGTGTTTAACGACATTTGGGAAGGAAACAAGTTTTCTTCGAGACCAACAAGGAAAACGTGTGGAAATTCTAATCCTTTACTTGCGTGAATCGTCATTAATGAAACGTGATTTCGCTCTTCAGTCTTGTCCTCGTCGGCATCTGTTAACAACGCTACTTCAATCATAAAATCGGACAGAGAACGGAATTCATCAGTTTCATTTGTTTTCACAAACTCTTGAATACCAGCTAATAATTCCTCGATGTTCTGAAAACGCTCTACTTCTTCAGGACCTTTTTCCTTTTCAGCAATCAATTCGCGCATTATTCCCGATGATTTTGCAATCGTATCAGCCAATTCGTATGCATTCAACTTATTTAATTGTGCATTGAAACTCATAATCATGGTCACAAACTCATATATTTTTGACTTTGTGCCAGAATTTACATCGGTTGGATACTGATCGAAATCCGTAATAACATCCCACAAGCTTACATTATAGCGATTTGCAGCAATGATAACATTCTCAATACTTGTTTTTCCAATTGCACGTTTAGGGTAGTTAATCACTCGTTTCAAAGCTTCTTCGTCACGTGGATTTGCTGCTAATCTGAAATAAGCAAGTAAATCTTTTATTTCTTTACGTTGGTAAAAAGAAAGTCCACCATAAATTCGGTAAGGAATGTTGAGTTTTCTTAAAGCTTCCTCGAAAGCACGAGATTGTTTGTTGGTTCGATACAAAATCGCAAAGTCATTCCAACTGCAACCCTCCGCTTGTTTCGTATCAAATAAGCGCGAAGCAACTGTCCGACCTTCTTCATTATCGGTCAATGTACGTACAACTTTTAGCTTATTGCCAATTTCATTGTCTGTCCAAACGTTTTTGTTGATTTGGTCTTTATTCTTTTTGATGACGCTATTTGCCGCTTCGACTATATTTTTGGTGCTCCGGTAATTCTGTTCGAGTTTAAACAATTTGAAATCTGGGTAATCTTTTCTGAAATTCAATATGTTCTGAATATTTGCGCCTCGAAAAGAATAGATACTTTGAGCGTCATCTCCAACCACACAAATATTTTCAAAAGCAGCTGCTAATTTTTTCACAATCAAGTATTGAGCGTAGTTTGTATCCTGATACTCATCAACCAAAATGTATTGAAATTTTTGTTGGTAGTAATGTAGAACCTCAGGGAAATCACGCAATAAAACGTTTGTGAAATACAATAAATCGTCAAAGTCCATCGCACCAGATTTTTGGCAGCGATTGGCATAAGTTTGGTAAATTCTTCCGATTTCAGGTCTTCGTGATTGTTTGTCTTCTAGCTGAATATCATCGTTATTTAAATATGCTTCAGGAGAAATTAAATTGTTTTTTGCAGAGGAGATACGTCCAAAAACGCCACTTGGTTTATACGTTTTATC
>CANGLG010000252.1 GCA_947454395.1 Flavobacteriales bacterium
AAAAAATTAAGTAAAATTCGCTCATTGATCTTTTTGTCAACTCCTACTTCAAATAATTGTTTAATTTCCGAAGAAAAAACAAATTTGTTTCCTTCAATAAATGAATAATGAAAGGGTTTTTCACCAAATCGATCACGAGCACAAAATAATTTTTGTTCTTGTTCATCCCAAATAGCGAAAGCAAACATCCCATCTAAATATTTTAGACATTCAATTCCTTTTTTTGCAAATATTGCTAGTAGTACTTCAGTATCAGAATTTGATGAAAATCTAATTCCTTGTTCTTCAAGAGATTGTTTTAATTCAACGTAATTATATATTTCACCATTGAATGTTATTGTGTACCGTCCATCGTTAAAGTGCATTGGCTGTGCAGCATGATTGCTTAAATCAATGATAGAAAGTCTTCTATGTGCTAAACCAACATTTCCTTTTTCGTTAATCCATTGTCCGTCACCATCTGGACCTCGATGATAAATAATATCAGTCATCCGCTTCAAATCTGGAACAAGAATGCGTTTTTCTTTTGCTATAATACCGGCTATACCACACATAATTTATTACTTATTTTTAATCGACATAGCCAATATTATTGTTTTCTGTTAATCTTGTAATCATCTCGATTTTTTTCTTTTCAGATACATTCTGTCTTTGTGTAAATGACTCGTCAAAAATTGGACTAACTATCATGTTATTTTTATGCTTTTTCAAAAAATCATCCAGTGAACAAATAAACTTAGCGGGATTACCCGAAAATACTGAATTTTCCGGTATACTCTTGGTTACAATGCTTCCGGCACCAATAATTACATTATTTCCAATTTCAACACCTGGTAGAATAATTGCTCCTGCACCTATAAAGATGTTGTCTCCAATTTTCACCTTACCTAATTTTGTATAATTTAAAAAAATCTTAGTGCTAGCATCATGAGCAAGAATATGAACCCTAGGGGCAAGTGTAACATTATTGCCAATTTCAATCAACCAATTGTGCGAAAAATCAATAATAATTTCATTTTGAAAATTGCAATTGTTTCCTATTTTCACTCCCATTCTTTTATACATTGTTACAATATCAATAGGGTAAAAGAACCTATAAACATTCGAAAGCAATAATCTCCACCTATTCATATATCAAGCTTTTTTAGAGTTATAAGTTTGAAAATAATATTTATCCTCATTTTAGTATGCTTGTGATTCGGTTTCATAATTAATGCTCTTATGATCCATGATAATCCAATTAGTTTTCTATTATTAAGAATGTGATGATAAGCAACATTTGTAATTATTCGACTTGTCCAATCTCTATAAATGTGATTTGGGATTTTTGAGAAAACATTAGGATACCTAGTTTTTGCAAGAGCAACTCCTTTGTACATTTTTACTGCTCCATTTCCCTTTCTATTTACTGAATTTTCTTCGTGAATATTGTATTTAACTCCAAAATGATTAGATACATATATAGGGTATTTTTCAGCAATTTTCATCCAAAGAATTACATCTTCTACAATTACGATATCTTCATCAAATTTAATTTGCTCTAAAATTTTGTTATGAATACAAACCCTGCTCGGTGAAACCGGATTCAGATATAGAAACTCAATTGTATTATTACCTGGTTGATTAAGTGAGGTAAATTCTTGATCTTCAATAGAAACATTTATTGCTTGATTAATAACAAGATTTACTTGATCATTTTGGCTTTCAATAAAATTTTTTAGAAGTTCAAAATGCTCTGGTAAAAAATGGTCATCGCTGTCTAAAAAACAGATGTATTCACCTGAACTGTTTCGAATACCATTATTCCTTGCTGCTGATCGCTCAGCATTTTTTTGATACACATATTTGATTCTGTGATCTAACTTGATAATTTCTTTTACAACCTCTTCAGTATTATCTGTAGACCCATCATCTACCACAATGCATTCCCAATCTTTATATGTTTGGTTTTGAACCGATTTTATAGTATCAATAAGTAAATTCGCTCGGTTGTAGGAAGGTATAATAACTGAAAACTTCAAAATAATTTAATTAGTTAAATACTTTTTAAGATCATTCTCTATTACTTTCAAATCAACTTCAATGTCATACATTGCGATGTCAGGAAGTGATTTGTTAATTATTGGTTTGCAGAATTCTACTACATAATTTCCGTTCAATATATCTAATATTTTTTTAAAGTGAAATTTGTATTTTCTGTCATACAAATACATGTTATTTGTTAAATCAAATAAAGTAGCTCCTTCTTTAATAAATAATAAATTCGCAAGACTTGCTCCAGTAATTGCAATTAAATTATTTGTGTTCCTCATTAAGTCAATTTGAGCAAAAAGAGATTTGTCAGACATAATAACTTTTTGAAAACCATATTTATTAATAGTTCCTTCAAATTCAGATTCATTAATTACCTTTTTATATTTAGCGTCTTCTCTTGAAATATAGATGTTTAAGTTTTCTTTTGAAGTTGATTTGGTATGTTCAAACAAAAAGTTTCTAACATCTAAAACGTGTTCAGGGATAAGCATTGGAGTCCATGGTTTGACTTCCGGCATAATCAAATTTTTTACTAAAAGATGATTGTCTGCAGGAATTATTATCTTTTCCAATTCTGGGAACAAATCTAAAGTATCATTAACATAGTTAATATTTTTCCATCCCTCTGGATATATTAAAACAACATCTTTTAATTGTTCTTTTACCATTAAAAGCCTCGGTAAACATTCTGTTAGCCAGAAGTAATAACTGAACCAGGGTGAGTGAATTAAGAGGTACTTTTTGTTGTCATCTAACTTGATTGATGGTAAACTTTTCCCATATTTACAAACCAAAAGTTGCTCAATTCCTTTTCTCCAATGACGGTAGTAAAAATTATCGTCATCATATTTGGTATGACCAATATTAGGAGCACATCCCTTTACTAATAATCCATTTTTTATGACAAGTCCATAATGATTGACAAAAACATTTTTCAATTCCCGTATACTTAACCGAACATCTAAATAAGCATAATCTGGCTTGAAAAGATGTGCCCATTCTTGTTGGTAATTTAAAGGGTATTTATGCTCGAACCTCAAATTTCTTTATGTAAAATTATTCTCTTTTTTTCTTTAGTTTAATATGAACTGCTTATTAATTCTATTCAAAATCCTTTTGAAAATATTAGGCTTCTCATATACAAACACTTTTCCTTGATTATTCATTTGACCTATC
>CANGLG010000253.1 GCA_947454395.1 Flavobacteriales bacterium
AGCTTTTGCAACGGGAGCCTTTTTTGCTTTAATTGCTGGACTTTACCTTATATGGCACATCCGAACTCAAAAATCTCAGTTCTGATTTTCATGTTTTAAATATTTACGAACGAGATAATGTCCAAGGTAAATCAAGGGCGTTAATGACAATGCAATCACCATTTTAAGAATATAATTTGTTGGGGCAATTTTCATGTATTCACTAAATGAAAGGGAACCTCCAAGCACAAAACCGATGTAAAGCACAATATATGAATCAATTAATTGCGAAATCAGTGTGCTTCCGGTACTTCTTAACCAGATAAATCTATTTCCTGTTTTTCTCTTTATCCAATCAAAAACAAACGCATCCAACAACTGTGAAACCAAGAACGCAACAATACTTCCGACAATAACCATTTGAGCTTGTCCGAACACTTTGTTGTAAGAAGCATTATCAGCCAATTTCGAACCCGGAATTTCATACGCAGGGATTTTCATTGATAAGCCGATGATTATAAAACAATATCCAATTAAAATGGCTGTAATCCAAGAAACTCTGCGAACTGACTTTTGACCATAAAACTCATTCATTAAATCCGTCAAAATAAAAACTACAGGCCAAGGCAAAATACCTATGATAGTTGTAAATGGACCTAATTTGGTTCCGAGAAAACTGAAACTTACCGGTATTTGAATCAATTTATTACTAATCAATTCAGCAGTGACTGCGTTGGTAACAAATAGTCCAACAAGAAAGATAAATAACCATTGTCGGCGCTCATTGATTTTTTCAGTTTCCATAATTTAAATTTACAAGAAATAGCTATTGGCTAACAGATAAAAGACTTAAATTGTTTAGTCTCGTGCAACTCCATAATCGAGCCTTTTGGCTTTCAGGTAACGCTGAATGTAATATTTGCTTTTTAAATTATCAATTCGAACTCCACCATTTGCAGAGTGAATAAACCTAATGTCTTCAGGCAGAACTTCAATCACCATAACCACGTGACCAACAGATGTCGAATGCACATTGCTTCCTTTAAAGAACATTAAATCGCCAGGTTGTATATCTGATAAACTTACTGTTTCACCCAATTCAGCCAAACCATAACTGGTTCGAACCAATGAGAATCCAAAATTCCCAAAAATATAATTGATAAATCCAGAACAATCAAAACCGGAAGGTGTCGTGCCCCCATAACGATATGGCACCCCTAAAAAGGTCTTTGCATAGGAAATGATTGCATCCGCTTTGGGATTGGATTTCTTTACCCTCGGCAGCGTATCTGAAAAAGAAAATGCACTCGTATCGATTTCAACGGCCTGTGAAAAAGCAGTTATTGACAGCGCAACAAAAAACGTTGATAAAAAAATATGTTTTAGTGTACTCTTTATCATCTCGGTTGCAAAAATATAACTATTTTCGAAAATAAATTTAAATAGCAAAGTGCCTTTAATTGATATTCAACAACTTAGCAAGCTCTATTACCCGATTGGAGAGGTCAGCAATCTTTTAGATGTAAACCCCTCTCTTTTAAGGTTTTGGGAGAAGGAATTTCAATTAGAAGTTTCAAAGAAAAACAAAAAAGGGAACCGACTTTTTACCGTTAAAGAGATTGAGAAAATTAACAAGATTTATCAATTGGTAAAAGTGGAAGGTTACACCTTAGATGGAGCTAAAAAAGCGCTTAAATCGAAAGAACCACGACCGGTAATATTGGTTGAATCGAGCGCAAATGAACAAGTTATTTCTCGTTTGGAAGCAATCAAAAATAAACTCCTAGCATTGAAATAAAATTCAATTAAGCATTCTTTTTCTTTCTTTTGTATTCATAATTCGACAGTCTTTAAACATGCGTTTTCTGTTCCGCGCAATTGTGTCATAGAAGAAATCTCTTATAAATTTTGGAACCAACCAAAGAATAAAGACAGGAAAAAAGTACCATTTCAAAAAGGGAATTAATCGAAAGACAGCATTTGATTTGGAAAATAATTTTCTATCACAATAAAACAATACAGATTGATTAAAATCGTCTTTCAGATTGAATTCATTGAATATTTTTTTTGAAAATGAACTTTGAAACGATGCGAATTTCAAATTCTGATTCCGTTCATGTTTCAAAATAAATTGAACCGAACGATTGCAAAAGCCACATTCACCATCGTATAAAATGATATTATTTAGGTCACGCATAATATCCCATAATTTAGCTAAAAATTTGGTGTAATCGTATAACCCATTCTTCGACTTCGACTTCGATTTATTGTATAATTCAAACGAAGGATACCATTCCAAGAATTATTTGCGTAATAAAATTTACTTAAATATCTTCCAACAGATGCTCCAATAGTTATTCCATTAACAAACTTGAATTGATAAAACAAGGATGGGTTACTGCGGGAATAGCCAAATCCAATGGAATGATTCGGAAGAAATCCATAATGCTTACTGAAATTGAATTTCAAATTAAAATAAGAAGAAATAAACCCATTTGAACTATATTCAATAAATAAGGAAGGTACCAAATGAAATTTCCCAACAGAATCTAATTTAAAATCATAGGAACCAAAAAAGGTGAGATAAGCATCCGTTTTTGTTTGAACTGTATCAATAATTCGTTTTCCTTGATTCAAATTTATAACCGAAAATCCAACTTTCCATTTTCTAGATAACAAAGTTAAACCTGCATCAATTCCTACGTATGCCGGATTCCAATTAGTGAATTTAATGGGGTAAACACTTTCAAAATATTTAAAATTATCTTTTGTAGCATTTATTCCTACTCCTGAATTTAGAGTCAGTTTTCTTGTTAATGGATAGCAATATGCAACTTGCAAAGCCCCACGAGTTGATTTCAAAACTCCAAAATTCTGAAAATCGCCATTAATACCAACTGAAATCCTTGTCCTATTTATATTTTGTTTATAATTGAAATAGGAATAATTAGTATTTGCGGAGTAGAGGTTATTAAAATTAAAAACTCCGGTCGCATAGATTTTCTTTTCCGCAAAAGCCGATGGATTTGAAATAGAAAAATAATCATCCGTATTGTAAAACATTTGTGACTTCCCACTAAAAGGTAAAAGAATTAGCAACATTAAAAAATACCGCATTGAAATTGTTTTTTATAAAGACAATTTTAAACGCAAATTTGTTACATGCTATTGTAATTTCCTTAAAATTTTCGATTGTTAAATGATTCAATTAAAATAAATTACC
>CANGLG010000254.1 GCA_947454395.1 Flavobacteriales bacterium
GCATCTCGTAACCTTGGAAAGGTAAAAGTCGTAACAGCTGATTCATTTAATACTTTTGATTTATTAAATGCGAAAAAAGTTGTTTTGGCAGAGAATTCATTAGATAAAATTGAAAAGATCCTTAACTAAAATAAGTTATGCAAGCGATTATAAAAAAGCCTTTAATTACTGAAAAAGCTACAAACGCAAGTGAGCGTTTCAATCGATTTACTTTTGAAGTAGATAAAAAGGCAAATAAAATTGAAATTAAAAATGCCGTCGAGAAAATGTATGGAGTTCATGTCACAGATGTTCGTACATCCAATTATGGCGGTGGTAAATCCTCTGTGAAATACACCAATAAAGGTATTGTTGAGCAAAAAAGCAAACAATGGAAAAAGGCTGTAGTAACGGTAGCAGATGGTGAAACTATTGATTTGTTTAACAACTATTAATGACAAGTAATGAGTCTTAGAAAATTTAAACCAATTACACCAGGACAGCGACACAAAGTAGCAACAGATTTCGCTGAAATTACAGCATCGAAGCCTGAGAAAAGCTTGATAGCTAGCATGAAAAAGTCAGGTGGTAGAAACAATGATGGTCGCATGACAATGCGTTACCTTGGCGGTGGTCACAAACAAAAATATCGTATTATAGATTTCAAACGTGACAAATTTGACATTCCAGCTACGGTTAAAACGATAGAGTACGATCCAAATAGAACTGCGCACATTGCACTTTTATTTTATGCAGATGGTGAGAAAAGATACATCATTGCACCTAATGGTTTAAAAGTAGGGGATCAAATTCTTTCAGGAAAAAATGCTACACCGAATGTAGGACATGCAATGTTTCTTTCGGACATTCCTCTAGGTACTGTCATTCATAACATTGAACTTAAACCTGGAAAAGGTGGTTCAATTGCAAGAGGTGCAGGAACATATGCTCAATTAAATGCGAGAGATGGTAGATACGCAATTGTAAAAATGCCTTCTGGAGAAACAAGAATGATTTTAACAACTTGTTTGGCTACGATTGGTTCTGTCTCTAATGCTGAACATAACTTAGTTGTTTCTGGTAAAGCTGGTAGATCTCGTTGGTTAGGAAGAAGACCACGTGTTAGAGGTGTTGTGATGAACCCTGTTGATCACCCTATGGGTGGTGGTGAAGGTAGAAATGCCGGGGGTCACCCAAGATCACGAAATGGTATGCCTGCTAAAGGATTTAAAACCAGATCTAAAACCAAGTATTCAGAGAAGTTTATTATTGAAAGAAGAAAAAAATAGTATTTAGGGTATGAGTCGTTCACTAAAAAAACCACCTTTTATTCATTACAAGTTAATGAAAAGAGTTGATGATGCACAAGCATCTAACAGTAAAGCAGTTATCAAAACCTGGTCAAGAGCATCAACTATTACACCAGAATTTGTTGGACTTACATTTGCTGTTCACAATGGAAATAAATTTATTCCTGTTTTTGTAACTGAAAACATGGTAGGCCATAAATTAGGTGAGTTTTCACCAACACGAAATTTCCGTGGACATGGTGGTAATAAAAAAGATAAAAAACGTTAAGATTTAAAGTCATGGGAGCTAGGAAACGTTTAAGAGCTGAAAAGCTTAAAGAAAATAAAAAGTCTATTGCAATTGCAAGATTAAATAATTCTCAAATTTCACCAAGAAAAATGAGATTGGTTGCTGACTTAATTAGAGGTGTTGAGGTTAACAAAGCGCTTAATATTCTGCATTTCAATGGAAAAGATGCATCTAACAGCTTAGGCAAGCTATTAAGATCTGCCATTTCCAATTGGGAACAGAAAAATGAAGGTGCTGACATTACCCAAGAAAATCTAATTGTACGTTCAGTTGAAGTAGGCGGTGGAACAATGTTGAAAAGAATTCAACCGGCACCTCAAGGAAGAGCACACAGAATCAGAAAAAGATCAAATCACGTAACTATCGTTGTTGACGGTACAAAATAATTATTAAGAAATGGGACAAAAAACAAATCCAATAGGTAATAGATTAGGTTATATCCATGGTTGGGAATCTAATTGGTTTGGAGGAGAAGGTAATCATTGCGGAAAATATCGTGATAAGATTATCGAAGATGATCAAATCAGAAAATACTTAAATGCTCGTTTGTCAAAAGCAAGTATTGCTAAAATAATTATTGAACGTACATTAAAGTTAGTTACTGTAACTATTAATACTGCAAGACCAGGTGTTATCATCGGTAAAGGTGGTCAAGAAGTTGATAAACTTAAAGAAGAGTTAAAAAAATTAACTAAGAAAGAAATTCAAATCAACATTTTTGAAGTAAAACGTCCAGAACTAGATGCTAGATTAGTTGCTGATGGAGTTGCTCGCCAACTTGAAGCACGAATTTCATTTAGAAGAGCTATTAAAATGGCTATCGCTGGTACCATGAGAATGGGAGCTGAAGGAATCAAAATTAAAATTTCAGGTCGTTTGAACGGTGCTGAAATGGCTCGTTCAGAAATGTATAAAGATGGAAGAACACCTTTGCATACGTTCAGAGCTGATATTGATTATGCTGTATCTGAAGCGCATACTACTTACGGTAGACTAGGAATTAAAGTTTGGATTTGCCGTGGTGAAGTTTACGGTAAAAGAGATTTATCACCAAACATTGGAGTATCTGCTACAGGAACTAATGCTCCATCACAAGGAGGTAGAAAACCTGCAATGGCTAAAAGAAAGAAAAAGTAATTATAGAAAAATAATAGGAAATGTTACAGCCTAAAAGAACAAAATTTAGAAGAGTACAAAAAGGAAGAAACAGAGGTTTAGCTCATAGAGGTTCAACCATTGCTTTCGGATCCTTTGGACTAAAGGCTTTGGAACCAGGATGGATTACATCTAGACAGATAGAAGCTTCTCGTATTGCCGTTACTCGATACATGAAGCGTGAAGGAAAGGTGTGGATTCGTATTTTCCCAGACAAACCGGTAACCTCTAAACCGGCAGAAGTAAGGATGGGTAAAGGAAAAGGCGCTCCAAGTCACTGGGTAGCTGTTATTAAACCAGGACGTATAATGTTCGAAGCGGATGGTGTACCGTACGAAATAGCAAAAGAAGCAATGCGTTTAGCAGCTCAAAAACTACCAGTGAAGTGTAAGTTCGTTGTTCGCAACGATTATGTAATCCCTAGTTAATAATTGATCATGAAAAAACAAGACATTAGTAAATTA
>CANGLG010000255.1 GCA_947454395.1 Flavobacteriales bacterium
AAGTACGAATGTTCAATTCGGGAAGGGAAAAATTCAAGAAATATGTTCTTCCATTTAATCGAATTTTGTTGCCAACAAATCGAGGTTATGGAGTGACGGGAATATTAGAACACACTGCGCTTCGAATTGAGAATACAGTTTTTAATAAGAAAAGTGAGTTTTATGCAGGTGATTATTTCCAGAATTGCATTAATGTGCGAGATTCCTTTCCAGAGCTGATAAATGATACGATTAAAGCCCATAAATTGAAAACCATTCAGCGATTAATCAAAGGTGGAGACCATTATTATTCTTACTTGTATACTGCATTTTTATTGAGACAATACCAAGCGCATTGGGAGAAGAATGGTTACACGCTTGAAAATCGACCTGAAATTTTGGCTTCTCTGTTTAATCTAGGTTATCAGAAAAGTAAACCCAAAAAGAATCCGGAGGCAGGAGGTTCAACTTTTAATGTTGGTGGAAAAGATTATACATTCGGAGGATTGTGTTTTGAGTTTTATTATAGTGGTGAACTTCAAGACATGTTTCCAATTACAGGAAAAGCATTTATTCCTGTCAAAGAACTAGAGCGTAAAAATAAAGAGTGGATTGAATCCATTAAAAAAATAGCCGAAGAAGCATTGGAAGCTGAAAGTGAAGAGGAAGTTAACAAGCAGAAGGCAGTTAACTAAGAGAATTAATCATACATTAAATACTTTTTACGAATCTCCATAAACTTATCCAATCCTGGTTTCCAGCTGTCGCGAATTTCTTTTGCAGACCAACTTTTATAAAGTTGGTCTTTGAGTGTGGCGGTTCCAGCCAGTCGGTTGAAAAACGCATTTTGGTCAATAAATACCGCTGAATCTCCCAATAAATCACGAGCTTGTATCAAAAAGTTCAAATTGATTTCGTATGAACGTTTCAAAGTAGTTTTTGACACATCAAATCCGTTACAAAGTCTGTTAACGTGCGGTGGATTCTTAGCTCCAAGTTGAGGTGTTGGTGTAAATTCAATTTCTTCTTTCGGAAATCGAGGATGACCGTAAATCTCAAATGGTTTGTCTGTTCCTCTTCCTAAACTAACGGTTGTAGCTTCAAATAAACATAAACTCGGGTATAGTGCAATAGCAGCTTCTGACTTTAAATTAGGGGATGGAGGAACTGGTAAAACATATTTTGTTTTGTGGGTGTAATTCTTACAAGGTATTACCCAAAGACTACATTTTTTTCCATTGTCTAACCAGCCTTCGCCATTTATCATCATGGCATATTCTCCAATCGTCATTCCATATACAATCGGAACAGGATGCATCCCTACAAATGACTTAAAAGAGGATTCTAGAACTGGACCATCAACATAATGTCCGTTAGGATTCGGGCGATCAAGAAGAACAACTTGCTTGTTATGTTCTGCGCATGCTTCCATTACATAATGTAAAGTGGAAATGAATGTGTAAAAACGTACGCCAACATCTTGAATGTCATAAATCACAATGTCAACGTCTTCCAATTGAGTTGCAGATGGTTTTTTGTTGTTACCGTAAAGAGAAACTAAAGGAATTCCTGTTTTTTCATCTATTGAATGACTTACTTTTTCACCTGCGTCAACATCTCCTCGAAAGCCATGTTCAGGAGAAAATACTTTTACAACATTTAATTTTAGCGAAAGTAAGGTATCAACCAAATGAACGCCTTTTACCACTGAAGTTTGATTTCCAACTACAGCAATTCGTTTTCCCTTGAGTGAGTCTACAAACAAGTGAAGTCGATCAATTCCAAGTAGTGGGTTTTTAATGACTTGTTGTTCTGTCGGGGCTTTGGCAATGTGAATAGTATCCTCTTCGATGATGATTGTACCTGAAATTGGATTTTCTCCTTTTACATTTTGTGAACAAGAAATCAGTAAAAAAACCAAAATAGTTTCTAGGCAGAGAAGCTTTCCGTATTTTTGGAACCAAAATAACACTAAATTGTCTTTTGAGTTTTTCATATCAAAGCGTCTCATCCAAAATAAGGTCCAAGGTATAAAAGTTTCCAGACCTATTGTACGTATATCTGTAATAAGTATTTCACTAGCCATTGTTGTTAACTTAATTACAATTGCCATAGTTACTGGTTTTCAGAATGAAGTACGACGTAAAATTACGGGTTTCAACGCACCACTTTTTATTTCGAAAGCAGGAACAACAACTTTGTATGAATGTGAGCCAATTCACAAAAATCAAACCGTAATTGAACCTTTGAAATCCATTGATGGAATAAATTCAATTGTCCCTGTTTGTTACAAGCCCGCGTTACTTCAATCGAATAAATTTGAAGATACATTGCAATTAACATCTGGAAGTGATTCTATTGTCCAAAAACAGGAGATTTCAGGTGTTGTGATGAAAGGAGTTAATGACGAATATGATTGGACTTTCATAAAAAGTTATTTGGTTAGCGGTCGTTTACCACATGTTGAGAGTAAAACAGTTTCAAATGAAATTTTAATTTCTTCCCGAATTGCAAATAATTTAAACTACCATCTAAATGAAGATGCAGCTGCATTTTATGTGAAAGACAAGCCGATAATGAAACGTTACAAAGTCGTAGGGATTTATAATACAGGACTAGAAGAATATGATAAAAAAATGATTTTTTGTGATATTCGGGAGGTACAGAAAATGAGTGATTTTGGTGTTTCATCTGAAATAATCATGGAGGACACCTTAACGAAATCAGGTGCTGTTACAGTGAAAGCTAGTATTTCCGGTAAAGCAAATGATTTGATTTTTGATTGGGGTAAAGGTTCGGATATTTATTCGGGATTTTATTTAAATGAATTAAAAGATACAACCATTCGTTTGATTGTAAGTAAGATGGATTATGCTCGAAATGTATCCACCCCGCTTGACACTTCTTATCTAAAAATAAAATGCAAAGGAGTAATTAAGACTTTAAATTTGAAAAAAGATAGTTTTCAAGAATTAATAAGAGACGAAACTGCTGAAAATTCATACAATTTAACTGCTGACAATACTAAAATTCACGTTACATCTTTGTCTGGAAATGGAGATTTCTCAAATTATATTGCAGGCTACGAAGTTCAGGTGAACGATTGGAATCAACTGGAAGAAATAAAATCTGAGTTAAAAAACAAAGTTGAAATGCTACCAACCAAAGATGGTGAATTATTGCAAATTCAAAGTATTTTAGATACAGAAAGC
>CANGLG010000256.1 GCA_947454395.1 Flavobacteriales bacterium
AATCATCATTATCGGGAAGAAATACATAATAAATTTCATGTTTGGCATTCCTGGTTGTTGAGGTTGCTGTACGTTACCACTGTTCATGAAAGTATAAAGTAAAGTTGTACCTGCCATTAATAATGTAAACAAACTTACGTGATCACCATAGGGCCAAACATTTACTCCAAAATCAAAAATAGAATCATAAGAAGAAAGGTCTTCTGCCCATAAAAAAGGTTGCTGACGCAATTCAAAAGCAGCAGGAAAAAACCGGAAAACAGCTAATAAAATTGGCATTTGAATTAGCATAGGAAGACAACCTGCTAATGGACTAGCACCAGAATCTCTGTACAAACTCATCATTTCAGTTTGCTTTTTCATTGCATCTTCTTTTTTCGGGTATTTAGTGTTTAACTCATCAATTTCAGGTTTTAAGATTCTCATTTTAACTGAAGAAACGAACATCTTCCATTGAACCGGCATAAGAATCAGTTTCAAAATAAAAGTCAGTATTAAAATTGCAATTCCAACACCAATTCCCCCTGATAAGATCAAATTGAAAATCGGTTGTACTGCGTAAATATTAATCCAACGAAACAATCCCCATCCAAAATTCAAAATATCGTCGTAATTATGATCATAAGCTTTCAATACTTCATAATGATTTGGACCGAAATACCAATTAAAAGAAGCCTTTGAATTTTTAAAATTTAAGGATAAAGTAGAATTAAAATCTTTTAAATGAGACCATTGTTTTTTGTCACCGTCTTTGAAAGTTTTAACATTAAATTTTGAACCTTCTTTTGAAAAACCATTTTCAGGTCGAAGAATGGAGGAGAAGTAACTTTGTTTATAGGCTATCCAATTTATATCATCTTCTGCTTCTTTAAAATCGTCGCTCGTTTCACTCAAATATGAAAATCCATCATTTTTTTGCTCAAAGCAAACTGTTGAAACACGACGTTGTTCGCTAAATAAACGTTCTGTTTTTCGATAATCAGTTTTCCAATTAAACTGAACATTGTTTCGCGTAACATTATTTAAACCAATTAGTTCAATATCATAATCTAAATCAAATCCTTCATTTAAATTATACGATTGAATTATTTTACCATCTTCCAATTCCAATTCAAAAACTATTGAATTTTGCGATTTTTTCAAAATATTAAACACATGTGTTGCTGACCTAAAAGTTCCATTTTTATATGGGAAAACTAATTGATTTCGATTGTCACCTTCTTTAAATAAACAAAGTGGTAAATTCTTTTTCTTTGAAAAATTATAGTAGGATTTATATTCTTTCAAATAAACAGCTGAAACGAGTCCTCCCTTGCTATTTAAATCAACGATTAATTTGTCATTTTCAATTCGGATGATTTCTCCTTTGACAGGTTTAACATCCTTTTCAGAAAATTCAGGTGTGTCATTTCCGGTATTACGTGATACGACTTTTGTTTTATCTTTTCCCTGATCTGATTTACTATTTTTTGAAAGTTCGGTTTTAGTTTTCTTACTTTTTTTATAGTCTTCTTTAGAAGGTTGGTTAATCACTGAAAAAACAGTTAGGATTAATCCTAATAAAACAAGTCCAATGGTGGTATTACGATCCATTTCTTTTTAATTTACTTTTTGTTATTTAAAGCTGCACCTACAAATGCAACGAATAGAGGATGTGGCAAATCGACTGTGCTCTTGTATTCTGGATGAAACTGAACACCTACAAACCAAGGATGATCAGCTACTTCAACAACTTCTACTAATCCCGTTTCTGGATTTTTACCAGTTGCAATCATTCCGGCTTGCTCGAATTGCGATAAATACGCACTGTTAAATTCATAACGATGGCGATGTCTTTCTGAAATATTCTCGGTTTTATAAGCCTGAGAAATTTTCGATTTTGGTTTTAATTGACAAGCATAAGCTCCCAAACGCATTGTTCCTCCGTAATTCGAAATACTTTTTTGTTCTTCCATCATAGAAATTACTGGAAAATTGGTGTCTTCGGAAATTTCGGTTGTGTGCGCATCTTCCATGTTTAAAACATTTCTTGCAAATTCAATGACAGCACATTGCATTCCTAAACAAATTCCTAAAAATGGAATTTTATTTTCTCGGGCATATTGTACAGCTTCAATTTTACCTGAAATTCCACGTGAACCGAAACCAGGCGCGACAAGTATTCCATCTAAATGACCCAATTCACTTTCAATATTTTCTTTCGATAATTTTTCCGAATGAATCCATTCTACGTTTACTTTGGCTTCATTAGCAACACCTGAATGAATAAAGGATTCACTAATTGATTTGTATGAATCTTTTAATTCCACATATTTACCGACTAAACCAATGGTTACTTCTTTTTTAGGATGCTTTAGTATTTCCAAAAAAGATTTCCATTTCGTTAAATCAGGGGTTATTTTTTTCGGTAGACCTAATTTTTCAAGAACAACTTTATCGAGTTCCTCAGCTTGCATTAATAAAGGGACATCATAAATTGATTCTGCATCGCGCGATTCAATAACTGCATTCATTGATACATTACAGAATTTAGCAATTTTTCTACGCAGATTTAAGTCTAATTCATGTTCTGTTCGACAACAAAGAATATCTGGTTGAACGCCCAATTCCATCATTTGTTTAACAGAATGCTGCGTTGGTTTTGTTTTTAATTCACCCGCTGCAGCCAAATAAGGAACCAATGTTAAGTGAACAACAATACAATCATTTTCGTGTTCCCAAAGCATTTGTCGAACCGCTTCCACATAAGGCAAAGACTCAATATCGCCAACAGTTCCACCAATTTCAGTGATTACGATATCAAATTTTCCGTTTTTTGCAACCAACTGAATTCGGTCTTTAATTTCATCAGTAATGTGTGGAATTACTTGAACTGTTTTTCCTAAGTATTCACCCTTGCGTTCTTTTTCAATTACTGCTTGGTAGATTCTTCCGGTTGTAACATTGTTTGCTTGAGAAGTAGGTACATTTAAAAAACGTTCATAATGTCCCAAATCAAGATCAGTTTCAGCCCCATCATCCGTTACAAAACACTCACCATGTTCGTATGGATTCAATGTTCCCGGATCAATATTAATATAAGGATCTAATTTTTGAATCGTTGTTGAATAACCTCTTGCTTGAAGTAATTTAGCTAAAGAAGCTGAAATGATGCCTTTACCCAGAGAAGATGTGACAC
>CANGLG010000257.1 GCA_947454395.1 Flavobacteriales bacterium
CTGATACTGTTTCCTCATTAAAAACATAAAGTCTTGAAATGATATTTTCCAATTGCCTGACATTTCCAGGATAAGAGTAATTCAAAAGTATTTCCATAGCCTCCTTTTCCAATTGCAGTTTTTTAGGGCGATGAAATTCTTTTTTCTTTTGAGTTAAAAAATGGTCAATCATTGCTTTAATATCTACTTTTCCCCGTTCAACCAAGGAAGGCAAATCAAGTTCCACAACTGATAATCGATAATATAAATCCCAGCGAAATTTTCCTTCTTCACACAACTTCACAAGATTTTGATTTGTTGCTGCAATCACACGCACATCGACTTTTTTCGCTTTCCCTCCTAAAGGCATTATTTCCTTTTCTTGAAGTGCTCGCAGTAAAACTTGCTGCATATATGGAGAAATATCACCAATCTCATCAAGAAAAATCGTTCCTTTATCTGCTAGCTCAAAAAGCCCTTGTGTATCTTTATCCGCACCTGTAAAAGCTCCTTTTTTATAACCAAATAATCTTGACTCAAGCAATGTGTCGCTGAAAGCAGAGCAATTAACTGTCACATATTGCTGATCACTTCGAATCGAGTTTTTGTGAATGTATTTGGCTAGATTTTCTTTTCCGGTTCCACTTTCCCCAAGAATTAAAACGGTTACCCCGTCAACCTGCGCAACCTTTGCTGCATTTTCATATATTATTTTGATTGTGGGTGTAATAAAATATTCATCACCCGTATTTTTCTTTATCTCTTCTTGGTGATACATTGCTGCCACTGGTAAAGACGATTTCTCAAAGGCAATTTTTACCAGCTCAGGCTTCTCTCTGGATTTCGTATGACGCGCCTCTCTCATCTGAAAGAGTGTTGTATTCAAGTTCAAGGACAAATGACTTAAATACCAAACTACTTGCATCGCAGGGCTTCCTGGAGAAACATAAACGTCAATTGCATCGTCTTTTAATTCAATTAAAAATGGATTTACTTTAGATTGGATTTCTCGGTGATCAATCGGATCTTGAATTCCCATGTAACGCAATTCAATCGTTCGTTCGGGATATACTCGATTCAAATAATTTATCATTAACTCTGAACGAATATCATCACCGTTTGAAGTGGACAATAAGATATGTCTTTCTGATTTATAAAAATATTTGTGAAAAGTAGCTGTAGGACCAGCTTCATTAACCTTTCCGTTCTCAAAATCGTTTTTGTAGGCTACCCAAGAAATAAGTGTTTTCATCTATCAAAAATTGATACATAAAAGTAAAAAATGATTAATTAAGTTTATAGAAACTAAAAATTATTTATTTTCTCTGGTAGAGAACAAGTCGATGTTAACTGAAACAAATTAAATATCTATTAAATAAGTCTTAATTCATAATCAAAATGGACAGCATTTTATCTTGATGGATTTTGATATCGTCATACATCCATTCTTTACCTGGTTCATTGTGATTTTCATTGTCTTTGCATTTCTGCATCATAATCATAAACTTAATTGAAGCAACACTGACTTGCTTAATTTTCCCTGAAATATCCAAGTAATGGTCTCTCTTCGTTTTAGGACTCCAGTTGGAACCTGAACTATTCGCTTCACTACCAATCATTGCGTAGTTACCAAAGCAATTGATTTGTTCCTGATTTAAATTACCATTTTTGCCATCTGCATTGGCCTGAGGATAGTAATGTTCTAAACTTCTTCGAGTTCTTGAAAAATAAAACTGTTCAAATAACTTTAATCCAAAATCATTACAGCCAATTGAATCAAAAAATTCCATACGTTCTAAACTTCCTTCCTTTAAACGATTTCCGCGCAATTTATCTGAATATTGTTGCCAAAGTTTATAATCAAGGTAATTGAAAATGAACAAGGGAATACCGCGCGAAGCGATGGTCCCATCACCATAAATACCTGTAAAATCTAACTGTGTGTTATTTATTTCATTCGCAAATGACCACATCCTATTTTCTGGGTTTCTTTTTAGAATTGAATTGTCAAAGCTACCTGGTTTTGGAGTATTTATCTCATTCAAGTTTTCTTGTTTTAAATAAACATCTTTTAGGTATTTATCTGCCATCCAACTTATAAACTCGAAATAATTATCAATGTTTCTATCATTTGATTGAAACAAATACATTAAGGAATAAAAAAGATAATTTTTTCTTTGTCTTGCAGTATATGATACCTCAAACATTGAAAGTAATTGAACCAACTTATCATGAACGGAATTGTCTCCCTCGAGATTTTTTAAATAAGCCTTTTTTCCTTCTTTCTGCCAATATTGTAATTTCCAAGGATTATTTTCTAGTGTATCTTCCTCATTTGAATGATGGACTAGATAATTGTCTAAAAGATACTTTGCCTTTAAAAGATTAAATCCAAATCTTTTTGCAAAATCATCATCAAGTTGTACTTGATCAAATTCTCTTATTAATTCTTTATCGTCAAGGTTAAATTTAGTAGGTTCAAAATCAAGTTCTTCAATCCGTGTTAGTTTTAGAACAACCAATAAAAAATTTGAAAAGTCCATTATAGGTTGAAAAGAATCTATTCTTTCCGTCTCAACTATAAAACTAGTTGCACTCACGCCGCCGATAAAATCATTGATTTTTCGCGTATTAATATTTTCTAGGACGATTGGTAGATCATCGAAATTTGAAATAATAAAATCACAGTGCTTTTCACCAAATATTTTAGGCTCGTTGTACTTTTGTTGTATATAGACATTCATTTCACTGCAGTACTCCCACAATTGATGAAACTTTGCCTTATCCGATTTATTCAATAATTTCTCGATTATTCGAGCTTTGATAATTTCATGCTTTTCAAGTTGCTCACCTCTGGAATTCATAATTTCAAAATAGTGATTTAGGTCAATATCCTTGGGCACTTGATAATGAATTAAGTGAACATTGTTTTGAAAATACTTTTTAAAGTTTTCAATTTCACTTGCCGGAATAATTTCCTTAATTGCGCTTTTAGCAAAATTAAAACCATTGTAAATTCCCAAATCTTTATCTTCTATCTCAAAATGAGGAATGCTCTGAATGCTATCGTTTGATTTTTTACGAGCTCGATAGGTTAATTTATTCTGAAGTGAAACTCCTAAGGCTCTCAAGACTAAATTTATTGTTGTAAGTCGTTGCTGTCCATCAATCACTTCATATATTTGATC
>CANGLG010000258.1 GCA_947454395.1 Flavobacteriales bacterium
GATGACCTAAAGCAACAGCTCCACCGTTCACATCTACTTTTGAAGGATCTAATCCAAGAATTTTCATATTTGCTAATCCAACCACTGAAAATGCTTGATTCAATTCCCAAAAATCAACATCCGAAGTTTTCAATCCTGCTTTGTCTAAGGCTTTTGGTACGGCTAAAGACGGTGCAGTTGTAAACCACTCAGGCGCTTGTGCTGCATCGGCATACGATACAACTTTAGCAATTGGTTTTAAACCATATTTTTCAACTGCTTCTTTTGAAGCTAAAACTAAGGCAGAAGCTCCATCATTCAATGTGGAAGCATTTGCAGCTGTGATTGTACCTTCCTTATCAAAGGCAGGTTTCAATCCAGGGATTTTATCTAAAAATACATTTTTGTATTCTTCGTCTTCACTTATCATAATTGGATCACCTTTTCTTTGAGGAACGGCCACCGGAACGATTTCATTGTTGAATTTTCCAGCTTTCCAAGCGTCCGCTGCTCTTGTATAAGAAGTGATTGCGAAATTATCCTGATCCTCACGCGTAATATTGTATTCTTTCGCACACAATTCTGCACAATTTCCCATTGGTACTTTGCTGTAAACATCCAACAAACCATCTTTGGTGATTCCATCCAACATCGTGATATTTCCAAATTTAGTTCCATTTCGACCATCAACGTAATGTGGCGTTTGAGACATGTTTTCCATTCCACCTGCAACAACAATGTGATTATCTCCGGCAAGAATAGATTGCGCGCCTAACATAATCGATTTCATTCCAGATGCACATACTTTATTAATGGTTGTACACGGTACATTTTGATTCAAACCCGCACCCAATGCTGCCTGACGAGCCGGTGCTTGCCCTACTCCTGCTTGTAAAACGTTACCCATGAACACTTCATCGATTGCTGCAACATCAATTCCTGCTTTTTCTAAGGCACCTTTGATTGCAGTTGCTCCTAATTTTGTTGCTGGAACACTTGATAACCCACCTAAAAATGAACCCATTGGTGTTCTTACAGCGGAAACAATATAAACTTCTTTTGACATAATTCTAGATTTTGTTTCGCGAAGATAAGGTTTTTAATTTAAAAGTTAGGAGAGAAATGGTCTGTAATAGTCGTAAATAAAAATGTAAAATAGAGAATGAAAAGTATTGTTTAATAAGCATAAATAAGAAGATGTTTTTATAAACTAAATTAGAATTCTATTTTTTAATTATACTTGATTTAATGTCTTTTTTCCAAAGCGTTTCTTTTCTTAAAAACGATTCTTCTTTACAATCTAAATCATATCGAACGATACTGTCTTGACTCCAGTCAACGGTATATTCATCATTATCACAATCTCTATAATTCACAACGATACTGGCATATGTAAAAGGAAAATGATAAATTGTTTTTACATATCTCATGGAAGTTGTTTTTTGATAGTTAAATTCTAATGGAATAGAAAAAGTTCTGCCATCAGCGCCTTTGTATTCAATATTAACAACTTTATCTTTTCCATTTTTATTTGTTGACTCGTTATCAATAGTGACCACTGTTAAATCATAGTCGTAGATTGATGTGTCAGGATGTTCAGTAAAATTAACATCAGCTTCAATGAAATATTTTCCGTTTTTATCTATCAATAACCAGCCGGAACCATTGTTATGAGGTGTTTTGATAAATAAATCTGTTGACCAAAGTGTCTTTTCAAGATTAGAAATGAACTCAAAATACAATTCACGACTTTTATTCTTTGATAATTGTTTCTTTTTTATTGCACTGTTTTCAATTGGCAATTTTCTTTCAGAATTCGAACATGAAGCAAGAATCAGTAAAATGAAAAGCATTTGTTTGATCATAAAAGAAGTTTAGAATAAAACAAAAATCTAAACCTTTTTCATAATCACAGAAGCAATATGTCCACCAAATCCAAAGGTGTTACTCATGGCATATTTAAGTTCTTTATGTATCACTTTTCCGAGTGGAAAATCAAACAAATTTGCAAATTCAGGTTCAATATTTTCCGTATTGATTGTCGGCGGTATCCATCCTGTTTCCAAGGCTTTCACACAAGCAATTGCTTCTATCGCACCGGCAGCACCCAACAAATGTCCCGTCATGGATTTTGTAGCTGAAATTGTCAATGAATTTCTTTCTCCAAAAACTGTTCTTGCAGCAATTAACTCGGAAGTATCTCCCAAAGAAGTTGAAGTTGCGTGCATATTCACATAGTCAATTGCATCTGCGGAAATACCTGCTTCACGCAAGGCTTCATTCATTCCTAAAACTGCTCCTGCTCCTTCCGGATGAGTACCTGTTAAATGATAAGCATCTGCTGCCATTCCACCACCAACTACCTCACCCAAAATTTTTGCACCACGTTTAATTGCATGTTCGTATTCTTCTAAAATTAATGCACCTGCACCTTCACCCATCACAAATCCGTCCCTAGATATGTCAAACGGTCTTGAAGCTGTTTCCGGTGAATCATTTCTAGTTGAAAGTGCTTTCGCAGAGGCAAAACCTCCCATCGCAGCTTCGTTTATTGCAGCTTCGGAACCACCGGTAATAATCATATCAGCCTTGTTCCATTTAATGTAGTTGAAAGCTTCAATTATTGCCGTATTGGAAGTCGCACATGCAGAAACAGGGCAAAAATTCACTCCCCTCAAACCATATTTTATTGAAATAATTCCGGAAGCTATATCAACAAGAATTCTCGGAATAAAATAAGGTGTAAATCGTGGCGTTCCATCCCCCTCACAATACTCACGCATCTGATCTTGAAATGTTTGAATACCTCCATTTCCAGATCCCCAAATGACTCCAATTCGGTCTTTATTTAAGTTTTCAAAATTAATTTCTGCATGATTCACAGCTTCTTCAACTGCAACAAGTGCATATTGTGAAAATAGGTCGTATTTACGAACTTCTTTGGAATCAAAATGATCCAAGGAATTAAAGCCTTTCAATTCACAAGCAAATTTCGCCTTAAACTTCTCTATATCAAATTTTGTAATCAGAGCAGCACCACTTTTTCCGGCTTTCAAGGCTTCCCAGAATTGCTCTAAATTATTTCCGATAGGAGTCAATGCTCCCATTCCCGTCACTACTACTCTCCTACTCATTACTTATCCAATTTGATGGTTTCGTATTCTTTATTTTTTATAACGTTTATTGC
>CANGLG010000259.1 GCA_947454395.1 Flavobacteriales bacterium
CACCTTTTTTAAAATCAGGGCCTAATGCTAATAAAGAGATATGTTTACAACCTTCACATTTATCACCATGATTCACAAAACCATCTTTGTGTCCATCCAAATGGCGACCATGATCGTTTGTTATGAACAAGGTAGTTTTATCCTTCATTTTCGGGTTGTTTTGAATGTTCTGCCATAAATTATAGACAAACTGATCACATTTCATTAAGGATTCAAGGTACATTTCCCAATCTTTGGCATGAGCGTATGAATCAACAGATAACAGATTTACCAACATCAAATGAGGTGTCTTTCCATTCAACAATTCATTTACTTTATTGAAAGTCTGTTCATCAGAGGCGTATTCTTTACTATGTCCGTTGACTCCACAGTAGGTTATAGGCATATACGTATTCCACCAAAGTTTATCTTTTGTGTTTCCCAAAACCTCAAGTTTTCCTTTACTAGAAAGAACATACGCATCGGATTTATCTTTCTGTCTTTGCTTCAGATAATACTGGAACATGGAAGGATTTTTAGGGAGTTTTTTTCCTCCATTGGAGATTTTCTGATAATTACCAGTGGTCATGGCTGTATGTCCAGAAATAGTATAGGTTGGTCCGTTATTTTTGAAATTTGAAAAGAAAACCCCTTCATTAACTAACTTTTTCCCCATATTTGGAATGTAACGACAAGCGGAATCTCCAAAAGTTTCTGAATATCGAGGTCCATCAATTACTAATAAAATAACATACTCTGTTTTAAATTGTTGGCAAAATAAATTCTCAGAAAAGAATAAACTAAAAAGAAATAAAACGCTAATGAATTTAAAATTCATTAGCGTTTTAACCGTTGAATTTCTTTTTATTTTCACCATTAAAATTTAATTTATTTTATCCAATCAATTGGACTACTTAAAATCCCCAATGTAACCTCTTCTTCTGAACCCGCTTCGGCTTTGAAGTTATATGTCCATTCTGCGAGTGGAGGCATACTCATCAAAATGGATTCGGTTCTACCTCCAGAATATATTCCAAATTTTGTCCCACGATCGTGAAGTAAATTAAATTCTACATACCTTCCTCTTCGAGTTAATTGCCAGTTTTTCTCGCGTTCTGTTGGTTCTGAAACTGGAGCAAATTCAATTTGTTGCTTATACAATTTCGGAAATAACTCACCTAATTCAATGCAAAACTGAAACAATTGTTCTTTTGAAATTCCACAACTTTCATCCTTATGATCAAAGAAAATCCCTCCAATTCCTCGCGATTCATTACGATGAGGCAAGTAAAAATAACGATCTGCCCAAGGCTTAAATTCATTGAAGAAATCTACATGATGTGAATCACACTTGTCTTTTAAACCTTGATGAAAAAGTATTGCCGCTTCTTTATTTACATAATGTGGAGTCAAATCAATCCCACCACCAAACCAATAAACACCTGTATTCAATTCAAAATAACGAACATTCATATGAATTATCGGATGTCGAGGATGAATTGGGTGTAAAACGATAGAAACGCCTGTTGCGAAAAATGTCTCTCCTTCCAAATCAAGCTGTTTACGCATCACTTCGCTCACATGACCATGTACAGCAGAAAAGGCCACTCCTCCTTTTTCAATAATTGCTCCTTGGGTAATTGTACGCGTAAATCCACCACCACCTTCTTCCCTACTCCACGCATCTTCTTCGAATTTAGCTTTTCCATCAAGCAACTCAAGCTCCTTGCAAATATGCAGCTGTAATTCTCGGTAACGCGATTCAATTAATTCCTTATTCATTCTACCTTTTTAGATTCAAAATCTTTAAACTCCAATACGAAAGAGGAATTGTTTTGAAACCCATTTCCAAACCCGTTCTGGATAAACTCATAATTACTGATTAAACCTTTCGGTATTTTTTTTCCTAAAAGGAACTCTAAACAAATATTTAATGATGCATCAAAACCCAAACATGCCATTTTTGTTAAATCAGCGCCATATTTCCTTCGAAACTGTTTGTGAAAGGGAATTAAACTTGGTTCTTTATAAGAAAAATAGGACGGACTTGCGAAAGAAAAAGTGAACTTGTTTTTCAACTCACTACTCACTTCTTTGTATTCAATCCATTCTTTCAAACCAAAAACTTGAACATTGGGCTTTGATGAACAAGAGGTCAAAAGGGATATTACTTTTTCTTTTTCTGTTGATAAAAAGACATAATAAACCTTTGTTCCCAATCGTTCGTATTTTGTAAAATCACTCCAAGTTGCTTCAATTACCCTTGGACGACTATTCTTTATAGGTAATTGCCTAAATGCACTTAAAAAAATGTCATAATTCGCTTGATCTTCTGATTTTGAACCTTTTATTAATACAATTTGTTGGTTTTCATGTACTTGATAGATGTACTTTGCGAGATTTGCTATTAAGAGTTCATTTGTTGGAGTTAAAGCGAAGGCAAATTTATTTTCCTTTAAAAATTCACTTGGTACGGAAACCGGAAAAACTGTTCTAATCTTATTAATTTTTGACCATGAAGCGACTTTTTCAGACTCTTTAAATTGAAAAGGAGCATAAATCAAATCCATTTTTTTCATTTCTGGCTTTTCCAATTGCTTTTCAATCGTTTCATTTTTCGATTGATAATCATACACATAAAAGTCAGCTTTCAATCCCAATTTTGTCAAAGAATCCAAAGCCATTTTTGCTCCCATATAATAATCCCAAGCAGCAGAAGTTATTCCTTTATTTAATGTACTGGTCGAATCGAGGTTAAAAGGTAAAAACAAAGCTATTTTATAACTATCTTTTTTTACAAATACTGGTAAAGTATCTTTTGAAGTACTGAATCTGTCAGGGACATGGCGCACTTCCACTTCACTCACATTTTCTTTTTTTAATTTAATTCGTAAAACTTGTCCTGGGGTTATTTTAGAGCTTTTTAAATTATTAAAGCTTATTAATTCTTCAACGGAGACCATAAATCGCTTTGATATCGCAGACATCGTTTCATTATTCAAAACCACATGTGAAACAATAGAATCATGGAAGGAAACTATAAACTTTTCTCGCACAGAATCACTCGGTGCAGGTATATCACGAGTTGATTCGTCCGCTGAAACCGACGGCAAATCTACTTGAACTCGTGGAGCAGCATTCACCACTTTA
>CANGLG010000260.1 GCA_947454395.1 Flavobacteriales bacterium
CTTGTCCTCAAATCTTGAAAAACCCATTTCGCTCCTGAAGTATATGCAGGATTATAAATCGGACAGCCAATATCAAGACGAATGACAAAGAAATCGAGATCTAATCTTAAACCTACCCCGGCAGATACGGCCATCTGAGGCAGAAATGTAGCTAATCCAAATTGACTATAATTTCTACTTGCGTCCTCTTTATAGGTCCAAATATTTCCGAAGTCTGTGAAAACTGCTCCTTTAAACATTCCACCCATTGAAAAACGATATTCTAATGAACCACCAATACGAATGTCAGCAATTTGAGTTCCTAATCTATTCGTATCCAAATGATATTGATAACCTCCTGGCCCTAATGCTCTTGCAGTCCAACCTCTATTGTCATTTGATCCTCCTGCGAAAAAAGAATAGTCATAGGGGAGCGAAGTTTTTGAATTTCGATATGGAACTCCCATACCACCAGACACTCTGAAATGTAGTGAGGTTTTGTGTGGAAGCTTTTTTGTCATAATTAATTGATTATCCAACCTCACAAACTGAGAATAGACTAAATTCTGAAATTTATACTGTCCATCAACCATTTGCTGCTTTTCTCGAAATGCGTACAATAGATTTCCCGCAGCATCCAATGTGGTAAGAAAATAAATGTTCGAATTTAAAAATGGTTTTTTTCCATCTTTAAAGTCTTTGTCTTTGTTATTGAACTCCCATGAAAACTTAAAGTCCTGCCAAATAAACTGATTGCTATAAGTATTCGTTAAAAACACATCGTTTATTGTATTCAACTGCTGTTGAAATTCTGAACTAGGATTTATTTGAACAAATTTAATAGTTGATGCTCCCGGAAATCCTATTTTAAATACTTGTGTTTTATTAACGTAAAATTTCCACATGTAATTTAGCTGAAAAACACGTCTGTCGAAAATATTTCGTTTTTCAAAATTTAAAGCCGTCGAAATTTCTGTTCTTGGTTTCTGACGTTTTGATTTCAGTGCAGTCGGTGGTGATGGAAAAAGGCCAGGTAAGTCAAATTTAATAGCCGGACCTAATTCAAAAGTATTAAAAAGACTTTCTTTCCTCGTATTGTCAAAAACCTGTGTTTGCGTCTCGAAACCACCTCCAAATGAAAGTGTCATTTTTTCAGTTCCCCTGAATAAATTCTTATTTGTATAATTTATGGAGGCTGTAGTTCCTAATAATCCTGAAGTTGTTGTGAATTTCGGCTCGAAACCAAAAGATTGTTTTTCAGCTGGTTCCAAATAATAGTGCACATCTAATTTACTCGTTCCAGGTATTTCAATCAACAAAGGTTTAATTGCCGAAAACACTCCTAATTGAACCAAACTTCTATACGAGCGATCAAGATAATAGTCTTTGTATTTATTTGTGTGCTCTAAATAATTTTGAAGTTCAAGTATTTCAGGTTTTATCCAAGGTTTACTGCCGTTGTATTTCACATAAACCATTCTAAATGGATCTGGAGTGCCTTTTGGAACTTTATATTTTGCGGTTTTTTTCTTTGAATAGGCAATGTCTTGATAAAATGTATTAGCAGATGTATTAACAAACTGAGGAGCAATAGAATCAGTTAAATCACGATTATTTTCATTCATGAATGTATTGAAACTACCTTTAAAACTCAACGTATCTGAAAGGTGAAAATAAACGTTATTGATAAATGTTTCTCTAAATGGAACTTTCAACATCGCCTTTTTATCGTTCGGATCAGAAATAAGCCTATCCTTAAATTCCATGACTAAATTCACCTTCATTGTCTGCTTAAAAGTATCTGCCGTAAATTGAACATTTGAAGGATAAAACATATAGATTGTCTCATCACGCATGAATTTCGACAGTTCTTCTCGATATTGTTCCAAGTAGTTTAAATCAAATGGTTTATTAATTAAAGGATGTTCGCCATCATTTGAAAGAATAGATTTCTTTTCAAATTTCGCATATATGTCTTTTATTAATTGTTGTCCGACTATTTTGAGGGAATCAATGGTATAAACGGAACCACTTTCAATTGTATAGATTGCATGAGCGTGTTGCTTTTTCTGATTGTATTCTGCCTTTCCACTTACAGAATTATAGTAATAACCTTTTTTCTTTAAGAAAATCCCTATTTGTTCAATGCTTTTTTCAAATAATAAAGAATCAAACACAATTGGTTTTTGACCGTATTTATATTTAATTTTCTCGATGAAAAGTGTCTTATTAAAAACTGTATCTGAAAGAATTTTCTCTTTGTATTCAGTTTTGTTATGCTTCAAAGCCCGATTGATTCTTCTTTGATTTACTTTATTGGTTCGATTTTTTTTTGTAATTATTTTCGAATCAAATTTTTGTTTTTTTGAAATTCTTTTTTGAGAAATTTTTGCAGAATCAACCGAGTTATAGATGTAAAGTTTTAGAGGTAATCCGAATGTTTTCTGATTAGGTTGTTGCCTAATTATTAAACTTAACTCGTCTTTAGAAACAGTACATTTATTTATTTCTACCGTATTAGACTTTAATAAGAATAAATTTTTTGGAACATTTCGCGTAATGTGACACGAAGTGACAACAAACAATGAAATTGCCACAATAATTATTAATTTCGCTTTGTTCACAGATTTTTTAATATCCACAAAAATAAGAATATCCTTTGGAAAAAATTTCATTGCAAAAGATTAAATGGCTACGTAGTCTTCAATTAAAAAAGAATAGGGATATTGAGGAAATTATTCTTATTGAAGGTGAAAAGATCGTATCTGAAATACTTCAGTCAAAAAGCGAAGAAATTCAGTTTATACTTTGTTCAGAGAAACTTTATTCAAAACTTAATCTACAAGAACAACCAAATACATACATAGGGTCACAAACCGACATAGAAAAGGTCAGCTCTTTATCGAATGCACCTGAAATTATTGCCGCCATCAAAAAACCTATTCCAAATCCCAAAAATAAAAGCGAACATATTCTTTTATTAGATGGAATTCAAGACCCAGGAAATTTAGGTACAATTATTCGAACAGCAGATTGGTTTGGAATAAATGAAATTGTTTGTTCAAAAAATACGGTTGATTGTTTTAATCAAAAAGTCATACAATCTTCGATGGGAAGTATCTTCAGA
>CANGLG010000261.1 GCA_947454395.1 Flavobacteriales bacterium
TATCTATTATTATGATGGTAGTTATTAAAAGATTTATTGTTGATGAAGATAAATTAAAAATAAAAATGGCTGAACGTAAATCTGCTAATACAACAACTGGCGGAAAAGAAAAGAAAAAGTCACGCTTTCAACTAAAATTGGAAGAAATGCAACGTATGCAACAAGAAATGAAAAACAAAAAATAATTCGAAAGTTATGAGATTCTTTATTGATACAGCAAATTTGAATGAAATTCGTGAGGCAAATGACCTTGGAATTTTAGATGGTGTAACAACAAATCCCTCTTTAATGGCCAAAGAAGGGATTACAGGAGCTCAAAATATTTTAGACCATTACGTTGCTATTTGTAATATAGTAAATGGACCCGTTAGCGCTGAAGTTATCGCTACGGATTTTGAAGGAATGGTAAAAGAAGGAGAACAATTGGCAGCTCTTCATAAAAATATAGTGGTTAAAATACCGATGATTTTGGAAGGAATTAAAGCAATTAAATATTTTTCACAAAAGAACATCAAAACGAATTGCACACTTATTTTCTCTGCAGGTCAAGCTTTATTGGCTGCAAAAGCGGGCGCAACGTATATTTCTCCATTTCTTGGAAGATTGGATGATGTTTCCACAGATGGTTTGGCATTGATTGATCAAATCAGAGGAATTTACGATAACTACGCTTTTGACACAGAAATTTTAGCTGCATCTGTACGTCATCCAATGCACATAATTCATTGTGCTGAGATTGGTGCCGATGTAATGACTGGTCCGTTAAGTGCTATAAAAGCATTAGCGAAACATCCTTTGACAGACTTGGGACTTCAACAGTTTTTAGCGGATTTCGCTAAAGGAAACAAATAGATCAATGTTATCCAAAGAAGCGCGTAAAGAACGAAATGAGTTGTTCTGGTCTGCCTTCAAAGAGGTAATGCGTAAAAAAGTTTCTTCCTCTGGACGAAGAGTTAATTGGGCTACCTACCCTACTGAAGTTAAAAACACCTATTTGCGTCTTATTTCAGACGGAAAACTCACTGCAGTTTGTTACGACATACAATTTAAAGACTCGGGCATTCAATCGATTTTTTGGGAGCAATTGGGCGAATTGAAAAAAGTATTGGAGTCGTCAATGAATTACACGACTAAATGGGAAGAATTTCATGCCAGTGAAGATGGCAAAACCATTGGTCGAATCTCGTGGGAATTGGAAAACGTGAACTTTTACAAAGATGAAGATTGGCCAATTATTCATGATTTTTTCAAAAACCGGCTACTAGAATTTGATGACTTTTATCAGGAATTCAAAGAGATTCTCATTTCGTTGGTAGAATAAATGTAAATTTGCTTCATGAAATTATTATTCATTACTTTTTCTTTAATATCATACGGAGTTTTTTCGCAAGTTCAAATTCTAAATGAAACATTCCAAAGTGGGCAAATTCCATTCAGTTATACAATGGTCGATAACGATACAAATACGCCTGCACCAGAAGTTATTGAATTCACCGCAATGCCTTGGATTGTTGTTGCAGATCCTGACAATACAGCCGATTCCGTTGCCGCATCAACATCTTATTTCACTTCACCTGGAACCGCAA
This sequence comes from Flavobacteriales bacterium, assembly GCA_947454395.1. Taxonomy (GTDB): domain Bacteria; phylum Bacteroidota; class Bacteroidia; order Flavobacteriales_D; family Crocinitomicaceae; genus UBA952. Next base: position 1,587 of record CANGLG010000261.1, read on the forward strand.
ACGAATGGTTGATTACACCTGCTTTAAGTTTAGGAGCTTATGGTAATTTCATTTCTTGGAATGCGAAATCACATGATCCGTCTTTTCCTGACGATTATTTGGTACTCGTTTCAACTACGGACTCACAACTTGCAAGCTTCACTGACACAATCGGTTCGGTAGAACAAGAAAATTTTGAGTGGACAAATCGCGAAGTTAATTTAAGTTCACACGGATATGACAATCAAACCATTTACGTCGCTTTTATTAATGTGACATACGATGGATTTAAGTTGTATTTGGATGATATTTCAGTTAGAAAAGAAGACCCAGTTGGAATTCATGAGTTAACCAAAGAGTCTTTTAAAATATATCCCAACCCATTTACAGAATTAATAAATATTCAAACCAAAGAGCAAATCCAAAGCATCCTAATTCAGGATTTGAGTGGGAACAAATTAATGGAGACAAATCAAAAGAACATTGACCTTTCATTCTTAAACAAAGGATATTATTTAATAACAATTCAATCAGATAATCAATTGTTTACAAAAAAAGTATTAAAGTTTTAATTCAATGTCTAGCCTGATTGAATCAATTAAAAAAAGAATTGAAAATCAATTCATAGATCAGGAAGGTAGCCACGATTGGCAACACATTTTGAGGGTTTACAATCTTGCAGTTCAAATTCATTCCAAAGAAGGTGGAGACAAGGAAATTATCGAATTAGCCGCTTTACTTCACGATATTTCTGATCACAAGTACAATGGTGGTGATTTTGATGCCGGCTGGAAAATAGCCAAAGAAATTATTCTCGAATACGGTGGAAGTGAAATTTTAGCTGATAACGTAGCAAGTGTTGTTAAAATCATTTCGTTTAAAGGCGCTAAAGTGCAAGATGAAATTACTTCATTGGAAGGAAAAATTGTTCGTGATGCCGATCGTTTAGATGCAATTGGCGCCATTGGAATTGCAAGAACTTTCGCCTACGGAGGCAGCAAAAATCAAGCACTCTATCTTGAAAATGTTTCACCGGTAATGCACGATTCAAAAGAAGCTTATTTTCATGCGAAAACACACACAATCAATCATTTCTATGAAAAGCTGCTACTTTTAAAAGACCGAATGGAAACTAAAACAGCTAAAGAAATCGCAGAAGTTCGTCACCAACGTATGTTACAGTTCATTGATGAATTTATGAGTGAGGTAAATTGCCAATCATAGAAGTTAATAACTTTATTCAAAACTCTTTTCATTTCATTTTTTTATTCGTGTTTATTTTATTCAATTTTGGATGATTAAAATTAAGCTTATGAACACCGAATTATCCCTAGAAGAAAAAATCGAATCATTGAAATCCCAACTTACAGGCGACATGTTTGCTGATATGGAAATCAAAGATGAAATCCACAATTTAGAAATGAAACTAAAAGGAGTGAAACCAATGGATAGTCATATTGACTGCGTTGGTTGTGGATCTTAGAAACAAATGAACAATCAAAGCAATAAAGCGTTGTTTAGAGCATGAA
>CANGLG010000262.1 GCA_947454395.1 Flavobacteriales bacterium
ACTGTTGAATAGTTGGCATAAAATACTCTTAATTTTAAATAAATAAATATACCTCAAACGCACTTTGAGGGGTGCAAAGATACTACATTTATTTTATTACACAAGTAAAAAGTTTAAAAAAAATAGTTTTTAGACAAAAAAATGTTGATAACAGAATTTATTTTCACTTTATGAAATAAAAAAAGCTCCTTTCGGAGCCTTAAATAATAGTTGTATTATCTGTACAGTGTGGATTTAACTGCTTTAATTAATCGTTCCACATTTGGTAATGCTTCATCAATTAAAGTAGGAGAAAATGCGAAAGGAGTGTCTGTTTGTGTTACCCGCATTACAGGTGCGTCAAGATAATCAAAAGCATATCTCTGAAGATGATAAGAAATTTCGGAAGATATTGAGGCAAGAGGCCATGATTCCTCTAGAACGATACATCTATTTGTTTTTTTGATTGATTCAACAATACAATTGTAATCGATAGGTCTAATTGTTCGTAAATCAATTATTTCTACATAAATATTTTCTTTAGCTAATAACTCAGCTGCTTCGTATGCAACCTTGATTATTTTACCAAATGAAACAATCGTTACATCATTTCCTTTTCTTTTCACATCTGCAACTCCGATTGGAATTATATATTCTCCTTCAGGAACCTCTCCTTTATCGCCGTACATTTTTTCAGATTCTAAGAAAACAACAGGATCTTCATCACGTATGGCGGCTTTTAATAGTCCTTTAGCATCAGCTGGATTTGAAGGAGTTATTACTTTTAATCCAGGTACATGAGCATAAAACGCTTCGAAACTTTGAGAATGTGTAGCGGCTAATTGCCCAGCAGTACCATTTCCACCTCTAAAAACAATTGGGCAATGGTATTGACCACCTGACATTTGCAACATTTTAGCTGCGGAGTTAATGATCTGATCTGCTGCCAAAATAGCAAAATTCCAAGTCATAAATTCAACGATAGGTCTTAATCCATTCATCGAGGCACCAACAGCAATTCCAGCAAAACCAAGTTCAGCAATCGGGGTGTCTATGACTCTTTTAGGACCAAATTCATCAAGCATTCCTTGAGAAACTTTATAAGCGCCATTATATTCAGCAACTTCTTCACCAAGAAGGAAAACCTTTTCGTCTCTTCTCATTTCTTCGCTCATTGCTTCTCGGAGAGCTTCTCTAAATTGAATCGTTTTCATATTTTATTTTAATGATGCAAATGTAGAAATTACAAACTTATTAGGAAATTGTTTAAGCAACTTTTAATTGCGCAAGCTTTGATTTATTGAATTGACTAACGGAATAATCCAACTCCACATTAAAAGAACTAATGTTAGATGCAGGTAATTCAAACATTGCTTCGGTTAAAATCGCTTCACAAATTGAACGTAAACCTCGAGCTCCTAATTTAAAATCCAGGGCTTTGTTTACAATGAAATCAAGCACTTCTTTTTCAAATGTAAGTTTAATTCCATCAAGTTCGAAAAGTCGAACATATTGCTTTATCAAGGCATTTTTAGGTTCTGTAAGAATTCGTTTTAAATCCTCTTTTTTCAGCGGTTCGAGATGCGAAAGGACAGGGAAACGACCTATTAATTCAGGGATTAATCCAAAATCTTTAATGTCTGATGGAGTAATGTATTTCAAAAGTGACTCATCTTCAATGAGCTCTTCTTGTAATTTCCCGAATCCAATGGTTTGACGATTAACGCGATTCGCAATTATTCGTTCGATTCCATCAAATGCTCCTCCGCATATGAATAAGATATTTTTTGTGTCAATCTGAATGAGTTTTTGTTCTGGGTGTTTCCTTCCTCCTTGAGGCGGAACACTTACAATTGAGCCCTCAAGCAATTTTAATAATGCTTGTTGCACTCCTTCTCCGGAAACATCTCTCGTAATAGATGGATTGTCACTTTTTCTTGCGATTTTATCAATCTCATCTATAAAAACAATTCCTTTTTGAGTTGCTTCAACGTCATAATCTGCAGCTTGAAGTAAGCGAGAAAGTATACTCTCAACATCTTCGCCAACGTAACCTGCTTGAGTAAGAACAGTGGCATCCGCAATACAAAAAGGTACATTAAGCATTTTCGCAATTGTTTTTGCTAATAATGTCTTTCCTGTACCTGTTCTACCAACTAAAATAACATTTGATTTATCAATTTCGACTTCATCTTCCACAGGAGAATAATTCAACCTTTTGAAATGATTATATACAGCAACTGACAGTACTTTTTTAGCTGTTTCTTGTCCAATTACGTATTCATCAAGTTGTTGTTTTATTTCAACAGGTTTATGAAGTTTACTTTTCTTAGAATTCGTTGAATTGTCTTTTGTTTCCTTTCCGTGAACTTCTTCTTCTTTTACAATTTTACTAGCCTGAACAGCACAACTGTCACAAATGTGTCCTGAAACACCAGCAATCAGCATGTTTACAGAATTTCTGCTTGCACCACAAAAAGAACAACTTGTATCCTTTTTTGACATTACTTATTTTGGATTTCTCAATAATACTTCATCTACCATCCCATATTCTTTAGCTTCCTCAGAAGTCATCCAATAGTCTCGGTCAGAATCAGCCCATACCTTATCATAAGCTTGTTTTGAATGTGTAGCAATGATATCGTAAAGTTCTTTTTTCAATTTCTGAATTTCACGAGCAGTAATTTCAATGTCACTTGCTTGTCCTTGTGCACCTCCAAGTGGTTGATGAATCATAACGCGTGCATGTTTCAAAGCGCTTCTTTTTCCATCTGCTCCGGCACATAATAGTACAGCTCCCATTGAAGCAGCCATTCCCGTACAAATGGTAGCTACATCCGGTCTGATATATTGCATCGTGTCATAAATTCCTAATCCTGCATAAACAGAACCACCAGGTGAATTCAAATAGATTTGAATGTCTTTTTTTGCATCAACTGATTCCAGAAACAATAGTTGAGCGTTAATTACATTCGCTACTTGATCATTGATTCCTGTTCCAAGAAAAATAATTCTGTCCATCATCAATCTTGAGAACACGTCCATTTGTGTCATGTTTAAAGGACGTTCTTCAATGATATAAGGAGTCATTGAAGATTCAATATAATGGTCT
>CANGLG010000263.1 GCA_947454395.1 Flavobacteriales bacterium
ATTGGTCTTGGAATACGAAATAACGAGTCCTTTATTGGCATGATGCAAGTACGTTTTAAAGATCAGTTTGCATTTGGGTATTCGGTGGATTTTGTTAGTTCTAAAATCAATACGGTTGCATTAATGACACATGAATTCTCCTTGCATTATTCCGCTTGTGAAACGAGGCCTACCGATCGTTTATCTTGTCCTTTATTTTAAGTTGTTTTCCTAGAGTTGCTAAAAAATTGGTGTTTAAAACTATTACGTCATCAAGGGTAAGGAATACTTCAAATTACGATATTTGTTAGTCACGAAAAAAAACTACCAACTAGTATGAAAAACACCTGTATCGTCTTTTTTACCACTTGCTTACTATTAGTAGGCTGTGTCCCAATGAAAAAATACAATGATGTAAAAGATAAAGCCCGTTTGTGTGAAGAAGAATTGAATGCTTTGAAAGATAAGGCAATCAATTTTGAAACCAAATCGAATGAGTTAGATGCGATGTTGCAATTCCTTCAAAAAGAAGCTACGCAATTGAAAGTAGACACTACAAATTTAGGGGGGTTGTTGCGTGATCTTCGTTCCAAATATGGAAAATTGGAAGAACAAAATAGTGCGTATCAAAAACGCATAGAGCAGGACCGCGCTACGATTGCGAAAAGTGCTGGAAGTATGCAGGCAGAAATGGACGCTAAAAGTATTGAATTACAACGCAAGCAAGATGTCTTAAAGGAATTAGAAGAAGAATTGAAAGAAAAACAACGTTTATTAGCGGATCGTGAGAAGCGCGTGAACGAGTTGGAGGAGATGATGCAACGCAAAGACGATGCTATCAAACTGTTACAGAAAAAAGTAGCAGATGCGTTGTTGTCGTATAAAAATCGTGGGTTGACAGTTGTAAATAAAAATGGTAAGATTTACGTGAGTTTAGAAGCCAAATTATTATTTAAAACTGGAAGTACAGAAGTAGAACCAGAAGGTAAAACCGCATTGATTGATTTAGCGAAAGTATTAGAAAATGAGAAAGAATTAGAAATCATCGTGGAAGGTCATACAGATACAGATAAAATGACACGTACTGGGCATCCAAAAAATAACTGGGAATTGTCTGTTTTGCGTGCGACTTCGGTAGTAGAAATCATGACTGGAAATACTGCTATTAGTCCAACGATTTTAATGGCTGCTGGTCGTGGTGAGTTTCATCCAGTAGATGAGGTAGATAAAGCGAAAAATCGTCGTATAGATATTATTATTTCGCCGAATTTGAATCCGTTGTATGAGTTGATTAGTAAGTAGTCTTCGACTTCGCTCAGACTGACTTATCACATTCCTATTTAAACATTTTACAATGCAAGCTATTTTCGACAAGTTTCAAATCACTGAAGTTATTCATTCGTATACTATTCATTTAGACATTGAACGCATAGATGTATGTCGTGATTTGTTTATCGAAGATGGAAAGTTAGAATTGCGTATTGGGAAAGCGAAAGGGAAAGAAGAAATTGAAGCCCTATTATCTAAAATAGTGGAGTTTACTCGCGGAAAACGCCATTTTATAACGAATACCTTAGTTGATTTACATGAAGGCGGAGCGTACGCGCAAAGTTATTTGTTGGTGGTAGATGCTATTGAATCTACGAAGACAATTATGACTGGAGTATACCACGATACGTTTGTGAAAGAGGATGGTGTTTGGAAGATACACACGCGTAAGTTAGTGGTTGATTTAAGTTTTTAGTATAACCATTTGGATCGAAAGGTGTCGTATCCATTAATACCAATTTTGAAACGAAAGGAATGTGGTGCATGGGTGGATGTGGTACTGATGAGGTAGATTCCAAACTTCATTAAGTCTTTTCGAATTCTGAATTTTCGTTCTAAACCTACATACATTTCTGATTGTAAAAATTGTGTGTTTGGGATTGTAAGTATTCCCCCGCCAATAGATTCTTCTAATTTTAATTTATTGATTCCCCATATTTTATTCAAGAAGAAGCCGTTAAAATGGTGAATCGCGTTGCATTGCAAGTAACCTACAGAAGTATTCATATTGGTATCTAGGGATTGCATGGAGTTGGTAGGATTGGAAAAGAAGAAATTATCTGAGGTCCTAAAATATTTATGCTCGATTACACGTAAATCGTTTTTATACAAAAATTGTCCAAAGGTAAGTTTGAAAAAGAAATCACCGAAGGTTCTCAATTTACGTTCGTCTGCTATTCGGAATTCTAAAAATCCAAAATTGGATTGTCCTCCAAAAAGGGAAGGAACTCCTACATTAAATTTTGCTGCAACGGTCGGCCATTTGGAACCAAGTACTACTTTTCGTTTGTTTTTGATCAGGTATTTTTGGTGGTGATGGTATTCAAACTCTGTTGTAAGTAAGCTTATTTTATATCCTTCAAATGGGGTAGGTTTAGCGAATGTTCCAAAACCATCTACCCATGTTGGATAGTTGATACCAGCAATAGAGCTTCTGTTTGAATATAAAAATGAATTTTCTAGGTAAAGTCCATTTAAAATTTCCATGCGGTGAGTAAGTTCCAGTTTTTGATTGCGCACGCGATTACCCGGTCCCCAGGTTCCAACAATACTTTGGTAACTATTGATGAAATCGTATATATCTCCTCCTTTGACTTGGATCCGTGAGGCACGGTTTGGATTGTAGAGATAAGCGAGTGTTAGTTCCCCTTTCAAATCCTGATTCGAAAAACCATAGTCCATGAGTGGTTCAATACTTAAACCCTTACCATTTTTAAATTTTTTATTGTATTTGACATACATACGATGTCTATATCCTCCAACTCCTAATGGGACAAGTTGAGCAGCTAAAGAGCTTATCCAAAGACTATTTCCTTTGTATGTGTTTTTAAATCCGACACCATACCAAAGTATATCCATGATAGATACTGCATTATAGATACTGTCTTTTCGGAGTAAGAAGGTGTCGGAATGTTGTACTTGGTAAATGCTATCTTGTGTAGCAAAAAATAGACTATCCCTTTTGGTGAGTTGTATCGGACGAATGGAATCCCAATATGTTTTTTGTTGTGTCAACGCATTCTCTTCATAGCTAATAGGTTCTACCCAAAATTTAGTAG
>CANGLG010000264.1 GCA_947454395.1 Flavobacteriales bacterium
CAAGCAGCCATTGAACGTTGATTTTAGAAATGTCTACGACCCCAAAAATGAATCCTCCGACATGGAAGGGTGGGTTGGTTTTGTCTTTGGTGCGATCATAGTTTTGTTTGTGTTACTTTTTGGAATGACCATTTTAAGAAGTACAACGCGCGAAAAAAGCAACCGAATTGTAGAAGTGCTTTTAGCGTCGGTGAAGCCTTCGCAGTTGATGTTAGGAAAAATTACCGGGATTGGCATCGCCGCATTCATTCAGATTGTTGGATGGACGATTTTAATTGCAATCGGTTTATTGATATTTAGACAAACTATTTTTCCGGATATGTTGGATTTATCCAATTGGGAAGGAATTCAAGTTTCCTCAGATGTGCAACAACAAATCATAGATTCCACGCCAGTTGGTCGTTACAATCAGTTTATTGAATTGATTTAAAGCCGAATTAATTTCGGATACATGTTGGTTCACTTTCTCCTATTCTTTGTATTGGCCTATTATTTTTATGGAGCTTTTTTCAGTGCAATTGGTGCTACCGCAGGAACCGAAAGCGATGGACAACAGTTTTTATTTCCTGTTCTTTTCATACTTGGGTTTTCCTTGTATGCAGGTTATTATTCCATCATTTTACCGGATTCTTCATTTACGCAATGGATGCAGTTTATTCCATTTACCTCGCCGGTAGTTGTCATGGTAAAAATCGCACAAGGATATCCAGAAGGAACATATTATTATGCGATTATTTCGATACTAATTCTTGTGGTTTCAACCTATTTACTTCTTCGTGTTTCAGGTCGTTTATATAAGAATGGGATTTTGCATTTCGGTCATCATTTAAGAATTAGAAACCTTATTAATTGGCTAAAAAAATCGTGAAATTCGAAAAGCAGTGTGAATAGACTGTGAAACATAAATAGAAATTTTTAATTTTGAAAATACAATAATTAAAACGAATGAGATAGAACAAAATACAGTCTTTAGGGCTGACATATAATATTAGCGTTTGCTAATCCTGCACAGGAAAAGTCGAAAATTCTAAAGAAGCAGAGAGAAGAAACAAACGTTCACGTCAAGGCGTGGGCTTTGCTATACTTCTGCTTCTAGGGCTTCGACTCCCTCCTGTGCAAGTTAGTAACTGTCCCACGCCGATTTTTTATATTAACTCTACTGCGGGGCAGAGTAGAAACTAAAACTTTTAAAAAATGAAAAAGTTAGTATTTACAGCCTTCGCAGTTGGGCTTGGTTTAACTGCAAATTTGATGGCGCAAGTGCCAAGTTATGTTCCTTCAAATGGTTTAGTAGGTTGGTGGCCGTTTAATGGAAATGCCAACGATGAAAGTGGAAATGGCAACAATGGAACAGTGAATGGAGCTACTTTGACGACTGATCGTTTTGGGAACGCAGGGAAGGCGTACAGTTTTGATGGGGTGAATGATAATATTTCAACTTCAAGGAACTCATTAAATAGTTTTTCTATATCGTTATGGTTTTATACTTCACAAAATGCCGCATATACAGCCTTAATTGATGCATATAATGGAAACTGGGAAATATATTTGAAAAACTTGAAACCAACTTTTGCCAAATGGATTCAACTCCCTGGGAATTATCAAGAGTTCACTTCAAATAATGGTTCACTATCTAATCAATGGAATCATTTAGTATGCACTTATGATTCGGGTGTTGTAAAGTTCTATCTCAATAATGTTTTAATATCAACTTTTCAAAACGTAACATTAACCAACAATAATAGCGGAAGCTTTTATTTTGGGGCAAGTATTTCTGGGACTAGTCAATTTTTTAATGGTAAACTTGATGATATAGGTTTTTGGAATCGATTAATAACGCCTCAAGAAATTTCTGATTTATACAACGCAAACATTTGTTACGACTACGTTACCGTAACAGATACCTTGGTCATCAACACAGGAATTACGGGTTACAACCCAATTACGTATCTCAATACTTTGAAAATTTGGCCGAACCCAACAAACGACCACATTACCATTGATGCAGGAAATTTAGCCACAATGAACGGTTACAGCATCAAAATTGAAGATGCGCAAGGTCAGCAAGTATTTCAAAATGCGGTAAACCAACAACAGTTTTATGTAGATATCACCACGTGGGGTGGAAATGGGTTGTATTTCGTGAGAATCATTGACCCACAAGGAAATACGGTGGATATTAAGAAGATTGTGTTGCAGTGATAAATGGTTGAAACCATTATTGATTTGTGATTATTTTACCCATAGGTGCGGGATTAATCCCGCACCTATGGGTTTATATGCATTTGGGTTATCCATTTCAATGGATTTCATTTTTTAGGAATAATCCTGACCCTAAATGTTTTTCGTAAATTCGTGTTATTATGCGAAAAGCCCTAATTGATTTAGGAACCAATACCTTCAATTTGATCATTGCTGAAGTTTCAGGCAGTGAAATTCAACATATTTTCTCTACCAAGGAAGGTGTCGCTTTGGGAATGGGAGGAATCAATGAAAATAGAATTTCAGAAGATGCTGCTGAACGAGCTATCGCTTGTTTAAGTCGATTCAAAGTCAAATGTGAAGAATTTCAAGTAGAGAAAATAAACGCGATTGGAACTTCCGCTATTCGTGACGCAAAAAATCAATTGGAGTTCATTCAAACTGTAAAAGCTAAAACTGGAATAGAAATTCAAGTTGTTTCCGGTGAAGAGGAAGCTCGATTGATTTATGAAGGAGTCAGACAAACCTATTCTTTCGATGAAAAATCCATTGTGATGGATATTGGAGGTGGAAGCACTGAATTTATCTTAGCAGATAAAACGGGTGTCATCGATTTGATTTCACTCAATATAGGTGTTTCACGGATTTTCCAACTCTTTGAATTCAGTGATCCTTTGTCAACTCAAGACATTAAAAACATTGAAGAATTTATCAAAACAAATAGTTTTGGTTTTTTTGAAGGAAAAAAATGTAGTTGTTTGGTGGGAGCATCCGGAAGTTTTGAAACATTTTATGAGTTGGCACATCAATGTCCGTTTCCATC
>CANGLG010000265.1 GCA_947454395.1 Flavobacteriales bacterium
AAGATATTAAGGAATTATTCAAGAGGACCACGTAAAAATTTAGATTTATTAAGAAAATGCAATAATGGCTTCGCCATTCTACATGAACTTGAATTAATAAAAATCAATAAATCTTAACTAATGGTGAAAAAAATCTGATATTTATACAAACAAATCCTGCGCTATTTTATCAGCCCAGGACTTCCCTTCTTGGGTAAGATATACGGTGTTTTCATTGCAAATTACCCAACCTTTTTTCTCTAAGTTTTGCAGTTGCTGTAAGAACGATTTGTCTAAAGGTAAAATGGCTTCCAACTGCGCTAAACTCACACCCCATTTAGCGCGTAGACCAGTTAATAGTAACTCATTAAATTGATTCTCTTTGGTAAGTAACTCAAAATCAAATTCAGGCTGTTTGTTTTCTATTCCTTGTATGTATCGTTTGTTGTTTGCTACATTCCAGGAACGGTATTTTCCATCGTAGGAATGCGCGGAAGGTCCTACTCCTAGGTAAATTGCACCTTTCCAATAACTAGAATTATGCTTTGAAATAAAGTTTGGAAGTGCAAAATTTGAAATCTCATAATGTTCAAATCCAGCAGTTAACAATTCCTTTTGCAAAATCGTAAAGTGCTCATTTTGAAGCTCATTACTTGCAGGTTGTATCTTCTCTTTTTTCACCCACGAAGAAAGTACGGTATTTGGTTCTACGGTTAAGCAATAAGCTGAAATGTGCTGTACCCCTAATTGTAAAGCGGTTTGTATTTCTTTTATCCATACCTCGTTATCCATGTTTGGTAAGCCGTAGATAAGGTCGATACTAATATTTTGAATTCCTGCCTGTTGTGCAATTGGTATACATGCTACACTTTGTGCAACCGTATGCGCACGATTCATCCATTCCAGGGATTCTACATGAAAAGACTGCAACCCAATACTCAAACGATTTACACCTGCACTAACCCATTCCTGCGCTTTCGAAGCATTTATATCATCCGGATTTGCTTCGAAGGTAATTTCTACGTCCGTATGGACTTCAAAATTTTCGTGAATCGTATCTAGAATAGATTGTAACTCTTCCAAAGTTAATAGACTTGGAGTTCCTCCACCAAAATAAATGGTTTCTACCACTTGTCCATCTAGCTTTTTTTTTCGTGCACTAATTTCTGTACAAATGGCACGTACCATTGCCTCCCGGTATTTTTCAAAAGTGGTACTAAAATGAAAATCACAATAGGTACATGCTTTCTTACAAAATGGAATATGGATGTAAATACCTGCCATGATAATTAATAACGAACAAAAGGTTTGGTTGTTTCAGAACTAGCACCAATAATTCGCACATAATACATACCAGCTTGTAATTGAGATATAGGGACTTCAAATTCGTATGCATTCACCTCATAGCTAGAGATTAACTGTCCCGCAATAGTATATATTTCAAGATTTCTAACACTACTATTTTCAGCAGTTATGTGAAAAACATCCAAATTAGATGGATTCGGGAATAAACGAATTTGATTTTCAAAGTCTACTTCTTCCACATTGGAAATATAGCAGAATTTCTTTGTGTAGGAAGCTGCGAATTTTGCGTTTTCGGGTAATAATTGTGCAACCACCTTGTTTGATTCATCTTTTATAGAATAGGAACCAACATTTGAATCATTTACATACATTCCATCCCCAGAAAAATCATACATTGAAAACGTGAAGCAATTTGGTTCCAAGCAGAAGGTTTGTTGGATTTTCATCGGTTTACCTATCGTTTGTAAATATGGACCACCCTTGTACCATATTTTATTCGTCGAATCCGTCAAATACCAAACATTATCATCTCCTTCGGTGTCCAGCTGTAATTCTAGGTAATATTTTTGTGGATTTTGGAGTATTTTAAACGTACACGATACACTATTATTCGTGGTTTCAGCATCTATTTTATCCGAGTCAGCAAGAAAAGTAGCTGTAAAAACATGTGTGCCTTTATCCAACTTCATAGCAGGTAAATGGAGGGTATCCGTTTCGTATAATGCTAATTTTCCATTCCATGTGATATCTATTAATGCACCTGTATCGTAAGCATAACGCACACGTATAGATTTCAATGTATCCGTTCCCCCGTTTGTAATAATTACGTAGGGTTTTACGGTATCTGAACAGAAATTTCCGCTCAAATTAGTTGCATTGTAGGTTAAAAAAGGATCGTATTTTGGATTTGAAGTACCGTCTACAAACTCCATTTTGGTGGCTGTAGGATCCAACCAATCGCTTAAGCGCGTTTCTGGCGAACCTCCACCTTTCCATGACTCGCTAAATTTCGCGTAATAATCCGTCATAAACTTAGATAAACAATCGGAGTCACCTCCATGTAATTGCCCCACAACGCGGTGCTTATGATCAAATAATGGTGAACCGGAAGAGCCTGACTCCGTGATCCCTTGGTCCCAATTTGATCGCCAATGATTACGAGGTTCTCCTTTATTAAACGCTTCAGCAACCAATGGTTTTAAATCCAAGGATATTTTTTTGATATCCGCTTCCGGGTGATGTATACTAGTGCCTGTCTGAGGTATATTACCCGATTTATCCCAGCCAGCATAGGCCACTTCCCATTCTGGTGCGGGAGCTGCATTTAGTTCACACAAAATAAAATCGGTAGTTTTATACGAGGCAACCAAGGATGCGCCAGTAATAGACCTCTCTTTTGGTCCATCTTGTGAAGGCTTAGAAGTACCACAATCTACCCCTTCGTTTGGACTTTCCCACCTAAAACGAAATATCCAAGAAGCTGGATTTGTGCCACAATGGTAAGCAGATAATACATATGGTTTAATAGGTCCAGTAGTGGTATTCAACAATGTTCCAGTACAAAATCCTCCAGTGCTATTAATCAGCATTGCTACGGAATTACGTTGATTTTCATACCCTTTTCCTTGCGGACAATTGACATCAATATTACAGTTTCCAGAAGTATTAAAACTACGTTTTATTAATGCCTCTAACGAACGATAGCCATGAATCACCGATCCAAGATGC